>JARGOZ010000009.1:31978-59384 GCA_029213025.1 Verrucomicrobiales bacterium
ATTTGTGATTAATTACAAAAGGTTGACGGGCCGATTCAGGGGCTATGCAAAAAAAGTGCTAATTTGTAATTGGCGAAATCGTTAGGCGTCGATTTTACCGTCCGGCAGATGCTGTTTTTATCTCCCGCTCAGTGCTTTATAGGTATTGCGGGTTAGCCGGTGTCGATATTCCTGCCTTTTTCGGGGAAAACTACGTTTATCTATCTTTGACCTGCTCTGCCTTTGGCGTAAGGATTCGGCACTATGGAAAAGGAACTTGTTTTGATCGCCGGAAAATGGAGAGCTGCCGATGCCTCCAGCTCATTTCAATCTGCTAATCCCGCGACCCGGGAAACCCTTGCGGCGGAATATCCGGTAAGTTCATGGGCGGACTGCGATGCAGCTCTTGCCGGTGCTTCTCTAGCGTTTGAAAGAATGTCTCAAATGCCCGGAGATCAAATCGCGAAATTTCTCGAAGCTTACGCGGATCTGATCGAGGCGAATTCCGACAAGCTTGTCGAAACAGCCAATCAGGAAACGGGGTTGCCGGTTTCTCCGCGTCTTGCTGATGTTGAGCTTCCCAGAACCACCGGTCAGCTCCGGCAGGCTGCTGAAGCGGCGCGTTCCGGATCCTGGAAACAGGCGACGATTGATACAGCCAATGGAATCCGTTCCTGCTACGGACCTCTCGGGCCGGTTTGTGTATTTGGTCCAAACAATTTTCCTTTTGCTTTCAACAGTTTGGCGGGCGGTGATTTTGCTGCAGCGATTGCGGCGGGCAATCCGGTTATCGGCAAGGCGAACACATCCCATCCCGGGACGACAAAAGTTTTTGCCGAACTGGCTCAGCAGGCGGCGGACGCTACCGGTATGCCGGAAGGAACCGTGCAGCTTCTGTACCGAACCAGCCATGAAGACGGGGCCAAACTCGTTTCCGATCCACGTGTCGGCGCAACCGGTTACACTGGAAGCCGGAATGCCGGTCTCGCGTTGAAGAAAGCGGCTGATACCGCCGGTAAACCTATTTATCTCGAACTCTCCAGCGTGAACCCGGTCGTGATTCTGCCCGGTGCAATTTCCGAAACGGGTGTGGAAGAAATGGCTGGCGAATTTTCCGGTAGTTGTCTGATGGGAACCGGACAGTTTTGTACCAATCCGGGTCTTGTCGTTCTGTTGAAAGGGGCCGAAGGCGATGCGCTTATCGAAGCAATCGGTCGCAAATTTGAAGAAGCTCCCGATGGCGTTCTGCTTTCTGCCGCAGTGGAAGACTCACTCGGGAAGAGCCACGAGATTCTTAAAAAAGCCGGTGCTGAGGTCGTTTTTGGAACCGGGGACGGAACAAACTCCGGTTTTTCCCGCCGCAACACATTGCTGAAAGTGAGTGGGGCGAAATTTACAGAAAATCCGGAAGAGCTTCAGACTGAGGCTTTCGGCAACTGCTCATTAATCGTGGTAGCGGATGACCTGGCGCAGGCTGTCGAAGTGATTTCATCCCTGGAAGGCAATTTAACCGGCTGTGTTTATTCCGCCAAAGACGGATCCGATGACGAGGCTTACGGACGAATTGAACCCGCTCTTCGTAGAAAAGTGGGGCGTCTTCTCAATGACAAAATGCCTACCGGAGTCGCCGTTTCATCGGCCATGAATCATGGCGGCCCATTTCCGGCAACGGGTCATCCCGGGTTTACAGCCGTCGGAATTCCCGCTTCGCTGATCCGATTTGGTGCGCTGCATTGTTATGATAATGTACGGGAAGAGCGTCTTCCTGAAATTCTGAAAGACGGTTATTCCGGAGACGCCCAGAGATTAGTGGATGGAAAATGGTCATGAAAGAGGAATTGCAAACACTTGCTGATCTACTCAAAAAACGCCTCGCTGTAATTGGTGATGCTGAGATGCGGGAAAACGATCCGGATCGACAGCTGCAGCTGCTTCAGGAAGTTTCCGAACAAATCACTGAACTCCACGCTCAACTCGCGGGTCGAATTCGTCCGCGGCTGGCTCATTTTCTGGAAAGTTGCAGCTACGACAAAGCCCTCGTGTGGATCGAGGAAGAGGAATTGAAAGGGTAGTTGTAAGCAAACTGCAACGTTGAAATGCCCTCGATCCTGAGCGATTGAAGGGGAGCAATAATTTATGAGCGAAAAAGACCATCAGCCGACAGATTTTATCCGGCAAGTCATCGAAGAGGACCTGAAATCCGGGAAACACAAAGAGATTGTGACCCGGTTTCCCCCGGAGCCGAATGGGTATCTCCATATCGGTCACGCTAAATCGATTTGTTTGAACTTCGGCATTGCTCAGGAATTCGAAGGGCAATGCAATCTGCGGTTTGATGACACCAACCCCGCGAAAGAAGATGTCGAATACGTTGATTCCATAAAAGAGGATGTGCGCTGGCTCGGATTCGATTGGGGGGATAATCTCTACTTCGCATCCGACTATTTTGAGCAACTCTATACCTGGGCGGTAGACCTCATCAAAGAGGGCAAAGCTTATGTCGATGATCAAACGGCGGAGGAAATGAGTAAGGGCCGTGGCAATCTCCAAACCCCCGGGGAGAACAGTCCTTTCCGTGACCGCTCAGTAGAGGAAAACCTCGCTTTGTTTCAAGAGATGCGGGATGGAAAATTCGGGGACGGGGAGAAAGTCCTGAGAGCCAAAATCGATATGGCTCATCCGAATATGAATATGCGTGATCCGGTTCTCTATCGAATCACACATATCGAGCATCACCGTTCCGGAGACAAATGGTGTATTTATCCGATGTATGATTTCACTCATGGGCAGAGCGATGCTCTGGAAGGGGTGACTCACTCCCTGTGTACCCTGGAATTCGAGCATCACCGGCCGTTGTATGAATGGTTTATCGATAATATAGATGTCCCGTCAAAACCTCGGCAGATTGAGTTCGCCAAACTACAGCTTACCTACACGATGTTGGGTAAGCGGAATATGCGTTTCCTCGTTGAGAATGATTATGTTTCGGGTTGGGATGATCCGCGCATGCCGACAATTTCCGGTATCAGGCGCCGGGGGTATCCATCTGAAGCCATTCGGAATTTCTGTCACAATGTAGGTGTTACAAAATTTAAGAGTACTCATGATATAGGGCTTTTGGAGAACGAAGTGCGCCAGGTGCTGAATCGCGATGCTTTGCGATTTATGGCTGTGCTGGATCCCTTGAAAGTGATTGTCACAAATTATCCGGAAGAAAAAGTGGAGGAGATGGATGCGGTGAAGAATCCGGAAAAACCGGAACTGGGAACCCGTAAGGTCCCGTTCTGTCGCGAACTGTATATCGAGCGCGACGATTTTATGGAGGACGCACCGAAGAAGTTTTTCCGACTCAAACCCGGAGGGGAAGTTCGCTTCCGCTGCGCGTATTGGCTGAAATGCGAGGAAGTCATCAAGGATGAAAACGGCGAAATTACAGAGCTCCATTGTACCTATGATCCGGATACAAGAGGTGGGGAAAATCCGCCGGACGGTCGCAAAGTAAAAGGCACGATTCACTGGGTCAGCGCCCGACACGCCGTGGATGCAGAAGTCCGCGTTTACGACCGGTTGTTTAAAGAGGAAAATCCCGATGCGGCGGAGGGATCTTTTCTGGATTATCTCAATCCGAATTCCATCGAAATCAAAAACGCCAAACTCGAGCCGGGACTCGGTGAAATCGAGGTTGGCGAAACCGTTCAGTTTGAAAGACTCGGCTACTTTTGTGTAGATACAGATTCATCGGATGATAAAAAGATCGTAAACCGCACTGTTCCGCTTCGGGATTCGTGGGCAAAGATCGCGCAAAAATCGTAAGCGTATTTTCTATAGACCATCGTATTTTCATCCTCAGTGGTATTCTCCTCCTGACCGCTTGCGGGCAGGCGGAGGATAGCAATGCTGTATGGGCGGAATTTCGCGGGTCCGGTCAAAGTTTTGCAAAGGATGCCGGGCTTCCGGTAGAGTGGTCAGATTCAAAAAACATCCTGTGGAAGAAAGCTCTGGCCGGTGAAGGTCAGTCAAGTCCGGTGATCGCGAATCAATCGGTCTATGTCTCCAGCACGGGCGGTGATCAAAAAGAGCATCTCTATCTGGAGGCGTTTGCTCTGGATGACGGGGCGCTTCAATGGAAAGCGGAATTTGCGGCCACTCAGAAACCGGAAAAGGTCACAGATATGATTTCACGGGGAGCCCCCACTCCGGTGGTGGACTCGCACGGTGTGTATGTATTTTTCGAAAGCGGCGACCTTTTTGGACTGGATCTGGAAGGCAATACAGTATGGGAACGTCGATTAGCTACTGAGTTTGGGGAGTACGTCGGAGGACACGGAATCGGAACTTCTCTGGTTAATACGCCCGATCATATCATTCTTTCTATCGATCATGATGGCCCGTCCTATCTTTTGTGTGTTAAAAAGAGCGATGGTTCAACCGTTTGGAAAACAGAGCGAAGCTCACGGGTTTCGTGGACAACTCCGGTCTACAGGAATGGCGAGATTTTCGTAAGTTCGAACGGATCGGTTGATTGCTATGACTCTGCCACCGGTAAGCAAATCTGGACCGTCACCGGAATTAAAGGGAATACGGTGGCCTCACCCACTCTTCAGGATGATCTGGTAGTCGTAGGTTCTTCAAATCCCGGCGATTGTATGGCCATTAAAGCCGGCGGCTCCGGGGATGTGACAGATACAAATATTGTGTGGAGGGCGGCGGGCGTGACGTCCAGTTTCGGTTCGCCGTTAATCCACAAGAACCTGGTATTTTTCGTAAACCGGGCCGGAGTTATTCAGGCGGTTCATCTCGCGGATGGAACTCTGGCGTGGCAACACCGACTGCCGTCGAGTACCTGGGCGAGTCCACTGACAGTGGGCGATAGCGTGTATTTCTTTTGCAAGGACGGTCAAACGGCAATCCTGTCCCCTACGGTCGACGGCCCCGGGGAGTTGGTGGTAAATGAGCTTGCCGTCGGGGAGGGGGATCGCATTTACGGCTATGCTGTAGCACCGGAAATATTTATTTTCCGGACGGCTCGCGAAGTTCTCTGTATCAAGGACTGATTTCGTTTTTGCGAAAGGGGACGCCTCTCTATTTTGAGAAAATTCGAAACTTTTTTCAGGGCTCCCGGTTTAAGGTATCTGAACCAACGAGACTCCTTGAACATGCGACTTTCCGTTTTCTCTATTTCTGTTTTTTCTATTTCCCTACTTCATGCACAGGATGCGCCGCTCACTCAGGAGCAGTTGGCATTTTTTGAATCGAAGATTCGCCCGGTTCTCGCAGATGCCTGTTATGAGTGTCATTCCAACGAAGGCGGCAGAGTGAAGGGCGGGCTTGCGCTCGATACGCGTGAGGCGCTGTTTCTGGGTGGCGACAGTGGCGATGCTGTAGTTCCCGGTCATCCGGATGACAGCCTGCTTTGGGCAGCGATCAGTTACACCGACCCCGACTATGAAATGCCTCCGAAAAACCGCCTTGATCCTGCGATCGTATCGGATTTCAAAAAATGGATTGAAATGGGTGCGCCGGATCCCCGGGTTACAGAGAAGATCATAGTAAAGTCGGAAATTGATATAGAGAAAGGGAGAGAGTTTTGGTCATTTCAAAAGCCGAAGAATCCACCGGTGCCGGAAGTAGAGAAACCGGACTGGGCTAACAACGTGATAGATTATTACATTCTCGCTAAACTGGAGGAAAAGTCCATGGCGCCAGCTGTGGATGCCTCCCCTGAGACTTTGGTGCGTCGTCTGTATTTTGATCTTATCGGATTGCCGCCAACTCCGGAACAACAAGTCCAATTTCAAAAATCCTGGGCAGAAAACCCTCATTCAGCTTTGCAATCCGAAGTGGAAAAACTACTGGCGAGTCCCGGTTACGGTGAGCGCTGGGGGCGGCACTGGCTGGATGTGGCCCGCTATGCCGAATCGACCGGAAAAGAAACCAATATGACCTATCCCCATGCATGGCGCTACCGGGACTATGTTATCGACTCTTTCAATGAGGATAAACCGTATGATCGCTTTATCGCCGAACAGATTGCCGGCGATCTGCTCCCGGCGAGAGACGATGTCACGTGGCAGGAAAACCTGATTGCGACCGGTTTTCTTGCCATGGGCACAAAAGGTCTCAATCAGGAAAGTGGGCATCAGTTCCGGATGGATGTCGTGGATGAACAAATTGATACGATGACCCAGGCGATCCTCGGTCTGACTGTGTCATGCGCGAGGTGTCACGATCACAAATTTGATCCGGTTCCAACTACTGATTACTACGCTCTGGCAGGTATATTTTTGAGTTCGGAAACCTTTTTTGGAACTGTGCCGAATGCGCAAAACAAGCGGTCATCCGATTTACTCCTGCTGCCGGTCCCCGATCCGTTCGGTGAACCAATGGCTGAAAGGGAGATTGCCGCCCTGGAAGAGCGCAGGGCTTCGATGAGACGGGAGATGATTGAACTCCGCCAGATGAGGGACAGTCTGACAGGAAATGCGGCCGGTGATGCTCTTCAGAAAGCGCTGCGGATGAGAAATCAGCAACAGATTATCAATGCCAAATTGCAGGGTGTCGATGAGAACGGGATGCCGAAAACTTTTGCGATGGGCGTGCAGGATGGCGCTTCTCCAACGGATACCAATGTATTGCTGCGCGGTGAAATCGATAAGCCGGCGCAGAAAGTGAGCAGAGGATTTGTCCAGGTTCTCTATCACGATGAGATGCCGGAAATCAAATCCGGCTCGAGCGGTCGCCGGGAACTGGCCGAATGGATTACTTCGAAAGAAAACGCACTCACAGCACGGGTCATGGCCAACCGGGTTTGGCTGAATCTGTTCGGCAGGGGTATCGTTAACTCTCCGGATAACTTCGGCACAACCGGGCAGGCGCCAACACATCCGGAGTTACTGGATTATCTGGCGGTTCGCTTCATGGAAAATGGATGGTCGGTAAAATCGTTGATCCGGGAAATTGTCCTGTCCCGGACGTACCGCATGAGTTCAGATTTTAACTCAAAGTATTACACGATGGATCCGGATAATAACTATCTTTGGCGGGCGAACCAGAGGCGGCTCGATGCGGAAGCGATTCGAGATACTATACTTGCCGCTAGTGGAACGCTTGACCGTAGCCGGCCGAGAGGATCTCTGATCGCGGAAATCGGAGACGCCAGAGTAGGTATCCGTCTCAATGAAAGAGACATCGATAAGCCATCCGAACACCGGTCGGTATACCTGCCGGTGGTCAGGGATGCGTTGCCCGAAGCGCTGGCGCTGTTTGATTTTGCTGAACCGGACGTTGTTCGGGGCAGCAGGGAATCTACCAATGTTCCTTCGCAGGCTTTGTATATGATGAATAATTCCTTTGTTACCCAACAGGCTAAAGCGATGGCGGAAGACCTGATTGCGAAATACGATTCGCCCCGCGAACGGATCGGAGCTGCGTTTCGCCGGGCCTACGGCAGGATGCCCACTTCGGACGAGGTGGAAAGCACGATGAACTTTTTTCGGGAATTCTTTCCGGCCTCCGTCGCCTCGTCCGACCGGGCCGCGGCGGTAAGGCTGACAATGGCTACTTTTTGCCAGGGGCTCTTTTCATCCGCAGAATTTAGATATCTCTACTAACATGACCTCACAACATCTTTCTCTATTTTCCCGTCGCAACGCGCTGAAAGCTGCCTCCAGCGGCTTCGGTTACCTGGCCTTCGCAGCTATTGCCGACGAGCAGGCTCGCGCGGCTGCCCGAGGTCCGCTCGCACCGAAGGACCCTCATTTCCCGGCACGGGCAAAGCGAGTGATATTTTTGTCGATGAGGGGTGCGCCGTCGCACGTCGATACTTTTGACTACAAACCTCAATTAACGAAAGATCACGGCAAGGCAGGGAAATATGGCGGGACCCGCGGTGCCATGCTACTCAAGTCTCCGTGGGAATTTAATCAGCACGGTAAAAGCGGGCTGTGGATTTCAGAACTGTTTCCCGGACTGGCCAAACACGCGGACGACCTTTGTTTGTTGCGGAGTATGCAAACGGATCAACCGAATCATCCGCAGGCGACACTGCAAATGCATACCGGAAGCTTCCAGTTTGTTCGTCCTTCACTGGGGTCATGGAGTTTGTATGGATTGGGGACGGAGAATTCGAATCTTCCCGGTTTTGTTACTTTGAATCCCTTCGGCAGTGCGCAGAATTATGGAAGTTCCTTTCTTCCTGCAATATATCAGGGAAGCAAAATTTCGGCAGCGGCGCGGCGTCCTTTTGGTAATCGAGGCAGGCGGGGAGGCGATGATTCACTGAAGATTCCGAATATCAAAAGCGAGCATCTCAATCCGGAGCAGCAGCGCATTTATCTCGACTATGTTCAGTCGTTAAATAAAAATACCCTGGATAAGAATGTTCACCAACCCGGGGTGGAGGGCATCATTGAATCGTATGAGTTGGCTTTCCGGATGCAGGATTCTTTACCGGAGCAGGTTGATTTGAGTGGGGAGTCGCAGGAAACACTCGATCTATACGGAATCGGAAAAACCAATACCGATGCTTTCGGAAAACAATGTCTACTGGCACGTCGTTTTGTGGAATCCGGCGTTCGGTTTGTCGAGATTACCCATAGTAGCGGTTGGGATCATCACCGAAATCTCAAAAACGATATGGAGAAAAACTGTGCAGAAATTGATCGCCCTGTCGCCGGGCTTCTCGCTGACCTGAAACGTCGCGATATGCTCAAAGACACTCTGGTGATTTGGGCCGGTGAATTCGGTCGAACTCCGCATGGCCAGGGGGGCGACGGTCGCGATCACAACAACAAAGGTTACACCACCTGGATGGCGGGCGGTGGTGTGAAGGGTGGTTTCAGCTATGGCGCAACCGATGAACACGGCTATGAAGCGGTCGAGAATAAAATGCATATCCATGACTGGCACGCCACGATTTTTCATCTCCTTGGGCTTGACCACCAGAAGCTGACCTACAATTATGCCGGCCGTGATTTCCGGCTTACCGACGTTCACGGCTACGTCGCAAAAGAGATTTTATCCTGATTGATTCAAAAATCTTTCATTTTTCTTAACTTTTTAGGTGACAAGACCTTTAAACTTGCTTTCGTAATTGCATCGCAATAGTCGGAAGAGTTATGAAATTTGATTCAACAGGGTACAATCCCTCACCTAACAGGGTACAGTCCCGGACCCAACAGGGTACAGTCGATACTCTCAGTCTGGTTCGAAGTCTTGGACTCGCATTTAATCATTCCGCTGGTCGTCCCGGCATGGAGGCGGATACCAAAAATACCGCCATAGCCAGGCCGGTCGAGCCAAGGGTGAGGTATTGATGAAATGGGAGGGGTGGTAGAGCAAATTGTCGAAGATCCGGAGGATCAACTCTACGGACTCGATATATCCGGGCGTGGGGTCTTTGAAGCGAAGATACACCACGAAGTAAATGGAATCCCGGAAAGTGTTGGCTCGCTTTTTACGACCTACTTCCACAATGTATCAAATCGTATCCTCGAAAGAAAGTCGGATATATATTCCCCGGGAAACTGGGATTGCAGGGGGTATCTGAAGCTTGATGATGATCGAGCCGTTGCTCTGCGGGTTGATACACAAAGCTACAAAAATTTTGATATAGCTCCATTTGCAGAGGGAGTTGATACCGGTGCCTCTTTCGATGTGTTTTGCGTTGGTTCACCGGACTCTCTCACCATTTTGCGGTTTCCGTCGGCAGAAGGGGTGATCCAGTTTGATGATGGCTATATTCACAGTCCACTCCTGTTTCGCGGATCGATAGATGAAGTTCAGGACTTGCCGTCCGGACCTTCTCCGGATGAGGAGTATTCCGGGGCAAATCTCACCTCGGTATGGAAGCGAAAAGCCGGATCCGATTCGAAAATTTTCAAACTCGATGACCCGCTGGGCGATGTATTGAAGAGCTTACTGTCCGATTTTGCTATTGTCTCCCGTGAATCGGTAATTCAGGGGAATGACCGGGTTGTTAACTTCGATGGGGAGCACGGTAGGGTTGCTGTGGGCATGGCTCTTTTGCCCGAATGGGGGCGCTGGGATCCCTATGCTATGGGTACTGCGAGTGTCGATAAGTGTATTCGACAACTCGTCGCCGCCGGAGCCAATCCGGAACGTATCGCGTTGCAAACCAACTTTTGTACAGGCGACGGGACCAATCCGGAAGAGTTGGGCTCTCTGGTGGAAACGGTTACAGGGGCGGCCAAAGCTTCGGAAGTCTATCAGTCACCGGTTGTCTCCGGAAGGGAGTCGATCTATAGAGAAGCGGGCGGGGGCTCGACTTCAATGCCAACGACTTTGCTGGTAAGTGGAATCGGTGTTATTGATGAAAACATAGCGGTTCCGGAAGATACCCTTTGCGCTACTGACTCGATCGTAGCTGTAGTTGGTGTGACAGAGAATCCGTTGGGGGGAAGTGTTCTTGCCCGGAAAACCGGCATAGTCGGAGCGTGTGTTCCGGAAACCAATCTGCGTAAGAATCTCGCTCTCTACCAGGCTCTTTACGACAGTATAAAATGTGGCTGGATTCAGTCCGTCCGTTGTATTGGTGAAGGTGGGCTGGCGGTCGCGCTGTCGCAGATCGCTTTCGGGACGGAAGCCGGGCTCGACATTGATTTGGAAGAATTGCCGGTTAAAGACCGGCTTGGTGAAACATCTATGCTTTTCAATGAGTCGCCGGGGCGTTTTGTTGTCGAAATCAGGCCGAAAGATTTCCATATGGTGGAAGCGGTTTTTGCCGGACAGTCTTTCGGTAAACTCGGGGAATCCACAGCTGAACACAGAAATATTACTGTGAAACGTGGTAAAACTCCGCTTTTCTGCGAGTCTCTCGAAAAGCTCGAACAGATCTGGAAAAACGCTCTAAACAAAGGGCAATAGCGAGCCGGGTTTACAAATTTGCCGTCAGGAAATGCTACAATCTTCTGTAGTTGTAAAGCAGGAGCGACGATATCCGGGAAAGCATCTAGAGTAACGAATGACGGTCAATCTTTTCCAGGCATGCAGAATAACTGTCGGGCAGGAGCTTTTCAGCGGTATCCAGAGCTGATGGGCCCGGTTCTTCCGTTTGTATGCCGAGGCCTGCCTGAACCCATAGAGCGTGGCGGTAAACTTCCGATAAGTCGTTTTTGCAAAGTTTGTCCCAATTGTCGGTTTCTTCCTTTCTGACGGCCAGAGCGAAATCAATCAGGTATAGTTTGACCGGGGAGGTGGAAACAATCACGTTGTGTAGAAATAAGTCTCCGTGGACGAATCCGGCCTTGTGTAGTTGTTCGATTTGTTTATACAGATCAGCCAGTAGTTTCCATAGACCGATCAATTTTCCCGGATCTGTTTTTTCGGCGATTTGCAGATTTGTTACTTCCGGATCTACTCCGAAGGGAGACAGTTTTGCGAGAGGAATTCCCGACAAAAAGCAACTGCGAAAACAATTTGTGTCAGCACCTATCGGAGGCGGTAGATCGAGAATCGGAGCAATCTCTTCCTGTTTGTTATACTCGAGAGTAGCCGGTGGATGAAAGCTGACCGGGTAGTACGTTTTTCGAAAATGAACCGGATATTGCACCGCTCGCGGATGTTCGGAAAGAGTGTCTTTACCGGCAATTACAAGATCCCCCTGAATTAGTGGTTGGTCATTGGCCAGCTTTCTGGATAACGTTCGAATTATCACATCTTTGTCCGGCGGGTGTTTGATGAGATCGGCAAATTCCGGGATGAGGTCGACCTGTTGTTTTGGGTTGAGACGAATCTTCACGAAGAGGTGTTGTTTTTTGGTTTTGAATTTTAAGAACATCGACTGGCATATGTCGTGCTGACTCAAATTGAAGTCTTAAGACATAAATACAAATACTATATGACAGCAATAAGCTCGACACGACAGGACGCTATTAAGTCGGTGATTACCAATCCGGCAACACCGCAAAATTATGATTACGCCACTGCACCGACGGGAGAGACTTTCGGCGCAAACACCTTTAACAAGGCGGTGATGAAGAAGGTTTTGAGCCCAGTTGCCTACGAGAAAATCATTAAAA
This sequence comes from Verrucomicrobiales bacterium, assembly GCA_029213025.1. Classification (GTDB taxonomy): domain Bacteria; phylum Verrucomicrobiota; class Verrucomicrobiia; order Verrucomicrobiales; family DEV007; genus Arctic95D-9. The sequence goes on from JARGOZ010000009.1 coordinate 43,996, forward strand.
CCATCGAAACGGGATCACGTCTGGATACAAGTATCGCTGACGAAGTTGCTGAAGCGATGATGCAGTGGGCGATGGAGAAAGGCGCTACTCATTTCACTCACGTTTTTTACCCGTTAACGGGGTATACCGCAGAAAAACACGACAGTTTTTATGATCCGGGATCGGACGGAGCCTCTGCGATTTCGAAGTTCAAAGGAAAGACTTTGATGCAGGGTGAACCTGACGCATCTTCGTTCCCCAATGGAGGTATCCGCGCTACTCACACGGCTCGTGGATACACGGTATGGGATGTAACAAGTCCTGCCTACATCAGCGAAAATCCCTACGGAACAACTTTGTGTATTCCGACATCTTTCGTTTCCTGGACAGGAGAGGCTCTCGACAAAAAGACTCCTGTTCTCAAATCGATGCAGGCACTGGATGTGCAGGCCAACAGGATTTTAAAGCTGTTCGGTCATACCGAAATTTCCCATATATCGTCAACCGCCGGTCCTGAGCAGGAGTACTTTCTCATCGACAAAGCATTCTACTACTCCAGACCGGATTTGATGGCGACGAACCGTACCTGCTTCGGTGCCCCTGCGCCGAAGGGTCAGGAGTTTGATGATCACTACTTCGGTGTAATCCCGGAGAGGGTTATGTCGTTTATGTATGAGCTGGACCGCGAGCTGTTCAAGCTTGGCATTCCGTCGAAAACGAGGCACAACGAGGTGGCTCCCGGTCAATTCGAGCTTGCTCCGATGTTCGAGAGCGCCAATGTCGCTACAGACCATCAGCAGTTGGTGATGACTACGCTGAAAAAGGTCGCTGACCGCCACGGTTTTGTTTGTCTGATGCATGAAAAGCCATTTGCCGGGGTAAATGGATCAGGTAAGCATGTTAACTGGTCGGTGGGGAACAAGACGCAGGGGAACCTCTTTGATCCGGGTGATACTCCTCATGAAAATGCGCAGTTTCTCCTATTCGCAGGTGCTGTGATCCAGTCGGTTGATAAGTATGCCAAATTGCTGCGTGCCGTGGTGGCGTCTGCGGGGAACGATCACCGTCTCGGAGCCAATGAAGCGCCTCCGGCAATTATCTCCGTCTTCCTCGGAGATCAATTGGCTGATGTTTTCGAACAAATCAAAGAAGGCGGGGCGACTACTTCGAAAGCGAAAGGAGTTCTCAATGTGGGAGTCGATTCTCTACCTGAATTGCCAAAAGATGCCGGCGACCGTAACCGAACCAGTCCGTTCGCCTTTACCGGGAACCGCTTCGAGTTCCGCGCCGTCGGTTCGAACAGTTCAATCGCCGGTTCTCTCGTGGCGATGAACACGATGTTATGCGAATCGCTCGATGAAATTGCTACCCGTCTCGAAGCTGCGACCGACCGAAACAGTGAACTCCAGATCATTCTCCAGGAGATCATGGTGAAACACGGCAAGGTCATCTTCAACGGCGACGGCTATTCCGACGAGTGGCACAAGGAAGCCGAAGAACGGGGGCTTCCCTGCCTCAAGAACACGGCAGACGCTCTGCCGGAGCTTACCAGCCCTGAAGTCGTTGCTCTTTTTGAGAAATACTCAGTCCTGACCGAGCGCGAGCTTCACAGTCGTCAGGAAATTTACGCCGAACAGTATTGTGCGTCGGTTAATGTCGAAGCCAATGTTGTTACCGAAATGGCGAGGACTATGATCTATCCGGCGGCGGTGCGATATCTGGGTGAACTGGCCGGAGCAGCTGCATCGATGAAGGCGGCAGGAATCAAGCCGGAGAATTCTATACTTAAGACGATGCAGTCGAAAGTCAGTCAACTGGATGCTGCTATAGCCAAACTGGAGAGCGTTCATTCCCAGGCCGGCGAAGATCCTCAGAAATGGGCCACCGAGGTGCTCCCTGCGATGCTTTCAGTCAGAGCGGTTTGTGATGAACTCGAAGGGATTGTCGCAGATGATCTTTGGCCTTTGCCTACCTATCAGGAAATGCTTTTTGTGAAATAGAAATAGTTTTTTGTTCGACCCTGAGTCGACTCTTAGACCCGCTACCTGACCACAGTTGCCGGGAGTCCAGGTTTTATCCAATTAGCCATTTTGGATAAAATCAGGCTCCCGGCAATTTTTTTTGCTTCGCGAATCGCACAAGATTCAGGCTGATCCCCGGGTTTAATAAAAACTAAGTTAACTCCGGTTGTTGGCATGCTGAATGCTGCCTCTTTCCCGTTAATACAGCACGAAAATATAGATGAGAATACCACTACGCAATTCAAACACGGAACAACCCTCTATTGAACCTCAATCGGCAGCCGAAACTTCCGGCAGTTTGGAAATGGAGTCTGCCGCTCATCCTGTAGAACCGGTAATGGAATCTTCAACTACACCTCCGGAGCCGAAACCGGTCAATAACGATTCCGGTTTGAAGGAAACCGGTCGGACTATTTCCGAAAACGCCAAAGCGGAACCGGCAGACGCCAGTCATGCCTTCCCCATGGTTTCTGTTATCGATAAGAAGATCGAAGAAAGTGTGCCTGCGGAACTTGCCGAGAAGGTGAGGAACTCTGTGGATAAAAAAGAAATCATCAGTTCGGTATATCCCTTCGATACGATGATGAAAAGCAAGGAGTACAATCGTCAGATTGAACTGTTGCAAATCGAACTGGTGAAAATGCAGTCGTGGGTGGGTAAATCGGGAGAGAGAATTGTCGCCGTGTTTGAGGGCAGGGATGCGGCTGGAAAAGGTGGTACTATAAAGCGATTTGTCGAAAATCTAAATCCCCGGGGAGCGCGTGTGGTTGCTTTGGCCAAACCTTCGGAAACTGAGAGCGGGCAGTGGTATTTCCAGCGCTACGTTCAAAGTATGCCGACCAAGGGGGAAATGGTTCTTTTTGATCGATCATGGTACAACCGGGCCGGGGTGGAAAGAGTGATGGGATTCTGTAAACCAAATGAATACCTCGAGTTTATGCGTCAGGCTCCGGAATTTGAGCGAATGTTGGCGCGCAGTGGAATCCGGCTGTTTAAGTTCTGGTTCTCGGTCAGCAGGGAAGAGCAGCTGCGCCGGTTTATGAGCCGGGCGAAGGACCCTCTAAAGCAATGGAAACTCAGTCCTATGGATGTGGAGTCTTTAGGGCGCTGGGACCAGTATACAGAGGCGAAAGAGTCGATGCTGTTCTATTCGGACACGGCGGATGCGCCGTGGACAATCGTGAGATCGGATGACAAGAAGCGTGCCCGGCTTAACGCTATCAAATACCTGCTGTCTCAGGTTCCCTACGAAGGAAAAGACAGGTCCCTTATCGACGATCTTGATCCCAAAATTGTCGGCCCGGCAACGGAGATATACGAGTCCGGAGAGAAGATGATACCGGCGGCTCTTTCACCATCTTAGCCGATTCAACAGGGTACAATCGGGGATCGTACCCTGTTCAATGGGTTCTGGCTGCCCGGTTATTCGGTTTTCATGTAAGCCGCTATATCGGCTACATCCTGGGCGGAAAGTCCCAGTTGACCGGCGCTCATCATCAGTGAACGCTTCATCTTTTTCTTTTTCTTAATCTTTTTGTTGGGAATTGTTTGAGTGACGCCCCCCATGCTGGTGACCAGAGTCGGGTTGCCGTTGTTAAGAACCAGGCCGTTTACCATTTTTCCATCTTTCATTTCCAGTTCAGTTCCCTGATAGCTGTGGGCGATGTCGGCACCTGGATCGACGATGGAGCGAATGATCACTTCGGTAGTCTGTGTTTTGCCCCAACCATTCAGAGAAGGTCCAAACATCGCTCCGGTGTCTCCGACCTGATGACACATAATACAGCGCTGAATGGTGGCTTTTCCTTTTACCGGATCGCCTTTCAGTTTCAGGATTTCTTCAACCGGTGGCAGTTGTGTGATCACAACCGCCGGGTCCGGGGTGGTGATTTCCTGAACGACGATTGTATCGGGATCGTATATTCCACTTTCTTTAAGCCTCGCCATGAGGTCAAATTCCTGCCAGCTGTTCGATGCGCGATTAATCAGCCACCAGACGGCGTCCGATTTGAAAGGGCCGTCATACCGGGCGATTTCCATCATTTTTTCCGAAGCTTCTCTGGTGTCGACAAATGCGATCGCATCGAGAGCTTTTTTGCGTTGTTCGTCCTCTACCATCACAGAGCGGGCCCGGGTGGCGAGATCGCTTACCGCTGAATTCGGATGGAGGCGCCAGGCGATGTCGGCAAAGGGATCGACCCAGAAGCGGGGGTCATCATTGCCCATTTCCTTCTGCACAGCGGCGTAGATTTCGGCCTCTTTTCCGGTGGCTCCGGTGCCAAATGCTTCGAGATAATAGCGGTCGTTGCCATCGTAGCCTTTGGCGATTTCCACCAGAATGTCTTTTGCGATATCAAAGGGTTGATCGCGCATGGCGAGGGCCACTTCCCGGCGAACGGCAGGGTGCTCGTCCCCCGCCAGTCTGATCGCGCTTCCGGTCCAGTCGAGCCCGGCCCGGCGCATCGCACGGAAAGCGGCGATCCGCAGCTCCGGTTCTGCGTAGGATTCCGGGTAACCGGCTTTTCTCGGGCCGCTGATGCCCAACTGGTAGAGAAGATGGATGGCTCTGCCTTTGATGTAGATGTTGCTGTCATCAAGAACCTGGGCAACGGCATCGAGAGAGGCCCGTCCTTTCTCTTTCAGGGCGGTAAATCCGAGGTTCCGGACGTTAACAGCCGGTGATTTCAGAGCTTCAATCTGACCTTCTACCGTTGCCAGGTCGAGTTGCGGGACTTTTGCCGTAAAGCCTTTCGGCGCGACCCGGTAGATGGTTCCGGAGCGGGTTTCATCGAGAGTCTGGTGACCGCCGACGCGCCCGTCATACCAATCGCAGATATAGAGGGCTCCGTCGGGTCCCACGGAGATGTCCGAAGGCCGGAACAGAGTTTTTTCTTCATCCCGAACGCTGTCGGAACCACCGAGGAAATCAGATCCGGCAAAAGCTTTTTCCGGATTCGTGGTCAGGAAATCGGTTCTTTCGAGGGTGAATCCGGCTGTGCCATTCAAACGGGGTTGGTAGGCGAAAACCACATTCCTGCCGGGTTCGCAGGCGAAAAAGGTGCCTTGCCATTTTTCGCCGAGTGCGCCGTTTTCATAAAATACGTTGCCGGTGGGTGAACCGCCGCCGTAGACATCGCCCGCCGGTGTGATGCCGGGATCTTCCTGTCTCCATTCTGCGATTGCCGTCGTTTGGCCGGGGCGGACATCGGCACGCCATGAGCGTTTTCCGTCGTTCGACGAGAAACCGAAGTTGGCGTACTCCATCACCCAGCTGACGCGGCACGCCGGGGGATCGTCGTTATCATTCTGGAAGACATCACCGAGAGACGTTACGGACTGTTCATAGGAGTTCCGGTAGTTATGGCCGATGATTTCGACGTCTGTTCCGTCCGGATTCATTCTTACAGTGAAACCGCCGACGTAGGTATGGCCGTCGTCGCTGGGTGTTCCGGCCAGTTTGGCGGAATCGTGCGGGTATTCAAAAGGTCCGATAGGTTTGGGCGTGTATGATCCGAAAATGGTGAAAGTCTTACCGCTCTTGTCAGTGAATTTTCCGCCGCAGTTACCGGAATTGAAGTACCATTTGCCATCAGGACCGGCGGTGACGGAGTGCAGAGAATGGTCGTGGTTCTGTCCCTGAAAACCGGTCAGCAAAACTTCTCTTTTGTCGACTTCGGGATCAAATTTCAGGTCCCGGTTTTCATCCGTATAAACCAGCAGATGGGGCGGCTGGGAAACGACGACTTTGTTGTCGAGAACGGCCAGGCCGAGAGGAGCGATGAGAAGAGGCTCCTGAACAAACGTATGTGAGGAATCGGCTTTTCCGTCGCCGTCGGTATCCTCCACTACCACGATGCGGTCTCCTTCCGATTGGCGGGCGAATTCCCGGCGGTAGCGAACCCCTTCTGCGACCCAGATCCGACCGTCTTTGTCGATATCCATATTGGTGGGATTGTAAAAGAGAGGCGAGGTAGCCCAAACGGTGACTTCCAAACCTTCGGGCACGACGAACAGATCTTTGCTAACCGATTTGTATTCTTCTTCATCGGTGGATTTTTCCGGTGCGGCAGCAGCAGCTTTCTCCACTGGCTCGGTTTGAGCTTCTGCAGGTTCAGGAGTTTCGGCTTTTTTTTCTTCGATTTTTGGATCGCCCCCGCAGGACGCAAAGAGTCCAAGGCAAAAAAGCGTGCTGATTCGGATCGCAATTGTTTTCATAACGGACGTGCATCCTCGCATTTTTCAGGCATTCGACCAGTGAAAATCTCACCGGCATTAACCGCCCGGTTTTGTGACCTTTTGTTGATTGGAAATCTCCGGCTTTTTTCGCCTCGATTGGAAATTCGGACGTCCTACCCGTATTCCCCGCATTGCCCACCTCAAACAACCACCCCTCATGTCGATTTTTGGCAAATTTATTACCGGCCTGATTCTCGTTTTACTGTTAGAGTTTTGCGCGACCTTACAGGCCTACGATCGAAAGCCCAAACTGGCTACCAGCCTTTACGCACAGAAAATGTGTCAGAAAATGGGGGCGGATTATACATTCAGCTGCCCGGATACGGTTGAAACCGGGACGGTGGAAGCGGTGAATCTGGTTATCAAAACAGGTCTGTCCTCCGCCGAGTTGAACAGTCTCATCGCAGCGGAATCGCATCGTTTTTCCAATGTCAGCAAAGCGAGGCCCTGCCTGGATGCCCATATTGATCTGATGGATACCGACGGAATTGTCGTTAAGGCTATGACGTCCGGCCACCAGAGGATTTTGCCCTATGGTCAAAATCAGTGGACCTGGCAGATCAAGGGGATCAAGCCCGGCGACTACCTTCTTTCACTGACACTGTCGCTTTGCGCCGATGAAAATCACGGTGACCCGATCGCCACGCCGATCGCATTTAACCACCGGATCACTGTGGTAGGTGAGCCGCTTCCCAATATAAACATGCAGTCCGGAGTTTTGCTCGGCGGAGTATTGTTTGTCGTGATCGGATTTCTGGCAAAGGGCTTCCAGCTTCTCAAAAAGCGTTGTCGCGACAAAGATTGCGAAATTCATCCGGGAGTTGGCGACAAGATTTTTGTTTCCTACTCGAAGCATGACCAGGCCAAAGTCGAACCAGTGATCGCGTTATTGAAAGAAGCGGGGCACGATCTGTGGATCGACCGGCACGCTATCGAAGGGGCAGCGAGCTGGCGTGAAGAGATTGTCGAAGCTCTGACCAATTCCCGCTATATGCTCTTTTTCGCATCGAAAACGAGCTACCGCTCAATCAATGTCGGCAAAGAGCTGTCGATCGCGGCTGATGAAAACCTGATCATTATTCCGGTGCTGCTGGAAAACTGTGAACCGGCGGGAGCCGGAAAATTCGTCGTAGCGGGTCTGCAGCGAATCGATGCCCGGAACAAGAGTGCCCGGGAAGTCGCCAGTGTTCTGTCTGTCCTGCTCGGCAGGAAAGTGAGCAATTTTCTGAAGTTCAACCGGGATGATTCGCGCGGTGGAAGAAAATCGCATTCGTCCATTTCCACCTGATGCTATTTCAAGGTGGCGATCTTCTCGCGGATCATTTTTGACTGTTCGGTGTTTAGAATCTGCCAGCAGGCGAGTCCGTTGCCGACAAGTTCCCATTCGTCGAATTCCCAGATCACTTTTTTGTCCCGGCTGACTTCAACGATTTGCGGATTGTCCTCTCCGGCGTGACAGTTCCCGATCGCAAAGTTGCCGTTCGGCAGTTCCTGGAGATCGGTCATCCAGCCGAGAGTTATATCGCTTCCCGGTATCGTTTTTGTCAGTTCCCAAACCACTTTTTTATCCGGGGAAACTTCGATTACACTGTTCCCACTACCGGTGCAGATTAGAGTATTGCCATTATCGAGGCGGATCGCTCCGAATACTCTCGTGTCGGTAGGGTATTCCCAAACCACAGTTCCGTTCCCGTCGTATTCGGTGACGACACCGGGTTTCTCGGCGCAGACGAGATAGTTGCCGTTGGGCAGTAAAGTCATGAGGCGGGTCTTTTGCCGACCGTCCTCACCAAGAGGAACCTGTTTGGTAATTTCCCCGTCTTTATTGACATGAATGATTCTACCTACGCCGCTTTCGACGATAACAGTGTCCCCGTTTTCCAAACGGGCGAAGGCGTGGACATCGACCTTTTTCCCATTATTACCGTTTTCCGTTTTGCTGTCGTATTCCCAGACGACCTTTTTCTCCAAAGTGATCTCCTGCGTTTTGGTCCAGCTGTCGTGAAAGAGAATATTGCCGTTGGTGAGTAAATGAACGTCATGATGACCGGCGTGCCCTTTTTGCGGGCCGGCGGTGTCCATTTTCCAGAGCACATCCCCGTTGGTTTCGCATATTGCCAGAACGTTTTTGCCATACGAAGCGCCTACCAGCACAAGCCGGTTGTCGTCGGCGAAGGAGGCTGGCAGAAAAAGACCGGAAACTAACAGGCTGAATATGAGGCGATACATTCCGTCAGCCTGGCGGGCCGGAGCCGGGGGTTCAACTCTATTGTGAGCCCTGAAAAAGTGATCTGTTCAGAGATCACATCACCAGACTGCCCGAGTCTTTTTTCTCCTGGCAACCGAGACAGAGAGAAACGCTGGGTTTTGCTTTGAGTCTGTCGATAGGAATTTCGCATTGACACGCTTCGCATTTTCCGTAGGTGCCGGCTTTCATTCTCTGCAGGGCTTTTACGATCTTCCTCGCGAATTGTTCGTCGCTGGTGACGATGTGTTCTTCGACAATTTCGTCTTCCAGTTGCTGGCCCCAGTCTGCGCTCTCGATTTCGCTGCGATGCTTGATTTTCAGGAGAGAATCGAGATGAACGTCATGGGTGGATTTGAGTTCCTCAAGATTTCTTTCGAGAAGTTCTTTGAATTCGTCCAACTGCTTTTTGTCCATCGAATCATTTTGAACTATAGAGAAAAAACGTCCTCGCATTTTTTGCCGAAAAACGGTCTTCCGTTGTGATTATTTCAACGATTTCAGGGAATCTTCATGACCATAGACCGTAATAATATCACCGATCTCGATCCGGTCATTCGCCGAAGGGGCACCGACAAAATGCGAGCTGTCCCGAAGGATGCCGAGAACAACCACTCCGAGGTCGGCGGGGCGCGATTCTTTGAGGGACTGACCGGCGAACGGGTTATCTTTCTGTACCTCCAACTCGGAGATACAATAGCCTCTGGGAATTCGCAGCAGCAGTTCGTAATCGAGTGATCGAACTCCTCCTACCTTTTCCAGGGAGCGGTGAATCAGCCAGTCGACGATCCTTCGAACTTTTTCCACCCGGAATATCAGCCACAGCCCGGCTGCGCCGGCAATAATCAGAACTATAGTTCGAAGAATTTCGTGAGGAGCCTGGTTTTGGATGAATGTAACAATCAAAGTTGCACCTACAGAAGTGACTCCGATATTTCCGGCCAGGATCAGATCCCGGATTACCCGCCGCCGGACCGGGTGGTTCACTACCATCTCCGCTTCACTTGTAGTAAACCCGACTCCGAAAAAGGCGGAGTAACTCTGGAAATTTGATGCGTCCCAACTCAGACCTGTCATCATGAGTGCTGTGGCTCCTACTCTGACTATGACCAGTGACACGGTGGTAATAATCAGTAGTGCGAGAAGAGAGCCCATGGGCAGGGGAGTGCGGTATTGGTTTACTTCTCTTTCCTGGGCACGACGACTACCGGGACAGGAGAATTTTGAACCAATTTTCCGGCGACGCTGCCTATGACCAGTCGCTCGACCCGGTTTGGGTGGTGGCTGCCTGCGATGATTAAGTCCGCCTCTTTGCCTTTGGCAAATTCGATAATGGAATCGGCTATGTTTTTATCAATTGGTTTCATGAAACCGTGGGCGTTCAACCCGGCGGCAGTCATTTTTTGAACGATCTTCCGAACTGCTTCGATTTCCCTTTTAAAATGTTCTTCGTATTTGGCCATCGCATCGATTAGATAGGGAGCATAGTCCGCCACAGCGGTATGAGATCGGAATGCGTGCACTACATGGACATCGGGATTCCGGTTGCCGATCAAATCTTTCGTGAAATAGATGATATCATCCAAATCTTCATCAAACTCGACCGCGACTACCATGTTTTTCATATTGTTTTTACCCGGAGTGGTTGCGCCAGTATTCACCGGGTAGAGCGTCGCCGCTTTTCACCATTTGGCGAAAGCAACGCATCGATTGGGAGCCCTTTTCCGGATTGTACCCTGTTGGGTTGATGATTGTACCCTGTTAGGCGGGGCGATTTTGCTTCCGTTAGAAACGAAAGTGACCGGCAGGGACGTATCCCTACCGGTCACACCGTTCCGTTTCCACTAAAAAGGAATGAAATTATGTGGCGGACTGATCAAGCGGTTGGCAGAGACGCTGCCAAAGCGGATTCAATTTTTTAATGAGGAACTTCAATGCTTGTTCCTGGTAGCCTTTTTCAGTTGTTTCCCTCAGGAACTGCGATGCCGCAGAGATGATAACAAGTTCGTCATTGCTCAACTGGACGAAATCAAAGTAGCACTTCAGCAGATCCCCGGTAAGTCCGTTACTGGTCAGAAGCTCGTGACTGTAGGGGTGGGAGGAGTGGGCAAAACATACGATTTTTCCGGGTTTGGCGGAAGGATCGCTGAGCAGTTTCTGCAGCACATTGTTGTAGAAGTATATATTTCCCGCCGGTTCAAATCCGATCCAAATGGTATAGTTGGCCAGGGCCCATTTCAGACAGTTACTTTGTCCGCCGGGAACAGTCACCTCCGACTGGGTGAGTGGTCTGTGATTATCTCCCACCGTTTTAATGAAATTTTCCAGCGAGGGAAAATTGATATCCAGAGTGTCCGCGCGGGCAGCGAAGTGATCTACCAACTGATCGAAATAGATGTCCAGCGGGCTGGCTGATTTTTTCGATTCCTGCGCAGGAATCCGTGTCGCATTGTGTTGGGCGTCGCCGTTTATTTTCCCATTCACCGGTTTGCCGTTTACGTAGGGCTTCGGAGCAGGTTGCAGATCAGGTTCGTCTTTAGGTAGAGTAGCCTGGTTCGGTTGCTGATTGGCATAGACAGAACCATTTTGAGGTTGGTCGGGTACCTGGTTGACCGGCGGACTGTAATTGCGAAACACAGCCTCTTCCCACGGCTGTGGAACGGGGGCAGCCGGAGCCGGCCGATCAGGATAGGTCATGGAATGACCTTCAAAGGGATTGGTCACCTGACCGTGAGCAGGCAGGTCATTTGCGGGGTGTGGCCCGGGACAGAGAGGCGGGTTTTCCACTCCGGGTAGAGGAAATTCATCGGCGGCGGATTGCTGTTCTGCACAAGGAAACCGGTTGTCAGTTTCGGGAGTTGGTATCGTTTCGACGGGCGGAGTGGGCGGTTGGTGAAATTCGCAGCCTTTTTCCCGCCAGAGTTCCTTCGCTGCGCGAAGAATCTGTCGGGGATAAAGAGTGTCTGCTGCGGCCCACTTGCCTTCTTCGGAAATGAGATTGGCAAACCTGTGAGCCTGATGATGGGAAACCCCGGCGGAACAAAGCCGGTTTACGACTAATTCCCTGCCTTCGTCTGTGCCTACCGGTGCGAGTAGAAGGCTTTCGCGATTGAGACGGTCAACCAGCGCGGAAGGCAGTTTTTTCTCAAATACAGATTCCCACAAATCCTGATTGATGCTGACGATCAATACGCAGTTGGATACGTTTTCCACTATGGCGGTCAGGGCCGTGGCAATTTCCATACCTGCCGTTTCCGATCCGTGACAGTGATCGAGATGATCGGCTATGATCAAAAGCGGGCGGCAATTGGATGAGATTCTGAGCAGTTGTAGAAAGCGGCTCCGGGATTCGGTCTCACTCTGATCGCTCAGCGATGCAAAACCGCTTTCCTCTTTGCGGAAATGATTGAGAAAATACTCCGCCCAGAAGGCTACATCCTCTTTGGTAAAACGGGCAAACTTCGAAGCGGAAAGCTTTACCGATGAACGAAATGCCGGAGACTTTTTCTTCAACCAGATAAGCAGTTTTGATCGTGCTCCCTCGGAAAACGCAGAGCAGTAGTCTTCCTGAAAAGTGCTCAGAGGCACCGGGCAATCTCTTTCTTCGATCACGCCCTGAGCTACTGCTGTGCCGATGAGATTGGAAAGGAAATAGGCACCTGCTTCATCGAGCAGAGAATTGTTGATGGTGGATTGATTGCCGGAAGAGTCGAGGCATTTCAGTGTTTGAACCAGTAGTTCATTCCACGACAAACGGGTTCCGGGGGAAAGTTCGATCGTGCTGACGGAGTTGAGCATCGTCTTCGAGATCCGCTGAATGAGATGAGTCTTTCCGTAGCCGGCGAGAGGGGAGGTGATGGTAATCAAATCTCCGTGGGACTCATTACACGCCGGACTGTCTGCGTGGGCTATCATTTTCTCGATAGCTTGCAGGCAATGATTCAACTCTCTCTGGTGAATTTGCGGGGTTCCGGGAATCGGAGACTGAGGTGAATAAACATCATCGCTGAAAGGATTTACGGATAATTCCCCGCCGTTTAGTGATTGCGTAAGGTCTTGCATGTTGTGGAAGTGAATCGGTTTTGAGTAAATTATCCGGGATGATTCACAAATATGCAAATAAATTATAAAAATAATAATAGAAGTATTTTCCGCTTTTACACAGGTTTTCCATCCGTAACGGAATAACTGTCATTCGCGATAAGTCTTCGAGGCACAGAGAATTGTCGCCTTCCGGTAATCAAATCGGAGGGTAACCGGTTAAACCGGGAATGATTTTCGGGATGAGGACTCAGAGAGCGACTTGTGCTTCCCAATCGGCTAGTTCGGATTTGAGCTCGCTGAGCATTTTTGGATTTTCGGGCGCCAGATTATTTTTCTCGTAGGGATCGCTCGCCAGGTTGAAAAGCCATTCTTCAGTGGCATTTCCATCCGTTTTCGAGACGTACTTCCACTCGCCTTTCCGAAAAGCCCGCCATGTCCGGTCTCCACGTTTGGCCCTCCAGGGAATGGTTCGTTCCTTTGGGGTAGTGCCATCGGCTGCGTGTTGGAGTAGGTCGATTCCGTCGAGATTTTTTCCATCGGGTACAGTGGCGTTGCCGATCCGAAGGAAGCTGGTGGTCAAATCCATCAGTGTCCCGACGTCTTCAAAGGTCTTGCCGCCTTCCAGGTGGCCTGGCCAGTTGGCGATGAGCGGCACCCGTATTCCGCCTTCGAAAAGGGTGCTTTTGAAATCGCGATAGGGACCGTTATCACCCGGGCGGATTGCTCCGTGATCACTGGCGAAAACAATGAGTGTATTTTTTCTCTGGCCGGTTTCCTCCAGGGCTTTGACCAAATTGCCTACTGAATCATCGAGGGATTCGATCATTTTGGCATAGGTTTCCCGGTCTCCAGCGAGCCAGTTTTCTTTCGTGGGCAGTGTTGTATCCGAATCCGGAGCCTGAAAAGGGAAATGCGGGGCTGCGTGGGGTAGGTAGAGGAAAAAAGGTGTGTCTTTATCGGCTGCCATCTTCCCGATAAATGTAGTAGCATCGGAAGAAATTAAGTCGGTTGTATATCCTTCCCGTTTTACCTTTTCTCTACCTGTCAAAAGTACATGGATCGGAGAAAGCTCTACATGGTGAAAGTAGTCGACATTGCCGCCAAGGAATCCGGTAAATTCGTCGAATCCCTGATCGAGAGGTGAAAAATGATCTTCGTATCCGAGGTGCCATTTGCCGAACACGCCGTTGTGATAGCCCGCGTTATTCAGAGCGGGAGCGAGAACCGCCCGGGACGCCGGCAGACCGAGTTCGTTTTGATCTGCCAGTTCGATCGCATCGTCGTAGCGACCGACGTTTCCCGTTCCGATAGCGCACTCCATGCCTTTGACACGCTGCGGGTAGCGACCGGTTAGCAGGGAGGTTCGCGACGGAGTGCATTCCGCGCCCATCGCATAGACATTGGTGAATTTGATTCCCTTCGCAGCCAGTTTATCCAGATTCGGTGTGGCCACATCTTTCGCTCCGTAGCAACCTATATCGGCGTAGCCCATATCGTCAGCGAGTATAAAAATGATGTTCGGCCGGGCGGAAGCGATACTAAAACAGGACAGGAGAATAGCGATGAAACTGTAGTTCTTTATAGTTCGATTTTGCATGCTTTGATTCGTAGTTCAGTAATGTTTCCTTTGGTAACCTGCAGGTCGGTGATGTTATCGGAGAGCTGTATTTTTGAATTTCCCGGAATCGTTATCGTGGTACCCCCGGCGGTAATTTCACAGGATTGGGTCCCCGGGGCAAAATCGACTTCAAATTCGTATTCGCCTTTTTTGATGATACGAACCGGCCATTTCATTTCCGGAACAGGGCCCAGGGTAACAGCGGGCCACTCCCGGTAACCTATGTGTGTAGAAACCGGCCCGATTCCGTCGTCGGTGGTATGATCGAGCCAGAACCCGAAGTCTGCTCGTAATTCGCTGAGTAGAAAGGGCAGTTCTCCGCCGCGGTCCTCGCTTTGAAATGGATCGGTTTTGAGGTCATAGAGCTCCCAGCCATTGCTTTTCTTTACCACCGACTGATCCCGTCGCCAACGGGGATCACGCAATGCCAGCCAGCGGTCTGTTCGCACCGAGACACTGGCGTTTTTGATGTCGTAACCGGGAGGAGTCCAGGAGGTGAATAGAATCCGGTTGGGCCAGTTTTCGCTGCTTCCCTGATTGTACAGTGGGACGGCGAGGCTGGTACCGTCGACTCGCAGCTGGCGGCTTTTCGTGGTCAGGCCGCACAGTTGCAGCAGCGTGGGGTACCAGTCGATGTGGGCGGTTATTCGGGTGAATCGCGAACCGGGTCTGATATTTTCCGGCCAGGAAACAAAGCAGGGAACCCGGACTCCACCTTCGTGAACGCTTCCTTTGCCTCCGTAAAAATATCCGTTGAAGCGCCCTTCTGTTTCCCCGAAGTGATCCGGCCCGTTGTCGGAAAGGAAAATAACGATCGTATTGTCCCGGCGACCGGCGGAATCGAGTGCCTCCAGCAGCGTGCCGACATCTTTGTCCACCGAGGTGATGCCTTGATTTACTTTGTTGCTTCGTTCTTCGGGAGTAAGTTTTTCCCCGTCCTCAATAGCAGGACGGGAGAGCATGACCATGCTGAAAAACGGCGTGTCATCCTTTGATTGGAGCAGATCGAGGGGCAGTTCTTTTTCCCTGACCTCAGCAAAACCCTGGCCGATTGCGTTTTGCGGCCAGTTTTCGCCATGGTACCACTTTCCCGTCCAGGAAGTTCGGTATCCATTTTCCGCAAAACACTCGCCCAGAGTCTTTTCGCTGCCGTACATCCTGGCTTCCGGGCCTGATTCCCCGACAACACCGGTGCGGTAATGATACCGGCCGGTGAGCAGGCTGGCGGATGTCGCTGAGCCGTTGG
>JARGOZ010000009.1:59394-86932 GCA_029213025.1 Verrucomicrobiales bacterium
AATTTTTCGAACCGCAATCCGCTTCCGGCGAGACCGTCCAGATTGGGTGTTTCGACCTGACGGTTGCCGTTGCTGCTCAAATCTCCCCAGCCGAAATCGTCCGCCACAATGATGAGGACATTCGGCTGGTCGCTCCTGAGAGGCAGGAGAATCCCCTGAAAGAGAATAAATAAACTGAGGGTGGCGATCCGCATCGAACACATTTTACATGGGAAACGAAAATTGCGATCACCATGTTTGTGCCCTGAGGAGGTTGAAATCGAGCGCCATCACGTCGGGGTTTTTCGGATTCACTCTATTGATATTATGATTTGAATTCCGGATTGTAAAAATCGGCACATTTTCGCGGTGTTGCCATTTCCGGGCGTGTCCATAGGATAGCTTATGAAGTTCTTTCTCTTTTGTTCTCTGCTCCTTCCTTTTTCCTTGTTACTTGCTGATAAATCGGTAGCACTAACTCACCCGGCAGCTGATGATTCGTCATTTACCGTGGTTTACGACGGAAAAGATCTGTCCCAAATTGAGACAGAAGGGAACTGGCAGATTCAAAAGGACGGCTCGCTGCATCTCACGCCGCGCGAGGGTGAAAAAGGCTGGAAACGATATGGATCCTACATCTGGCTAAAAGGCGACTACGCTGACTTTGTAGTCGATTTTGAGTTCAATTTTGCCGAGGGAGGCAATTCCGGTCTGTATTTCCGCTGCGCAGACACCATTGATCCGACGGTATCAGGTTTTGAGATCCAGATTCTTGATTCCCATGGAGAAGAGAAAGAGTTGGGCCACCACGACATGGGCGGCGTGATTCGCACCTGTGGCCCGATCACTAACGCGGCTAAACCGGCCGGGGAATGGCAAAGAATGACCGTTTCGATGAAAGGCGATCGTCTGGCCGTCGTATTGAACGGAATCCTGGTTCAGGATATCAACCTGCGGGAAAAGAAGCCGAAGGATAAGGAGCTTGCAGAATCCGGAAAAATTTGTATACAGGATCACGGTCTGCCTTTCACGGTTCGTAATATTCAGGTGAAAAAGCTGTAAACTGAGCAACTAAACAGGGTACAATGCCGGACTCAACAGGGTACAATCGATGACATAACAGGGTACAATTGTGCCTGTTATCCTACAGAAAATACTGCCGCATTATGAATCGCCGCTCACTGCCGAAAATTGCGCTCGCCTTATGGGTGGCCTTTTCGCCGTGCGAGGTTTGTTTTGCGGAAACGATTGTTCACGAGGGGGCTGAATACTGGATTTATCGTCTCGACCCCGAAAAAGAGAAGCTGGAATTGTTCCTCGGGGAAAAGAAAGGCAAACCGAATACCTTTCCGGCTCTGGAAGAGCGTCTCAACCGCCAGGGGAAACAGCTCAAATTTGCCGTAAATGCCGGGATTTTTGAGCCGAATTTTGTATCGTCAGGACTTCACGTTTCCGAAGGGAAGACGATCGTGAAATTAAATCTCGCTGACTTCAAAAAGACCCGGGAAAGCGAATTTACGCCGAATTTTTATCTGAAACCCAACGGGGTCTTTTATCTGCTCGAAGACGGTAGGGTAGGCATCGTGGAATCAAGCCGCTACCGGACTTTGAGGTTTGCCTCTCCGGTACGGATTGCCAATCAGTCGGGACCACTGTTGGCGGCCGCGGGGAAAATTCATCCCGTCCTGACCAAAGACTCGATAAGTACACGGCATCGCAACGGTTTAGGGGTGACGAAGGACGGTAAAATTATTTTCGCCTGCACCGTCCATGATCGCAAAAAAGGGCTTTCAAATCTCTACAATTTCTCTACGCTGTTTACAGCTAAACTGCGGTGTCCGGATGCTTTGTATCTGGACGGAGACATTTCTTATATTTTTATCAAAGGTGTGACCCCGCCTTTGCGGGAAAGTAACTGGTTCGGTGGGATATTTGCAGTAACAATGCAGAAACCCTGATAACTCGTTGCGAATAGGTAATAAAAGTTTATATGTTGGCCTTCCAAACTATTACGATAATGAGAAAAAGCATGAAAATGCTGTGGGCACTTTGTACGCTCGCAGCTTTGCTCTCAATTTCCTCCACCTTACTGGCAGAAAATAACGAGGAATGGCAGAAGGAGCGCGCTGCTGCGAACGATGCAGCGGGGCAGGCATTGAGCGAGTTGAGGTCGATTTTCTCTTCACTCACCGAGGATAGTTTCTCGGATGATCCCAGCGAGGAAGCTGTCAAAGTGGGATCCGCAGAAATACCGATGGGCACCCCGAAAATCAAGGTTCTGCGGCAGCGGATTCTTTTTCTAATCGCGACCATCGATTTGGCTCAGGATTATCCGGCGACTAAATTTCGCGGGGAAACAACCATCGATACCTTTGTAAAAGGTAAGGATTTCTTCGGCGTCTCAGCCGCCCAGGATTTCGCCGGGTTTGAGGAAAAGCAGGCTCTCATCGGGAAACTTTTCGAGGATAAAGAGCTTCAGTTGGGCAACCGGCTCTTCGGTCTTATGCGAACCGGCAAAGACACGGCCAATGTGGCGGTCTTGAAGTGGATTCAGTATATCGAGAAAATGTCGGGCCCGTATTTTCTCGGAACCTCTTTTGAAAGGCAACCGTCTTCTTTGGGGAGGAGCCTTAAAGCGCTGTGCGTTTTGAGAGGCGTTACTCAAGCCTCGAAATTTCGGCGGGAACTGGCGGCGAATTCCGACCTCGAATTCCAGTTTCGCGCCGCCATGGACAATAAGCTGAAGCCGGCTGCGGTTTCATTCGCGAAGGAACGCTACACGAAGGGAGGCATGCTGCGGGACTGGAGTTTGCCGGTTGCGTCTGCTACGGAAAAACTGTTTCCAGAGCTGGACCGCAGCAAAATCGGTATCACCACACTTGCGGAATACCAGAAAACGGCGCTTTCCCATGCGAGAGCGGTGACTCAGTTGATCGAAAATATTGATGACAGCGTCCCGTCGCCCAAAGAAACCAACCGGGCTCTGAAAACGATCAAATTTTACCGGGACCAAGCCTATTACATCGGTTCAGATGAAGTTCGCGAAACCGGAACAATCCGGGTGCCCGCCAATCGCGAAATTGAAGTGATTCTGGAAAACGCACAGTTTTTTGCTCCTGACGGGAATCGAAACATCAAAACCTATCAGAAACGCAGCGAACACCTCGATGCTATGTTTTTCGGGGAGGGCAGTGCGGATAACCTCGATCTTCTCATCTCCCTGAAGAGCAAAGACGAATGGGTGGATTTTTTCGATAAACGTCTTATGGGCGGCAAGAACGCCGGCGAAGATGCAGTGTTCCCTCATATCGATAAGAAGCACGAAATCACACTCGATCACCTCAAAGTCATGTTCTTTGCCCGTGCGGTGTTGCCCAGCGAAGCGTTTAAAAAGATGTTCGCGGCAGATGAAAATTCGAAAACCAAATATGATAAGCTGATGGCGGAATTTGGCGGCAAAGTCCGCGATACCTCAGCACTGCAATTTCGGAACTATCCCAAACAGTGGATCAATGTGCAGAACGGATTTCTCGAAATCGCTAAAGGATTTGATAAATTCAGTTTCGAAAAACTGAAGGTTACCACATCAACCGACCTCGCGATGGTGCGGAAAGATTTCGAGGAAGGTCTCTATGGCCGTAACTCAGTTGCGGAAGATTTTTTGTCTCTGTTTCTCCCTGAATCCGGAGATTTGATTCCGTCGATTGATCACATGACCTCGCCTGAATTGAGCAAGCGGGTCGGCAAGTTTGATAAACAACTCTCACCGGAATTTGTGAACCGGATGAATGAAAGTCTGAAGAATATCCTCGAATACCGGAGCTACGGTCTCGCTGCGATTGACAGTCTGGAGCGACCCGATTTACAGGCCGGACGGATTATGACCCATTTTGCGGTGTCTGATTATCGGATTCCGGGCGATATAAAAACCAATACGGTGATGCACGATTTGGTCTGCGGACTGGAGGGTGGATTTGGCGGACTCGGCATGCTGTTCCGTCCGGATGCGAAAGGCTATAAAGAGAGAGAAAGTGTGCTCGATGCGATTGCCACTTCCGACGAATTAATTCTGGGAGAAGTTCTGTTTAATCTGGCTCTCGACATCAACCGGAGCAACGAGTTGTCGGATGAAGATATAGCCAAAGCGGCCGCCCGCTGGATCAAATATTTTCGGAAAAGTCAGGCAAATGCTCAGTTCCACGCCGTGCCGGAGGTGTTGAATCAGGCGATTCGTGGGACTTTTCTTTCGCGAATCGTGTTTGGGAGCGAGAGCTTCCAGAAAGCCCTGGAAAATTCGAAATCCGCGCCGGTGGGTTCGCCTCTCGATATCAGTTACGAATTGGAAGCCGCCCTTTCGGCACAAATTCGCAAAATGCAGGCAATGCTTTCGAAAATCGATCCGGAAACAGCAACCAACCGAAACATCAACGAAACGGCGGAAAAATGGCAGGACTTCAAAGTTTGGTATCTGGAAAGTAACAAATGGCTTGAGTCTGTGCTTACGGATCCGCTTTTGATTAGCGAGATCAGCCGGGTCAGAAAGATGCAGCATAAGGTTGCCGATTATCAGCAACTCTGCCCGGAAGTTGTGGTCTTTAAGAAAGCAATCGAGCACTTTGGCGGTGAGATCTACAGTGAACCCGAACCTCCGACTCTCGAGCTGGCGCGCTTTGCTATGGAGCAGGTCATGCAGCTGGAGCCGGATCTGAGCATGCCGCTGCCCAAGCTTGAGGGAACTCCGGAGGACGAGGAAAAGCTTCGTCAGCTCGAATTTGGCAAAACGGTATCAAATCAGTTTTTGAGTGATATTAGAAAAGTCGTCAAAGAGTCGGGATTTGATAAACTGGCCAATGTCTCAAATCCTGAAGAGATCGAGGCTATTTACGATTCGGTTCTTCCGGACGAAGCGAGGAAAAACACCGCCAATTCCGACCAAGTGAAGAACCAGGCAAAAGCGATGGAAGAGTCATTTAAAGCTGCGATTTCCAGAGCCGTCAGTCGGGTCGAAGCAGATCAGCCATCCGATTTCAAAACCCTGGAAGGTCAGGCCGTTAGAGCTTCGAAAGTGGATCGTATTCTTTCTGAAAGTCAACTCGCCCAGTATCGGATCGATATCGAACCGAGCATGATTATGTCCGAATGGATTAATCGCGACCGGGTTGAGATCATGGCGAACTACAGATCTCAGGAACTGCAGGCTGAGGCCCGGCAAATGGTTAACAAAGCCAGGCAGGAGCGTCGCACCATGCTGGATGTGAGAGAGCAACTGCAGGTCAACAACGCCGAAGTCCTCCAGAAGCTGGATATCCTCCAGGAATGGGTGGATGAAAGTGAACAGGGAACCAACGTGGAAGTTGCGATGGAGGAAGTGATGACGATGCGAAAGGAAGTCGCTTCATTGAAGAAGGAGAATTCGCAGTTGAAAGACAGTGAGACTTTGATGAGAGCCCGTGCCGCTGATTTTGCACAGCGTCTGTTCAATTACAAACGGGGCGTGGGGCAACCGGAAATACTGCCACTTCCGGAAGACGATATGGCAATCGCGGCAGCTCCTGAACCGGAGCCCCGTGTCACCGCCATCCGCACAACACCGACCCGGTCTTCCAGTTCTTCCAATAATTCGAATCGACGTTCATCATCCAGCCGGTCAAGATCTTCCGGCGGAAGTTTCTTTAAACGTTTGTTTGGAAGAAGATAGGGCTTACAGTTATTTTTGAATTTGATAATATATTTAAAATTTATCAAATTTAATTGCCTGTTTTGCGATTTTTGTTATAAATTACTGTGAATTCTGGTGTATTGGTCAAATACCTTGGAGTTCGTCACCCTACCCATCGCTCCCTATGAAGACGCTGCCGCTTCGTTCCCTGTCACTTATATTCTCCATAATAGCTATTGCTGAAGGCATTGTTTCAGTGTCCGCCTGCGCCGAAGATTCGGAACGGGATATGGCGATAGAAAAAGCATACTCGGCTGCAAAGGCAATCGAATTGCGAATTTCCGAACTTGAGGATCAGGATTTTTCCGATTTGCCTGCCGGGCGTGAGAAGGGATACGGGAATTTTCCGGTATCCCTGCAATCAACTTACAGGGAGTGTTTGCATAATGATTTAAAGGCTGCCTTCGCTGAAATTGACCTTGCCAAACAGTTCCCTGATTCGAATCTCGATGAGTCTGCTTTCCTTAATTTGCTGATCGATGGGAAGCGACAGGATTTTTTCGGCACGGAAGGACACCTAAAGAATGCCTCTTTTCTCGAGAAAGCCCGAATTCTGGAAAAGCTACTGTTGGATGAGGAATTGCGATTCGGAGACAGACTGTTTTTGCTGCCAGGAAGCGGGAACGAAGGTTATCAGAAAATCCTCGAAAAATGGGTGATGAGAATACGGGATTTGGCTGGCGAAGGATATCTCGGTTCGGAAGAGGGTATGTCAGTGGCTCAGCAGGCAAAATGCATCAGAACCCTTCAGCTGTTCGGGTTTGTGTTGGAAAGTCGGTTGGTGCAGGATTTCCTCGATCGGTCTCCGGGAACGAGGGCGGACCTGGAGAAATTTCTCGATGTAGAGTTGCGCGGATCTCTGAAAAAATATGTACGGCGCCGGTTCGTAAACGACGGCCCACTACGTGACAGGAGTCTCCCCTTGCTGTCGGTTGGGAAGTCGTTTCTACCCGGTTTGACCTTTGAGTCAGCCGGAGTCACTACACACAGCAACTACAAGAAACTGGCACTGTCCCATGCCCGCGGGCTCGCTTCACTGGTAGAGGCTATCGATTCGCCGATGGCAAACACAAACCTGGCTCGGAAGTCGATCGGCAAAATCATCGACTACCGGATTAAACCGTTTTATCTGGGCTCCACGGATATCCGGGAGCGCGGTACTTTCCCCTGTGAGCCGGATGGAGAGTTGGAGATTATCCTCAGGGAGGCCAGATTTTTCGGCGACAATGGACACACCAACGGTGAAGTATATCGAAAAAGAGTGCAGGTTCTTGAGCACCTCTTTTTGCAGCCTTCTTCTGCAGAGACACTCGATTTTCTGCTGGCGCTGAAGCAACCGGGTGATTGGATCGAATATTTTCATCAGACGGTGATAGGGGATAAGAAGCATCCGGACAGTTGCTTGAAAGCGATAGAAAAAGGCGAAATTCGGCCCTTGCACCTGAAGAACCTTTTCCTTGCCAGGTGTATTCTGTCCCATCGGGCTTTTGATACTACATCGGAGCTGAGAAACAGTAGAGACAGTATCAAAGCTGTCCTTCTTGAAAGAGCTCCTGATCTGGCTGTTGAATTGTTTAAGCAGGATCCTGAAGGCTGGTATGATGTAGATATTGCCTTCACTGAAATCTCCAAACTGGTTCCTGATTTCGATCTGGCTGCTCTCTCGATCCCCACTTATGAAACCTATTTGAATCAACGCCGGGATTACGACTGGGCGATCGAAAGTTTGCCCAGAGATTTATTGAGTCTATCCGATCCCGAAACAAACGGCTTGCTCGCCAACGAAGTGGGGTTGTTCCAATCCGACTATGTGTACAGAACCGGCAAATTTAATAAACGGTTGAATCCGGAAATGATCAAAAAGGTCAATCAGAAGTTGAGAGTGATTCTCGACTATCGTCATTCCAGATATACTCCGCCGGATGACAAAGAACGACCCGGGCTACAGAAAAGGGGGGCCGCCATGCGGGAGCTTCTGGTCGGGAACCGCTATTACCCCGGGGATGAATTAACTAATACTCATTTACATGATTTGCTGGAAGGACCCAAAGGCGGGTTTGGTGGTCTGGGAAAATTATTTGAGTGCGACCCGCAGGGTTATGAATCGATGGAGACGACTCTGGATGCGATTGCCAGCTGTAAGGAACTCAATCTGGGGGACGCGCTCTTTGAAATGGCGATGGATGTCGGAGTGGAGGAACCAACCGCTTCCGATAAAGCTGCCGCCGCGAAAAAGTGGCTAAACTATTTCCGGAAAACCCAGTCGATCGCCCGGTTCCACTCCACACCGGAGCAACTTACCGAAGCGATTCGCGGAGCCTTTGTGTGTCGTCTCGTAGTCCAGAGCGAGCCGTTTATCGAAGCGATGGAAAATTCTCCCGAAGTGGGAGTAGGTTCGTCGGAGGATGTAAGTT
The DNA here is from genome assembly GCA_029213025.1 of Verrucomicrobiales bacterium. Taxonomy (GTDB): domain Bacteria; phylum Verrucomicrobiota; class Verrucomicrobiia; order Verrucomicrobiales; family DEV007; genus Arctic95D-9. The sequence goes on from JARGOZ010000009.1 coordinate 67,507, forward strand.
CTGTGCTCGAAAATACCCTGAGTACCCAGGTTCGTATCATGAACAGCATTCTTCTGTCGGTCGATCCATCCACAGCTTTGAATAAAAATATCGATCATATTAAGGGGCGTTGGTATGAGTTGAAAGGATGGCATACCGAATCGATCAAGTGGTTGGAGGCAATCGTGGCCGACCCTGTTTTGATGAGTGAAGTGAGCAGGATTCGAAACCTTTCCCGCGATAAATCCAACACCTCGTATGATATCGCTCCTTCGATTGCCCGGATTGAACAAACTCTCACCGCCGTCGAACCGCGGATTATTGCCGAAAGGAATATGGACCGGCACGACGAAATGTTTAAGCCACTCGACTTCGCAAACCTGGTTATGGGACAGCTCGTAACGCTGCAGAAATCACCTATGGGTATTACCTACATCGAACCCGAAGCGGAAGTTCCCTCTGCCGGGAAAAATTCCAAAGACAATCTTGCGGAAGAAGTAACTCATCAATTGTTTGCCGACATAAGAAACGCGGTCGCCGAAGCGGGATTCGAAGAATTGAGTAAAGTGAATTCTCTGACTGAGTTTCCTGCGATCACGAGAGAGTATTACTCCAATTCCGGTTTCCGAAAACGCAGCGAAGATGTCGCAATTCACGAGTTACTGCTCCATCAGATGAAAGGAGCAGTAGCCAAAGCGAAAGGCCGGATCGAAGCGGAGAGAGTGACCGATCTGAATCAGTTGGAAGACCTGACGATCCGCGCTTCCAGAGCAGACCGGATTTTCTATGCCGGTGATCCGGATCGGTATTCTTTGTTAATCGATCCCAGCTTCCTTCTTCACGAATGGAACAATCGGCACAAGATTGAAACGATCGCTGAATTTCGAACGGTTGAAACCCGGGCTCAGGCTCAAACCCAGATCTTCCGCTTCCGCAAGGAAAGGGAGAAACTCGAAGAACTGAGAAAGGAAATTGCCGACCAGCAGGAGGAGTTGGAAACAAGACTGAAACTGGCCAGAGAGTGGGCGGAAAAAAACGAATACGAGTTTGATCCGGATTCGGTGATCGATCAAATGCTCTCCATGGAGGACAGGATCAATTCTCTGCAGAATGATATCGCCGGTTACCACAAAATGGAGGAGAAATATCGCCAGCACCATGTCTACCTGGCTCAGCAACTGCAAAGTTACAAAATGGGTAACAATCAGTTCAACCGCGAAAAGACCAGAGACTACCTTTTGGCACAGGCGAAGATAGATCCACTTCCCGATCCTGAACCTGTTGTTGTAGGGATTATCAAAAAGCCGGCTCCGGAGAAAAATTATTCCAAACCAAAGCCAACAGCGCGACGCACCAGTACTCCTGCCCGCACATCCTCCCGTTCGTCTTCATCACGCAGCAGAGGATTTTTCTCACGGATATTCCGGAGACGTTGATGCTGATTGATAGATAGAAGAAAAGCCCGAAACCAGCTACGGCTTCGGGCTCTTCCAGTAACGTATCAACTATCTATCAATGAAAAAATCAGTTCCCGGTCCAGTCGCTGTAGATGGATACTTTGGTACCGGTTTGAGTGTTATCGAAAACGACTCGTGCCATATCATATGGCAGGCGGACACACCCGGCTGAGGCGGGGTATCCAGGGACGTATCCGGCATGAATACCTACTGCTGAATCATCCAGTCTCATCCAGTAGGGCATAGCGACTTTATATATCGTGGAAATTTTTCCGGACCGAACCCGCTCCGAGATGTGAAAGGTTCCTCTCGGAGTATGCTTACCCGGGCGTGCGGTGGAAACGGGGGTGGTTACAGCGATTCTGCCGTCGACCAACAGGTAGGCTTCCTGCTCCGCTATGTCGATAATGAACCTCGTATTGGAGCCGTTGGCTTTTTCCAGAACAGACTGATGCACTCTCCCCGAGAGAGCCAACTCTTCAGCTTTGGAAACCTTCGGCGAACGGGAATATTTTTTCTGAGCGAACCACTTGTCTGCGGGAATGGTGGAAGGATCGAAAGTGCTTTTGCAGCTGCTGAGGACGCAGGTGAACAGCACAAGGCATATTCATTTTCGGTTTTCTGTCTGTTTGGTTTGTTGTGTTACAGAGACTTTACTGGATATTTTTAAATAATCCAGAAAAGTTTATAAAAAACTTCACCAAAATGACAGATGATCGAAAATATCTAACGAATAAAACAACTTAGAGAACGGTAATTTAAAAACTAATTCTCTTTTTCAGCATCTTCCAGGACAGCGTCCCTGCCGTAAAACTTCACCAGTCGCTTCACTTTTTGCCGGCCTTTTTCTTCCCGGAACAAGTTGGTATCGCGCAGGCTGTACACACATCCACAGTATTCCTGCTGATAAAATTCCTCCTTTTTCGACAGTTCAATCATCCGCTGACTGCCGCCCTGCTTTCGCCAGTTGTAGGTCCAGTAGGACATTCCCTCGTGGCGGCTTGCCGAGCGTTCCCCGCAGCCGTTGATCTGATCCATATTTTTCCAGCGCGAAATTCCGAGTGTGCTGGAAATCAAATTGAAGCCGCGTTTCGCCGCTTCGTCTGCTGTGACGTCGAAGCGCATATCAAAACAGGCCGTGCAGCGGATTCCCCGCTCCGGTTCGTGCTCCATACCCTTCGTAAGATCAAACCAGTCCCGCACGTTGTAATCTCCGTCGATGAAATCCATGCCCAGTTTTTGGGCAAAACGGATATTCTCCTCTTTTCGCATCTCGTATTCGTCGCGGGGATGGATATTCGGGTTGTAGAAAAAGATCGTGGTTTCGATTTCCGAAGCGGCCAGCGCTTCCATGATTTCGACGGCACAGGGCGCGCAGCAGGAATGGAGAAATAGTTTTTTCTCTCCATTCGGTGTTTCCAGTTGGGGGCGTTGGTAATTTTCTGCGGAAAACCGTTCCGTATTGTCCTGTGACTGCTTTTTCATGACGGGGAAAGATTCGCTCACAATTCCGATTTGTCGAGATCTGCCGACTTCACTCGAGCGACGGATTTTCTTCGCTGTCGATTTCCATAAGCACCTTTCCGGTTTTCGGATCGAGCACTTTCAGCGCGTAGGTCTCAAAATTCGGGTCGGTTTCATAGACGAGATGGTCCGGTTCCTTGCCATCGAGTTTCCATGTTTTTCCGGACCACGGATTGAGCGGCAGGGGATCGAGAAATTCAAAATCGGATAATACGGAAATGATCTCCTGGCCGGAAAGCTTCTCGCGGGGAATGTATCGTTCCTGGTCCACGTGGTAATCCTGAAGGGCGGACTGAACGGATAGCAGCATAGTGCGCATCTCCGCCTCCTTTTTAACCTGATTGAGCCCATCGAAAATCAACCAACCAAGGCTGGTGACAAAAACGGTTAGCCAGAGAATTCTTCGTATCATACAGGTGAAATGAGGTCAAACAGGGTACAGTGCGGGAGTCAACAGGGTACGATCATTCACGGAGTCTCTTCAACCGGGAAAGCAAAGGCAAGGTAGATCCGGATCGTTTCATAAGGAACTTTGCCACCGAGTTCAGCAAACAGGGGGCCCAGTTTCTCGTTACCGTGTTTTGCCACCGCATCTGCGATTTGTTTACCGACGTCTTCGGTATAGAACACGGAAGGCGAAATTTGGATCTTTCGGTATTGAATTCCCTGAGCGATGTGGCCGGTGACAGTAGAGGTTTTCAAGGCGCGAATCGTGGTGATTTCATCGATGGATTTGCCATCCTGAAAGAGTTGGATGCTGGCCAGTGCCGTTTCAGAAATGCCGCTTTCGGATTTCATTTTCGGCTTTGGTTTGGGTGTCCGGATTTCTTCGGCAAATTCCTGTTTCGGATTTTCGCTAAGCCAGTCCTGGACTGCTTTGATAAATACAGCTCCGAGATCCTGCAGCTTTTGATTCCCTACTCCCGGTACGTTGAGGAACTCTGCATCATTTTGCGGGTAACTCCGCGCAATATGTCGCAGGGTACGGTCGCCGAATATCACATAGGGAGGCAGACTTCTTTCCGTGGCAATTTGTTTGCGTAGCTCTCTTAGTTTTTCGAAGAATGCCTCATCGCATTCGACAGCTCCGGCGCGGGCGATCTTTGCGGTGGATTCATCTTTACTTTGAGGGTGCCGCATCAAAGTCAGAGTTTTCTTATCTTTCAGAAAACGCATTCCTTCGTCGGTGATGCCTACTGTCTGAAACTGCCCGGTATCCTGCGTTGCGTAGTTCATTCGGATCAACTGATTGCTGACTTCCCGCCACTCAGTCCGGGAAATATCTTTACCTATCCCGTAAGTGCTCAATTCATTGTGCCCCCATTTGCGGATCTTTTCTGTATTGGCGCCGCTCAGGACTTCGATGGCGTGATTGGCTCCCAGATTAAAGCCGCTCTTCTCTTTGATTCGATACAAACAGGACAGATACTTTTTTGCGGCAAGGGTCGCGTCCCATGTTTCCCGGGGTTCGAGGCATATATCACATCCGCCGCAGTTTTCCTCCTTCCAGGTCTCTCCGAAATATCCCAACAAATCGATCCGCCGACACTGGAAGCTTTCCGCGAAATCGACCATTTTATTCATCTGCTTGCGGGCGATATCGGCAGCGGACCGGTCTGTCATCTCGTCGAGAAAGCGGAGGTTTCGCATCAGGTCGCCTTTCGAATAAAGGAGAACGCAGTCCGATGGCAGGCCGTCCCTTCCGGCCCGACCTGTTTCCTGGTAGTAGCTTTCTATATTCTTCGGCAAGTCGGCATGGATCACATAGCGGACATTCGGTTTATCGATTCCCATACCAAATGCGACCGTCGCGCAAATGACCGGCACTTCGTCGCGCAGAAATGCATCTTGAGTTTCCGCTCTTATTTCCGCCGGGAGTCCGGCGTGGTAAGCCGCGGCTTTGATACCTTCGGCGGTGAGAGCGGCTGCCATTTCTTCCGTGCCTCTGCGACTTTGCAGATAGATAATCCCTGCTTCGTCTTTTCGTTCCGATATAAATTCGAAGACCTGCCGCACCGGTTTGTTTTTCGGAATGACGGTATAGTTGAGGTTGGGGCGGTTAAAACTCGCGATATAGACTTCCGGAGACTGAAGTCGAAGTTGTTTTTCGAGATCCTCTTTAACCCGCGGAGTCGCCGTAGCCGTCAATGCGACAAAGGAAACATTGGGCAGACTTTGGCGCAGAGAAGAAAGCTGCCGGTATTCCGGCCGGAAGTCATGCCCCCATTCACTGACACAATGCGCTTCATCGACCGCCACGGTGCGCACGTTCCACCGTTGTAAACTGTCGATAAAACCCTGGGCAAAGATCCGTTCGGGTGCGGCGTAGAGCAGTTTGTATTGACCGTTGTCCAGGCCTGCCGTTCGGGAGGCGGCATCTTCAAAACTCAGGGTGGAATTCAGATAAGTCGCAGCGACTCCGTTGGCATTGAGCGCATCGACCTGATCTTTCATCAGAGCGATCAGTGGGGAGATCACCAGGGTTAGGCCGTCCTGAGCGAGGGCGGGAACCTGAAAACAAAGAGATTTGCCGGCTCCGGTGGGAAGAATCGCGATGACATCTTTGCCCGAGAGAACCGAGGAAATAATTTCCCGCTGCAGCGGCCGGAAAGAATCGTATCCGAAGACTTCTTTGAGGACAGAATTTATAGGGGCAGTAGCACCAGGCATACCGGAAGCTAGCAAAAGGCTCCTGTCATCGCCACCCCGAATCGAATTCTTCTATTGATCCAGTCCTTTCGGCTTATCGAGAATTTCCTTCAGAATAATCGCATTCCGGATGCTGTTTTTGTTCGACAATGTTTTGACCAGTGAACTCTTCCGGCGCGGTTTCGTTTTCATCGGCGGAGATGGCACCGGTCTTTTTACCATCGGTGTCGTCTGCACAGGGGCAGGTTCGACTACCTCCTTTTTCTTCTTCGGTTTCGGCACAGGCGGCGGAGTGACTGCCCGGCGCTGGGCTTCTGCAATTTCCTGGCGACGTTGCTCGAAAAGTTCCTGCAGAGTTTGGGGCTGAGGCCGGGTTTCTGCCTGAGGAATATGAGGTTCCTTCTCTGGATGGGGGGGAGGGATGGCGGGAGGCCGGTGCGGTGTCGGAGGCGGCTCATGCACCGTTTCGGTAATGTCCCCTTCCCAGCGTCGCCGCACTTTACGGCGGTGCTCCTCGCGAATCCGCGCGGCTTTTTTCAGCTGGGCAAGCAACCACCTGACGAAGATGATTGCCACCATCGCCAGGTAGATCCAGGGGATTTCCGGTTCTTCCATTAACTGTCTTCGTGGGCTCCAGGCTTCACCTCTCCGGCAATGCTTTCCCGCATCGAAGTGTCAGCTACGACGTTTTTGTATTTCACGTAATCCATCACTCCGAAGTTGCCATTTTTCAATGCGTCGGCCATCGCCAGCGGTACCTGGGCTTCCGCCTCGACGAGTCGGGCTTTCATCTCCTGAGTCTTGGCTGACATTTCCTGTTCGGTGGCTACAGCTGCTGCCCGGCGAACCTCGGCAAGTGCCTGCGCGACCTGCTTATCCGCTTCCGCCTGGCTGATCTGCAGATTCGCTCCGATGTTTTCGCCTACATCCACATCTGCGATATCGATAGAAATCAGCTCAAAAGCCGTGTTGGAATCAAGCCCGCGTTCGAGAACCCGCTTGGAAATATCATCGGGGTTTTCCAATACATCTTTATGGGAATTGGCGGAACCGATCGATGTCACGATCCCTTCGTTCACCCGGGCGATAATCGTTTCCTCCGTCGCACCACCTACGAAACGGTCGAGATTGGTCCGGACTGTAACCCGTGCTCTGGCCCGCAGCTGGATACCGTCGCGGGCGACCGCATCGATTTTTCCTCCGCCACCGGGACAGTCGATTACCGCCGGATTAATTGAGGTTCTCACCGCCTCCAGAACCGTTTTTCCGGTCCCTTTCACTGCCAGGTCTATCGCGCAGGCACGCTGGAATGTCAGCGGGATCGAAGCCTTGTCAGCGGCGATCAAAGCGAGCACGACGTGATCGACTTGTCCCCCTGCGAGGTAGTGAGCTTCCAGATCATCTGTATCCATCGGCAGCCCGGCTTTGACGCCTTTGATCCGGCTGTCGACGATCAGTGCTGCCGGAACTTTCCGAATCCACATCCCGACGAGAGCAAAAAGGCTAACCGGGGCATTTGAGACAAGTGCTCTGATCCAGAGTCCGATAAAGCGGCTCAAAATCAGAAAAATAGCCAACGCAACGAGAACTGCGCCGGCGATGACAATCATAGGTATGTTTTCCAGCATTACTGTTTTTGGTGGTAAATATTAAGTTTTTTAGTGATTCAACCCTGTCAACTCACGGATTGTACCCTGTTGAGTGTGTCATTGTACCCTGTTAGGTCGCTGACTGTACCCTGTTAAGTCGGTACCTTACCCTGTTAATTCGTAAAATCCTAATTGGAAAATGCGGCTATTTTTGCAATTCCAACGCTTTTATGAGGACCGGCTCAAATACCGCTGCCTGCCTCATAAAGCCCAGATCATTCGGGTGTGAGCCGTCTGTGGTACCTTCGCCGTCGTCGCCGAGCAGATTGTCGCCTTCGAGATATAGAAGGTTTTTCACGCCGGAGGAGACGAGATTGTCAAAAGCCCGCACCTGAGCGGCGCGGCTTCCTTCATGCCGCATCCGTTTCGAAATATGGATCCACGAGTTGGCATATGTTCGGTCTTCCACCAGTATGATCGGTGTTTCCGGCCTGGCGATGCGGAGGATATCCACCAATTGTTCCGCATTTTCCCGGACCTCGGACTCGACCATATTCGGCAGGCAATCGATGACATAAACAGCTGGATCCAGCTCGGAGAGCAGCGCGCCCACTTCCGGTTCCATCTTACCGTTCCCGGAAAATCCCAGATTAATCACCGGGCGGTCGAGGCGGCGACCCAGAATCGCCGGGTGTGTCATGCCCGGTCGCGAGGCGCTGGCTCCGTGGGTAATTGATGTTCCGTAAAACACGATCGGTTTTTCCCGGCGCGGTGCAATTGGTTCAAAGATATTTCCCTCCGGAATTCCGATTTCCAGCTTTGTTACCGAGTTGTAGAGTGGCAGGTAAGCCATGTAGGTTCGTTTGCTTTTATCGAGCCCTTCCAGCTTGAAAACCACGTCTTGCCCCGTTGGTTTCGAGACATTTACCCAGCGCCATTTTCCGTTCGGGGCCAGTGCATACAGATCGATTCCGCTGACGCCGGTCGCCGGCATGTGAGCCATTGCCACTCTGGAACTGCCCAGCGAGTATTTGATGGTGAAATTCGTCGCATCCGTATTGAAGCGGAAGCTGAGTCCGGCGCTGTGCCGGCTCAAGCTCCAGACGGCTCCGCGGACGATGTCGGAAGCCTTGGACGGGAGACGATCATAGGGCGAGGCGAGATCATCGAGCCCCCAGCCCTGGCCTTCCATCCCGAGAGTTGTGCCATCATGCCACACCATACCGTCAGGTTTGGTCGGCTCTTCAGCAGATAAATGTACTGTGCAGGAAAGGGCGAAGAACAGGAACGTGGTGGATAAAGAGTGTTTCATAACTTCGAGTGAACTCTGGTAGCAAAGTCGCCGATGTCAAAAGTCAGAATCGGGACAACTCCCTTCCTGCGATTTTTCGACCTCCGCCGGCGTAGCACTGCCCCGGAGAAAAAAATCGATTTTGTGATATAATGATGAGTCAGAAGACTGCGATTACGGCGATCTATCGTCTTTGTCGCAAAACCGGAAAGTAAATCGAAAAGGGGTGGATATGACAAATGCTGTAAGGAAAGAACCTGATTATATTTCTGTCGAAGACTATCTCGAAGAGGAGAAAACAGCCGAAGAACGTCACGAATACGTGGACGGCAGGGTTTTTGCCATGGCAGGTGCCAGCGAACCTCATGAGATTGTAGCGATGAATCTGGCCGCCGCCATTCTCAACCACATTCGCGGTCGGGGCTGCCGGGTCTTCAAGGGCGACATGAAAGTCCGGCTGCATCTCAATGCCCAGGATCTCTTCTACTACCCTGACGTCATGGTTGTCTGCGATAAAAAGGACACGGAGAGAAATTATAAAACCCGTCCAAAAGTGATCGTCGAAGTGATGACCGAATATAAATCGGATCACGTCGAAAAGCTGTTTGCCTACCAACAGATCGAAACGTTGGAGGAATATCTCATTATTGATCAGGACCCGGAGAATCCCCGCGCCTGGATATATCGTCGGGAGAACGGCTGGCAAAAAGAAGATGGAGCTCCTGAAGGTCGGGTCGATCTCGCCTCAATCGATTTTCAATGTCCGTTGCAGGACCTCTACATAATGGATTAACGAAGCGCGCCGGATCTACTTCTCCAGCTTCTCATCCAGCCAGGCAAGCGCTTCTTCCCGGTTGGTCAGCACTCCCTCCAGCTGAAGATCCTGTGCTTCCGTCAGGATTTCACCCATCGCGGGGCCCTTCGGGAAATTTCGCGAAATCAGATCGTGACCGTTCAAAAACGGCTTCGGGATGATCGGTTCGTTGGCAAACTCCTCCTTTTTCTGAAGAAGAAATTCATAATTCTCCAGATACCCATTGCTCCCCAGGCAATCAACCCGGTGCAGCTCCATCTCATAATCAAAAGTATCCCGCGCCATAAAACGCTTCAGCGTGGAGGTGCGCATTTTCTGCACATTCATGAACTCCATGTGGTGGCTCACCCCTGCGACTACCGCGTCGATTACAGCGTTGGAGTACTTGAGGCGGTGAAGAATATCTTCCGCCATCTCCGCCCCGGTTTTGTCGTGGCCGTTGAATCGAATCCGGTTGTCGTTGTCGTCAAAAGTCTGCGTCGCCGGTTTACCAATGTCATGGAACAAAACGGATAAAACCAGTGGCAGCTCCGCCTCCGGCGGCAGCAATGACAACATCAGGCGGGTATGGACGAAAACATCCCCTTCGGGGTGGAACTGAGGAGGTTGTTCGCACCCCTGTAGAGCCGTGATTTCCGGGAGAATCACCTCCATCAGACCGGAGTCGACCAGCAAATCGAAGCCCTGGACACGGTTGGGATGCCGCCAGATTTTGTCCAGCTCCTCGCGGATCCGTTCCGGGGCGATTTTGCGGATATTTTCCGTGCCCGACTGAATCGCTTCCCAGGTCCGGGGCTCGATCTCGAAACCGAGAACAGTCGCGAACCGCACCGCCCGCAACAGTCGCAAATAATCCTCCTGAAATCGCATCTCCGGTTCGCCGATCGCCCGAAGAACTTGCTTTTTCAGGTCTTCGCGCCCTCCTGTGAAATCGATAATTTCCCCGGTGACCGGGTTTTCGAACAGCCCGTTCACGGTGAAGTCCCGGCGCCGGGCATCGTTTTCCGCATCGGTAAACGTCACCGAATCCGGCCGCCGACCGTCGGAGTAATCCCCATCAGTTCGAAACGTGGCGATTTCGAAGGGGAAGCCGTCTTTTTTCACGAGAATCACCCCGAAATGCGCTCCGATCGTGTTTCCCTTCGGAAAAATCTCCAGAATTTGATCCGGAGTGGCGCTGGTGGCGATATCGTAGTCTTTCGGCAGTTTACCCAGCAGCGAATCGCGGACACATCCACCCGCGAAGTAGGCTGTGTAGCCCGCTTCCTGCAGTTGAGTAAGGATCGAAATGGCCGCGTTTTGCATTGGGGTGGGACTATAGTTCAGGCCGGTGAAAAAATCGAATCATCGAAAATCCGTATCCACAAATCGATTTTCTTGCCAAACCGGATGAATCGGCGATATTCCGCGCGGAATCAAAAGCGCTCGTAGCTCAGCTGGATAGAGCAACGGACTTCTAATCCGTAGGTCCCGTGTTCGAATCACGGCGAGCGTGCTTTTCAGATGTTTTTTCAGGATTGCTCTTTTGTTTCCCCGTCAGCATCGGCAGCAACTGTGCGGCTCAATCGCCTCTGGCATCGTCCAGTCGATCACTGACCCTGAGCGGGACCGGTACGATTTAAAGAGGATTTAAAAAGATAACCCACCGGAACCGGTTTATAATCATCCGGTAAAAGCGTACTAAGCGACGTGCCTGCAGAGTCGTTTGAGAAGCTGATCTTTAACCGTTTGTATCATGCTGAAATTTTATCAGATTCCGAATGCGCATTGTGTCATCATTGAGCGGCTGGGCAAATATGCCCGCACCCAGAAAGCCGGTTTGCGCTTCTATGTGCGCGGGCTCGAGCAAATCAAACGCCTCGATACCGAAGGTTCCCACTGGGGCGATGTCGCCAATAAAGAGAGTTTCCTGATTGAGCTCTCGGAGCAAAATACCAACACTCACGGAAGTAAAGCCTACACGAAAGACAATGTCGAAGTCGCCGTGGATGCTTCGATTTTCTGGCAGATCATCAATGCAAAAGATGCTGTGTATGAATCCGACTGTCTGCCCATGGCGATCCGGGACCGGGCGATCGGCGTGCTGCGGGCGAGTATCGGGGTTTTTGATTTCGATGAATTATCCTCCAAGCGGGAACAGCTGAGCCGGGATACCACGGAGGCGTTGGTCGAAAGCGGAAAGAAATGGGGCGTCAAATTTACCCGGGTGGAAATTCAACAGCTGCAGACGGACGGTAAAACCCACGAGGCTCTGTTGCAGCAGGTCGAAGCCGACCGGAGAAAAAAAGCGATCATTGCGGAGGCCGAAGGTAACGCCGAGCGAATTCGGCTGAGCGCGGATGCCAATAAGATCGAAGCGTTGACCTCAGCGGAAGCGGACGAGCAGGTCCAGATCCTGAAAGCGCGGGGCAAAAAGGAAGCCATTTCCCTCGAATCAGAAGGCAAAGCGAATCAAATTTTGAATGTGGCCCGTGCCCAGGCGGAGGCCCTGCATTTAACCCGGCATTCAGAAAAAGAATATCTCCAGGAGATCGCTGAAATCGTCGGCCCGGCGGAAGCCGCGAAGTTACTGATGGCGCAGAAGTATATCGACGGATTCGATAATATTTCCCGGAATCCATCGAATAAGGTCTTTTTGCCAAACAATTTCGCCGCAGCGTTTAATATCAATCTCGATCCTGCCGCACCGCAGCAATCGGATCTTCCGTCACCCGCAGAGAAACCACAGGCAGCGGAGTCCGCCCCTCCGGAACGGCGTCGTCGGGAGGAGCCCTCCACCCCGTACCCCGAATTGAAGGAAGAGGTCCGGGAGGAGGTAAAACCAACGGCAAAAGTGTCCCCTTTACCCAGTCTCTCGAAAGCCCCCGCGGCCCGACCCGCTCCGCTGCCGGTTAGTCCTGGGGAGAAGATCGAAATTGCCAAAACGGAGGATTCTCCCGGGACGGTGGATGAGCCCGATGGCGACGAAGCGGCCAATGAAACTCCGGCCGATACACTTGCTGAGACCGGTTCGAAGGTAGAAAAAGAGATCTCTGAAGCGGATGATTTCCTCGAAAAAGAGACCGACAGCGATACCGATCCCGGTGAGGATACTCCGGATCAGAGTCCGGTAGTCTGAGCCCGGTAGTCTGAGCCCGGTTCAGAGCGTTTTCGTTTTCTTGACACCAGGGTATTCGGTGATCCAATAGCAGCATGAATAACGATCATTCCGAGTTCCAAAATGGCAGAAGCTAACCCGGCAGACAGACAGGTGCGAATCGGCTTGATTCAGAACCGTGAACAGGGTTCGGCTGAGGCCAACTTGAACTACACAATCGAGAAAGTCCGGGAAGCGGCAGAACGCGGTGCGAAGATCATCTGCACACAGGAGTTGTTTACCACTCCCTATTTCTGTATCACTCAGGATACCGGGTTGTTTGACCTCGCAGAACCGGTTCCGGGACCGACCACCAGTGCGCTCTCAGATCTGGCCAAAGAGTTGGGCGTTGTGATTATCGGTTCTTTATTCGAGCGTCGTGGGCCGGGAGTATACCATAACACGGCTGTGGTTCTGGATGCCGACGGCAGCCTGCTCGGAAAGTATAGGAAAATGCATATTCCTCAGGATCCAGGATTTGAAGAAAAATTCTATTTCACTCCCGGTGATCTGGGATACCGGGTATGGGATACAAAGTTTGGTCGTATCAGTGTATTGATTTGCTGGGATCAATGGTTTCCGGAAGCGGCCCGGCTCGCCTCACTGGCCGGTGCTGAAATCCTCTTTTATCCAACTGCGATAGGATGGCTGCCGGATGAGAAAGCTGAATTGGGTGAAGCGCAGCACACCGCCTGGGAAACCGTTCAGCGTGGGCATGCCGTCGCGAACGGATGTTACGTCGCAGCAGTAAATAGAATAGGCACAGAAGGGGAGACAGAGTTTTGGGGGCAGTCTTTTGTAGCCGACTTTTACGGACAGATTGTCGAGCGCGCCGCAGTGGATGAGGAAGCCGTTGTATTGGCGGATTGCGATTTGAAAGAGCTGGAATCGACCCGGCGCATCTGGCCGTTTCTGCGTGATCGAAGAATTGATTCCTACGGCGATATCACCCGCCGGATGATTGACTGAGTAGTTCGGATAATTGAGTATGGAAAACCCGAACTATCGATTTCCCGCCGAATGGGAACCACAGGAGGCGGTCTGGTTTGCCTGGCCCACCAGGGACGATCTATGGGATGGAGAGATTGAAAAGATTCGCCGGCAACTTGCCCGCCTGTATGTGCTGGCCGCCCGCTACCAAACCGTGCGTGTCCTCTGCCCGGATCATGCCTCGGCTCAGTTAAACGGATTCCTCAGCGAGGCGGGAGGTAGTGAAAATATAGAATTGTTCGACTACGAAACTGACGATGTCTGGTGCCGGGATTTTGGTCCCTTGTTTGTTTTAAGTGAGGACGATTCCGAAATCTGTATCGCTGACTATACCTACAATGCATGGGGTAATAAATTTCCTCAGCAGGAAAGAGATAACCATGCCGCGGCATGGATCGCGAATCACCTCGGTATACAAAGACGGGCGTTTCACTGGGTTCTCGAAGGCGGGGCAATCGAAAGCAACGGGGCCGGGAAAATTCTCACCACCGAAGTAGTTCTGCTAAATCCAAATCGCAATGGGCCAACGACTCAATCTGACAATGAAGCCATGTTGTCAGAAGGGCTGGGGATCGACGAAGTTATCTGGCTGGGCGATGGTCTGGTTGGAGACGATACGGATGGTCACATTGATAATCTGGCCCGTTTCTTTAAGCCCGACGGGATTCTGGCCGCTGTAGCCTCCGGACCGGAGGACGAAAACTTCACTGTTCTTGAGGAAAACCTTCGCCGCATCGAAAGCTATAATACCTCCCGTGGCGAACCCTACGCTATTGTGGAGCTACCAATTCCAAAGGCCGTCTATTGCGATGGCGAAAGACTGGCTGCCAGCTATATGAATTATCTGGTGATAAACGGGGCGGTATTGGTCCCGACCTACTCACAACCGGAAGGAGATGCCGAAGCGCTGCGGATTATCGGAGAATGCTTTCCGGACCGCGAAATCGTCGGGTTTGATTGCAGTGATATCGTCAAAGAGGGCGGGGCTATTCATTGTATGAGTCAGCATCAACCGGAAACTCGAAGTCATCCGGGGCGCAGGTTGGGTTGATTTTTCCCGGCATAGGGGTTTCCAGTGGCGGCATACGGATACTTATGTAGGAGAAAAAATTTCATTGTAAATCCAGTAAGAAACTGTTTTCTTAAGGTAACTGGCTCTTTATCAATGAATAGATTGATCGTATTTCTCACACTGAGTTTCCATTTCTATAGTTTGTGCCCGGCGCAGGAGGTTCGTGTTTTCACCAATAAGGAGGGTGTCGAAATCAGTGCGAAATACCTGGGTGTTCTCAATGACGGGAAGTTTGTGAAAATTCTGAGAGTAAGCGACGGCAGGCAATTTGTATTTCCGGTTACGACGTTGAGTCTGGAAGACCAGGCTTACATCGCGGAACAGATTAAAAAGCAGGCCGCAGAGTCCTCCGGAGCGGGGCGGACTCTACTCATCAAAGGTATAAACGTGAGAGACCGGGCGGCTCCCTTCACGACCCGAACTATATGGGAGGACCCGAATATCGGAGCCACTGAGCACCGGCTCGCTGTTCCGCGCGGGGCGTGGATATGTTACTCCACGACGATTGAGGATACCTACGGTAGGTATTTTATACCCTACAAAGGTGAAAGATTGTTCGAATTTGAAGCCAGTGGTAATGAGTTATGGTTAAAGCGTGACGGGGCCGAAAAAGAGTTGGTAGGTGTGGTTATTACCTATGAGTCCGGTTTCGACGATAAGGACATCCGCCGGAAAATTCGTTCGATTGACGGAACGAAGGTGAAACATGTTTTGGGTATCGCTTTTCAGTCCAGTAGTTACCTGGAACAAATTGACGCACTTTCGGAGGATATTCCGATCGCAGTGTATACTCCGGGGACTCTCTCTCGGAAGCAATGGGCTGCACTTGCTAAAGCAAAAGTAATAGGAATACACGCCGATATCGATAGTAGTGATCTTCCTGAGTTGGCAACCCAACTTCAGTTGGAGCAACTGGCGGTAAATATAAAGAATCATCCCGACGGTCAGGCCATTGATTTGCCGCCTCTCCCCAAACTGAAACATCTCGTGATGCTCAACGGGGGCAGACAGATTAACTGGGATAAATCGCTGCAAGGCCTTCCCGCTCTGGAATCGCTGGTTCTCCTGCGAAGCAGTCAGGAGACTCCATCGGGGGGCACTCCGGTTTCTTCGTTTGCCGCCAACCCGAAACTGCGGTTGTTGGCGCTCAATGACTCTTCCGGAATTGCTATGCAGGCTTCCGCCCTGACGACATCTCCGAACCTTCGTTTTCTCCACTATATCGACCGGGCTGTCGAGGGGGATTTGACGGTGGAAATGTTAAAGAATTTACCGAACCTGGAGTATTTCTCAGGAATTGATGCCACGCTTTCCGGTAATCAAATTGACGAGTGGCTTGCGACCGGGGCAGGAAAGATTATCAGGGATTTTGCATCCTATTCGGTTCCGGATTGTAAATTGTTACCTAAACTGGAGAGACTCAGGGTAGAGAAAAGCAGTATGCAGGGTGGCATCTACGAATATGAAAGACTGAGCCATGCTCCCGCTTCTCTGCTGATTCTCGACATCGAAGGGATTTCCAATAAAGATTTCGAGCTGTTGCAGCTTCCCGAACCGGGGGCATTGGTATCACTCCGACTCTTCGCTACGAAAATCGATAATGTGGATCTTTTGTATCGATTCAATAAGGTTAGGAAACTGTATTATTCATCGAACAGCGGCAGGATCTCATCAATCAATCTCGCTAAATTTCCGGACCTCGAATACCTCAGTCTCTACTCCTTTACCGATCTCGAAAAACTGGAGAATCTTACCGCGTCGAAATCATTGCGTTACCTTTCTCTATCTCGTAACGACTACCTGACGGATCTGGGCGAAGCTGTAGCGAACGATACTCTTGAGGAAATCAATCTGAACTACCTGGCGCGACTTACTTCGCTGTCTTCGTTTGAACGCTTATCGAATATAAAGAGAGTCTATCTCTACAAACTGGCGAAATTGGAGAATTATGCCAACCTGGATACAGCTGGCACTCTTAAGTATATGAGCATCCGCGAATGTGGCGGCTTTGAGGACCGGACAATTGACAACTGAGAATCGAACAGGTTTTGGGACGGGACGTTTTTCTTTCGATTGTACCCTGTACAGTTAGAGATTGTACCCTGTACAGTGCGGGGCTGTACAGGGTACAATGGCATGGTGAATCCACCGGTTTACCTTTGCAAGGCGGGTTTTCTTTTCAACGCATCGGCCATTTTTCGAGCAAATAACTCACAGCCCTGCGGGGTGTTGATATACAGGGCGATCAGTTTTTTTATTTTTCCCGACAGGGTTGATTCCGGTGGATTTGTTTTTTGAATTTGTTTTTTCATTACGATCCCAACATGGACTTTTTTTCGAAATCCAACAGATGCAGAAAATGAGAAAAATGAGGGATACAGATCATCTGTTATGGTCGGTTTTTGACTAATCTGTATCTGTAATTCAGGTGGGTTTCGGCTATATTCCAGCATGAACCTCGCCGAAAAGTCCACGTACCGGCAGCTCGCCGACGATTTGCAGGAGATGATCGAGAAGCAGACTCTGCGGATCTGCGACCGGATGCCCTCACTGCGAACCCTCGCGAGAGATCGCGGCGTGAGCCTGACGACCGTTCAGAGCGCCTACGAAGTGCTCGAAAACCGCGGATTGATCGAGGCCCGTCCGCGTTCCGGATTCTTTGTCTGCCCCCGGATCCGGCCCGAAGACCGGTTACCTGTCATGCCTGCCGGCCGGATCAAGACCGCGCGCGTGGAACGCCCCGATTTTTACGAGGAAGTCATGACTGCGATCAATGATCCGGACATTATCCCTCTCGGGTGCGCGATTCCCAGCGACGATGTCTATCCGGCTAAGACGCTTTCCCGGATCTCGAATGCGGCGCTGCGCAAACACGGCGCAAAGGCCTATCGCTACACAATCAGTCCGGGGCGACGCGAGTTGCGGCACGAGGTGGCGCTTCGCATGCTCGGCGCAGGGGTTTCGGCGACGGAGGAGGATGTCATCACGACTACGGGAGCGACCGAAGCAGTCATCGTCGCGTTGTCGGCCCTGACAAAGCCGGGAGATTTGGTGGCGGTCGAAATGCCTACTTTCTTTGGTATATTGAGAATCATCGAAACTCTGCGTTTGAAAGTCGTAGAGATTCCGGTTTGCCCTATTCAGGGAATGAATATGGATTTCCTCGATGAAGTCAGTTCAACTCACGATATCAAAGTTTGTATCGTGCAGCCGAATTTTCAAAATCCGACGGGCAGCGTAATAGGCAAAGCAGATCGCGTCCGGCTCGCCAGCCTCGCGGTGGAGCGGGACTTCGCCATCGTGGAAGACGATCTCTACGGGGATTTGGTCTATGAAGGGAAACGCCCCTCCTCGATGCTGGCCCACGATAAAGGAAACAGGGTTATCCATTGTGGTGGAGTCTCGAAAACTCTTTCGCCCGGGTTGCGGGTCGGTTGGCTGGTTAGTAAAGGGTATCGCAAAGAACTTCTCGCCGTGAAAAATGTAGCCTGCAGTGCGACTTCGACCCTTTCGGAAATGATCGTAGCCGGTTTTTTCTCCGATGGTGGTTTTGATCGTCATTTGCGCCGGATTCGCCAGATATACCAGGATCAGTCAATGATGATGCGGGACGCGGTGTTTGCCTCCTTTCCGGAAGGCACCAAAGTCAATATGCCGACGGGGAGTTTTGTTCTTTGGGTTCAGCTGCCGAGAAATTTTGACTCGGAAAGGCTCGCGGTGGATGCCTTGAATGAGGGAATCAGCGTGGCTCCGGGCACGATTTTTACCGCTTCCGACTCCCTCAGAAACTGTCTCCGGCTGAACTGCGGATTTGGCTCCGATGAACGCATTCCCGGTGCGATCAAGCGCCTCGGGGAACTGTGCATGCGGCAGATGAAATAATTCAAAATCCCGCTCACTCTTCCTTTGGCTCCAGCGTCACGACGCACTCCAAATGCCGTGTCTGAGGAAACAAATCAAACGGTGTGATCCGCCTTATCTCATAATGTTCCTTCAACAACTCCAAATCCCGAATCTGCGTCGCCGGGTTACATGACACGTACACCACCCGCGCCGGTCGATAATCCAGTAATTGATTGAGAAATTCCGGCGTGCTGCCCTTTCGTGGCGGATCAATCACTACTGCCGTTTTCGATGGCGCAAACTTCACTTCCGCAAACAAATCCGCCGCATCACCTGCGATGAACCGGCAGTTTTCGATCTCATTGTCATCCGCATTTCGTCGCGCCCAGTCAATTGACGATTCACTGATCTCGATCCCGACAGATTCCGTAAAACGCGACGCCGCCGAAAGACAAAACAAGCCCGATCCACAATAACAATCCGCCAGAAACTCCGCCTGCCCGTCTCCGCGCGCTTCAGAAATTACATGATCGACAAAAGAGGGGAGGATGTGCGGATTATTCTGGAAAAACTCCCCGGCATGAAACGAGAAAACCAGATCTCCGACCCGCTGCTCACAGGTCTCGGTATGTTCGGTGCAGACGTGGCCATCCAGAGAATCCCGGAGCAGAAGAGTCGCGCCCTTTTTGTAGAAAGACGCATTTGCCGTCGCCTCCTTGCGGACCTCCGTCAGCTTTTCATTGATCGTCTCCGAGGCGATCGGGCACTCCGTTACGTCGAGAACCTGCTGCCGCCGTCCTTGAAGCAGAAAGCCGATTGGACCCATCACACCGTTTTTCGGTTTTTGGAAATGCGGCGTGATTTTTGAGCGGTAGCCATACTGCAACGGCGACCCGACCACCGGATCCACCGGGAAATCAATCCCCGCCATTTTTTCAAGCAGCTCGGCGACCTGGCGCTGTTTCCATTCCAGCTGCACCGGGTATTCCAGGTTTTGATATTGGCAGCCTCCGCATTGGCCGAAATAGCGGCATTTCGGTTCGATTCGGTGGGGGCTCGGCTCGAGGATTTCCATCAAATCA
>JARGOZ010000252.1:0-1512 GCA_029213025.1 Verrucomicrobiales bacterium
AAAACTTAACAACTCTTAACAACCTCGCGATATTTTTTATGAAATATTCGGGCTAAACCCTGATCGATCCATCTCTCCGTTTTTGTCATCAATATCTGATAAAGTTCTTCCCATTCTTTTTTGTGTTGAACCAAAGAAGTGAGGGAATCACCCGGTTCATTTTCCGGGAAATGTCTTTCAATCCATTCCTGTCGGATTGATTTCAATTCCTCTAGTTTCGATGCAGGGAGTGAATCTTTCTGGCGGAAAGTTACGAAATAAGAAGCGCCGCTCTGTCGCCAGTGGGGGAGGTTTCTCTTGTAGACAGTAATTTCACCCCGGGGATTGAAGGAGGTGAAACCTGCAGGCGGTTCGAGATGAAACATGGTCGCGGAAGTGGTTGTTTAGAAAGTAGAACAGGTTGCCTAACCTGTCAGCGAAGGATATGGGCTCATGCAATGCTAACAGGTTAGGCAACCTGTTCTACGGCGGGGCTTTTTGCGTGATTGAGGAGCGGCAGGTTACTGGAGCGTCACCACTGCGGCCGCCCCGGCATTGGTCCATTCCAGATAGACTGGATAGTTGCTAAGCTTCATGTGCACGGTGCCGGGCGTCTCTATCTTTTCGCGGTTACCCATTGCATCGATTTGTATCGCGGCGGTAGCATCACAGGCAATTTTGATTTCTGCTGTCTGATCGAGAGTAAAGGCTGCAACGATGCGTTTATCCTCTCTGGTGAATTGATAGACAAACCGGTTGTCTTCTTCGAGTAACACGGAGTCAAACGAAGCGCCTGCCAGTTCCGAAACCATTGCTGCTACCGATCCGTAGACATAGCGGGGACAGAAATAGTGATCGAGAAAGCCGAAGTCCTGGCTTCTCCGGTTTGGTCCGAGGGTCATTCGGCTGCCGAAAAGTAGCGCTCCGGCATGGCCGGTGGCCCAGCAGTATAGAGTTTTCTGCGGAACAAACTGGCCTTTGCGTAATTCCTGGTCGAGACGCCAACCGTCGAAGCCCATCTCGGTGTTAACAAACCGGGGGTTTTCGTAGCCCGATTTTTCATGTAGTTTCTTTACAAAAGAAAAGTCTTCGATCAATGCGTTCAAATCCCCGTGACAATGGTAGGCTACCATATCAAGTTGCCCTTTGAGCTGTTCGGCGAAATAGGCGGTCTTTTCTTTCTCAAAAAGCGAGTAGCCTCCATTGACTATGGGCAGGGATTTTTCACCGGCATACTTTTGGATTTCATCCCGACTGTATTGGAACTGGGAAACGAACTCCTCCGGCTGTCCACTCCAAAAACGGGTTTGGTCCGGTTCGTTGAATATCTGCACGAATTGAGTGTGCTCGCCGTATCGTTGTAGCAGCGCGGAAATATAGGCGCGTTGATGGACTTCCTCGCGGGGATATCGCCAGGCGTTTTTATCTACATTTTTATACTTCGAATGAATCGCCCAGCCCGGTGCATTCATTAGCTGGAGTGCCAGATTAACTCCCCTCGAAGTATAGGCGTGAGCCGCTGCATCCATCCGC
>JARGOZ010000252.1:1522-7379 GCA_029213025.1 Verrucomicrobiales bacterium
TATTGGTATCCATCAGGTGCTTCGCCCATTTCCATGGATTCATCGATACGGACGAGCTGGAATCCGAGACTTGCCATCAGTTCCGCTTCCAGCTCCCGCGCGGTGTGAGGATAAATACCATCCGGCAATGTGGGTTTTCCTTCGTAGGACCAGTGGTATCGGCCGGGTAATCCACAGATCCCGAGGAAAAATTCATCGGTCTTCCAGATGTCGCGAGCGTAGTTGAGATCTTCGGTAACTGCCGCACTTCTCACCAGCCGTTTTTTGCATGCTTCGTTTTTGTAGCCTTCGAGAGTAAACTGGTAAACGCCTCTGCCATCGACTTTCAAGTGTAACTGATGGGTTTGACCGGCGGGAAGTTGCTTCCGAAAAAGGGGGCGATTGTGCCAGTTCCAAATTGTAAGGATGACGTGATCGAAAATCTCGTTGTCGCTGTCGATCGTGAATTGGATTGGTTCCTTTCGGGTGTCGGCAAAGGCCCACTGGAAAGCTTGCTCAGGCGTGAACATCAGTCCGTCTTTCGGATGCACCGCTTCGGGAATTTTGTGATGCAGCGGAGGTGTAGCCGAGGCGAGGGGGAGGGCAGGGGACTTCGGCCCGAGTTGCAGAGAAATCTCCTCCGCCGGGAGAGCGAGCGAAAAGAGTGGCAGCAGGAGTATAGAAAGAAAATTCCTCACCGCACCATCATCGCATCGGGAAAGCGGAACTCAACAGCCGTCCATCCGGTCTAACTAAAAATCCCACTCCGCTTCGGGATGTTGATTGCGGAACGGGTAGCTGGAGACAATGGCTTCGATCACAGCGCGGGCCGGATAGCCGTTCGCCCAGGTTTGTTCGAGAATGCCGGTAATAGCCGGTTCATCATAGGTTTGCAATTCACGACCGAGGGCATAGCTGAGCAGGCGCTCGACGACGATGCGGGCGAAGTCGTCTTTGCGGGTTTCGAGGATGTAGTTCCGCAAATCATCCACCCCGTTGAAAGTAGTGCCGTCGGGTAACTCGCCCCTGGCATCGACCGGTTTGCCACCGTCGGTTTCTCTATATCGACCGACTGCGTCGAAATGGTCGAGACCAAAACCGATCGGGTCAATTTTGTCGTGGCAACCGGCGCAGGCGGCCGCATCCCGATGCATCGCAAGTTCTTCACGCAGGGTTTTACCTCTGCCGCCCGCGTTTCCGGGAAGCTCTCCGGCATCGGCAGGAGGCAGGCCGGGGTCATCGCCGAGGAGGCGTTCCATAACAAATACTCCGCGCAACACCGGGCTGGTCCGAACCGGGGTCGACGTGGCGGTTAGGATGCTGCCCATCCCGAGCAGTCCGCCCCGGCGCGTACGCTGTTCGTCGCTGAGTGAAACGAGCTCGAAGCGGTCGGAGAACTCGCCATCGATGCCGTAATGCAGAGCGAGGTTGCCATTTAGAAAAGTCTCTCCGGAGCGGAGCAGATCGACGATTGGCCGGTTCTTGCGAAAGATATGGCGAAACCAGAGCCGGGTCTCGGACTTCATATCTTCAGCCAGGTCGGCGGAGAACAGAGGGAATTTTCCGGCATCGGGAATGACGCTTTTTCCGAGCGCTTCGTAGCCGAGCCACTGGCCGGGGAAAGTGGAGAAAAAGATATCCGATCTCCAGTCTTTCAGCATCCGGTTTATCTGGGTCTTTACTACTTTGTCATCGGAGAGGTCGGCTTCGCTGAGTTCCCTGTCGGGCATGGTTTGCCAGAGGAAATAGGAAAGGCGCGACGCGAGTTGTTTCGATGAAAGTTCGAAAGGCTTATCGCCGTTTTCAGCGGGGATCTCTTCGGCGCGATAGAGAAAGCGGGGCGATACCAAAACTGACAGCAAAACTCTCCTCGCCGCGTCGCTGTGTTTGGCACCTTTCTCTATTTCTTCCTGATACACTTTTTGGTATTTGCCAAGAGCCGTTTCATCTACTTCGGAGCGGAAAGCGCGTGGTAAAAATTCCGGAAACCAGGTTTGCCATTTAACGGAAGATTTTAATGCGTCAGCCGATTCGCGAGCGAGGCGGGGCCAGCGGCTGCCTTCCGGCAAAACCGGGCCGGTCACTTCGATCCAGTCGATAGCGGGGAAGCCGGTGTTTAATGCTGCCGGACGGGCTTTCCTCGCAAAAGAAAGCAGCTTCTTGCGGTCGGCGATTGTGTCGGCATTGGCCGCTTCATAACGGGTATAGAAATCCTCAGGAGTAATCCCGAGGAGCGAGGCGATTCTTTTGGCATTGGCAGGTAGAGGTTTGGACCGGTCGATCACATAGGCGTGAAAGCGGGTTAACTCCGAGGGATTTCCTTCCGGGCCGTGAAGCCGGAGCCACTCATAGGGGCGCTGGACATTGGATTCGGTTTTGTTCCACGATTTGACTGCAGCTTTCAGGTTAGGGATTTTTTCCTCCTCTTCAGTGAGTACAAATTTCGGCGCCTGTGCAGTCGATTCCCTGGTAACAATTTTTGAAGCGTCTGCGGGGAGGGGTTGGTATTCCGGTTTTTTGCCCTTGTTCCGGTTCTCTTTCGGTTTTGGATAGTCTTTAAAATTCCACGCCATCTGGTGGCTGCCGGGATTGAGGAATACAGGCAGAACCACCTCGGCCATATCGCGCCCGAGCGTTTCGAGTTCCCCGCGCCGGTCGTCGTTGATTCGCAGGACAGTTCCGGCTTTACCACTGTTGGTGCTGCGGAACCGAACGCGGAATTCATAAATGCCCCGGTGGGGCGCTTCGACATTTTCATAAAGCGTCATTTGACCGCGGCTGAGGACGTAGCCTTTTGCATCGTCAGCGAGATTAGCCACTTTCGATCCGCTTTCGGTCATGAACATATTCTCGGTTTCAAAGTGCTGAACCATCGGTTCTTCGTGCAGACCAATCAGTGAATCGACGGCCCATTCCGCAGCGGTGAAATATTTCTCCAGCATCGAGGAGGAGAGAAACAGATTGTCCCGGTCATTGGTGAAGCCGCTTTTGCCTTCACCGTCGGCGGAAAAGATCCGGCTCGCTTCGATATTCAGCCCAAGCAGATCACGGACCGTGCGATCATATTCCACATTGGTGAGGCGGGGCAGGGTGACGTGTCCGGGGTGCTTCAGTTTTTCCCAGTCGACATCATTTACCGCCCGGTTCACCCAGGCGATGGCTTTTTCATATTCCTCTTCGGCAGGGAAAGGTTTTTTCGTAGGCATCTCGCGGGTTTCGAGTTGCTCGAGAACCTTCAGCCAGTGCTTGCGATCTTTGAGCACATCCGCGTAGGAGTAATAGGTATCGAGGCGGAATTCACCCTTCTGCACATCCTCATCGTGACACTTGAAGCAGTAGGATTCGATAAAGGGCTCTATTTCGGAAAACGCGGGATCGTCAGCTCCGAAACACAGCGGACCTAGACAGCTAAATAAAACAGACAGAAATTTCTTCACGCGGGAATGTAGTGAGTTCCGGCCCGGCAGCGACGGGCGTATTCGTGGATGCCGGGAGCCGAATTCAACAGGGTACGATGCGGGACTAAACAGGGTACAGTCCGCCATTCAACAGGGTACAATCAGCAAATCATAAGCCAAATCCGAAAAGAGGTCGCGTTTAGGAAAAGGATTGCTTATCAATTTCGAGAACTGTTACAATGCGGCTTCTATGAACAACGCTGCTGCTCTGTCCTTTCTATTGATATCATTGATCCTGGGCCCGGGTGTAGCTGTTACATTCGGGCAGGAGGACTCTTCGTTTGCGGATTTAACAGCGAAATATGAAGCGGCGGTTGCCCGGGTCAAGAAACAGTACGGAGAGGAAAAAAATACTCTCACCAATCGTTTTCTGAATGCCTGGTTGAAGGCTGAAGAGGAATTACAGCAAGCGGGTAATCTGGAAGAACTTCTTGCCGCCAAAAAAGCAAGAGAGAGCTTTATGGAAAACGGGACTCTGGGAAGCGGAGGATCGGAAAAATTCAGTACTCTGCGGGAAGTATATATGGAATCTTTGCGCCGGATTGAAGGGGATGAAGCAAAGGCGATCCAAAGATTTAATTCCACCTACTGTACTGCACTGGAGAAAATGGCAGTCGCACTGACAAAGGCGAATAAAATTGACGAGGCAATCGCCATAAAGAAAATCATCGATCAGAAAACAGAGCAGAACAAAGCCCTCCAAATGGTGGCGGCAGAGGATGGCCAAACAGCGAAACCGCCAATCGGCTCGACGAGGAAAAAAGACGACGACTTCGAAATGGAAACCTTCCTCGTCGGAAAAACATTCGGATTTCCCCGCCAGGATGGTGTGGAGGTGTACTATTCATTCCAGGAAGATGGCAAAGCACTCTGGCTCGGCCCTGGGAATCAAGCTATCGAACGGGCATACAAAACCACGAAGAAACCCCGGCAAATTTTTATTTGGTGGCCGGAACGCGGAATCGACGGCATCGGGCGAGCCACACTGACTGTGGAGCAAGACGGTGTCACTGCGGAAATTTACGAATTCAGTCCGGACCGGACAACGAAAGGTAAATTATCGAAATCGATTTGACCGGTCAGAGTCCCCGGTTGGCTTAATGAAATCGCTCTGTCGTTGAGCTACTCCCGGTTGCATGGCGGGAGACCGGGATTACACTGTGCGCTGGTTTTAGAATAGACCAATATTTATGAGCGAAAAATCGATCGACAAAATCGTGGTGGCATATTCCGGAGGTCTCGATACCTCGGTGCTGCTGAAGTGGTTGAAGGATGCCTACGGAGCGGAAGTGATCGCCTACTGCGCCGATGTCGGGCAGGCTGAGGAACTGGACGGACTGGAGGAAAAAGCCCTGAACACCGGCGCTTCCGCCTGTGTGATCGACGACCTGAAAGAACATTTTGCCAAAGATTTCATTTATCCCATGGTCCAGGCCGAGGCGATTTATGAAGGTCAGTACCTTCTCGGCACCTCGATCGCCCGCCCCTGTATTTCCGAAGGCATGGTCCGCGTCGCCCGCGAGCACGGAGCTACCGCAATCGCTCACGGAGCTACCGGAAAAGGCAATGACCAGGTTCGCTTCGAGCTTTCCACCGCCTCACTCGCGCCGGATATCGAAATGATCGCCCCGTGGCGCCAGGACCGGTTTCGCAAGGAATTCCCCGGCCGCGCCGAGATGATTGCCTACGCGGAAAAAGAGGGAATCCCCGTTCAGGCATCCGCGAAAAAGTCCTACAGCATGGACCGGAATCTTCTCCACATCAGTTTCGAAAGTGGTGAGCTGGAAGACTGCTGGTACGATGCCACCGGTCCCGAGTCCAAAGACATGTATGTGCTCTCCGTTTCGCCGGAGGACGCGCCGGACGAACCGGAATACCTCCAGCTGTTGTTTAAGGAAGGAAATTGCATCGGTCTGCAAACCGCAGCTATGTCATCCATCCTCGATCAACTCGGCGATGTGAAGTCAGAAGGCGAACAGGACGGCTACACTCTGCTTTCACCCTACGGAGTGATGCGGGTGCTCAATTTCCTCGGCGGCAAACACGGCATTGGTCGGATCGATATGGTCGAGAACCGTTTTGTCGGAATGAAAAGCCGGGGCATCTACGAAACTCCAGGAGGAACAATCCTGATGGCAGCTCACCGCCAGATCGAAAGTTTAACTATGGATCGCGAAGTGATGCAGCTCCGCGACGGGCTCATCCCGAAATACGCCCAGCTGGTCTACAACGGATTCTGGTTCGCTCCGGAAAGGGAAGCGATGCAGTCGCTCGTTACCCACACCCAGCAAACCGTCACCGGGGAAGTCCGGTTAAAACTATACAAAGGCAATACCATTACAGCCGGCCGTCGTTCACCTCTGAGTCTCTACGACGAAGATGTAGCGACTATGGAAGGCGGCAAAGAAGAAGCCTACAAT
>JARGOZ010000252.1:7389-9702 GCA_029213025.1 Verrucomicrobiales bacterium
TCAGAACGACGCGACCGGCTTTATCCGCCTGAATGCGCTGCGTCTGAAAAGCGAAGCGCGCCGTCGGCAGACTTAACCGCCGGTGGAAACAAGATAGGTGGAAGAGGTCTATCCTATAGGCCTTCTTCTGCCGAACTCCCTGATTCCAGCAAAAGGAGTCTTTTTTGAACATCTTTTCGTTTAGGAGGGGATTCTGTATCACGAACTCAACTCCGTGGAAGTTTGTGGCACTTTGATTTCCGGGACGAGTTTATGACACTGTAGAACGCGGGGCGGGTGTAATCCCTTTCGGGAACGGTTCTTGATCACAAAACAAAGGTTTTTTGGTCCCCCTTTAGGAAGTGAGAAAAGTCTGGATTTCAGGAAAGTTACCATGACTTACGGGTCACCTTAACTGCGTAAGTGAACAGTATTGATGCGCTGTCGCCATAACTGTTCAAATAGGCAGTTATGGCATCCGTCTACCTCCCTCGTCGTCCCCGGGCCTCGCCGCTCTGGCAGATTATCCACCACGGTTGGGATGATTTCCAGGCCCAATACGAAAGCTCTTACCGGAAAGCTCACGGTCCGCTCCGCACTGACGCAATCGAAGTCGTTGAGAAATTCTACCGCTGCGGTGATCTGGCTCAGGGATTCACCCGTCTCCACTGCAAAGACTGCGGTCACGAGAAACTCCTGGCGTTCACATGCAAAACCCGTGGATACTGTCCCTCATGCCACCAGCGTCGCTCGCTTGAAACCGCTGATTGGATCGCCAAAGACATCACCTTCAATGTTCCCCATCGCATGTATGTCTTCACCATTCCCAGAGTCCTTCGGGCAATCTTCCGCAAACGGCGCAAGCTGTTGACTCATCTATTTCTGCAATCCATCGAAGCCCTCAAGCTCTGGATGCAAATCACTCTCGGACTACCGCATGGACAAATCGCCGCCATCGCTGTCGTCCATACCTTTGGCGATTACCTGGGATTCCATCCTCACATGCACATCCTGGCAGCCAATGGCTTGATCGATGCGCAAAACCGCTTTCACCCTTTGGATGAAAACGACAGTTTAACCCCTCTCAAAGAGATCTTTCGAAATCTGTTCATCAAAACCCTTGTTGATGAAAAACTCTTGTCTCGCAAAAAAGCCGATCAACTCCTCTCCTGGAAAACAAGTGGGTTCACCCTCGATGCAGGCGACGCACCCACACTGCCATTCGACCGCAAAGCCCGTCAGCAGTTTGCCGAATACATGCTGCGCGCTCCATTCTCGCTGGAAAAAATCCATTGGAATGAAAAGACCAACCAAGTCATCTACCGATCCAAACGCAGCTGGCACACCAAACAGAACTTCCAGGTATTTACAGCCGCCGAATTCATCGCGGCCAGCGTCGAGCACATCCCGCTGAAAAGCCAGCAAACCATCCGCTACTACGGTCGCTACTCAAACAAACGCCGGGGCTGGGATGCAAAAAACCGGATTCACTCCCCTCAATTAACCACCATCAATGTCTCCGCTCGCAAACACGATTCACAAACCTCAGACAACATCTTATTCACTCTTCCCGAACCGACGCCCAAAAAGAAACACGCTGAGAAACCCGATTGGAAATCCCTCATCAAACGGATTTGGGGAGGCGATCCCACCACCTGCCCGTGTTGCCGGGGGAAGATGAAAAATGTCGGCACCATCATTCGCCGGGCAGAGATCGAGTTCTTTCTCAAGCTCTGGGGCATGTGGGAAGGTATCATCTCCCTGCCGCCACCGCCCGATCCGCCCTTCGATATCGAGACGATGGAACCCGAGGAATTACCGCCGGGATGGGAAATCCCGGAAGATCACCTTCCGCCTCCCGAAGAATGGTGGCACCAGCATGATTCCGAGCAATGGAAAAATCCCGAGTTGCCGTTGGAAGACGGGAAAGTTCTGATTGTTGATGCGGAACCTCTCCCCGCAGAAGAGTTCCCGGTATTCTCGATTGGCTGATTGCCGGTTGGTTTGGATCAAAAAGCGTCTAGCCGCAAAGCCTCCCAAAAGAGGTTGCTGGACTGTCGTGTCTCGACTCAGGAAAAAAGACCGGAAACCGAATGGGAAGTCAGCCAATCTTGACTTTTCACCCAAAAATTCATAAAGGTTTAATAATGAATGAGGCCAAAATCGAATTTCTCACCCTTCCTTCCCCTGCACCCCATCCAACCCCAAGGGTTGCGAGCAGCGGTACTTTAGGCCTTGCATAACCAAATTCCTATCAGTTGAGGCCAAAATCGAATTTCTCACCCTTCCTTCCCCTGCACCCCATCCAACCCCAAGGGTTGCGAGCAGCGGTAC
>JARGOZ010000253.1 GCA_029213025.1 Verrucomicrobiales bacterium
CCCGGAAACTTCGGCTCTCAGGAATGACCGGCACCCTCGAAGTCAGGCTGCAGGAGCGTTGTGCAGGAAACGGTCGAGGATCGCAGTGGCGGCGGGGATCATTCAGATAACGGGACGCAGCTACCGTCTGCAAAGAAACGAAGCAGGCTTGTCAACGACCCCAGAGAAGGTGACCCACAACGTGTCGGAGGAAAGCGGAGAGTAAATGAGGGGGGAAATGACGCAGGAGATGATAGGGATCGGTGACACCCCAATCTTTAATCAAAACTATTGGAAAAAATAGAAAAACCAGATTAACACAAAGTACCCAGGGTGGTGCACTTTGAAGTGACCATTAGCGGTGCAGTTTCAAGTGACCGGTGACAGTATACGTGCGCTTCAACCCAATTAGCTTCTTATTCTCCTCCTGTTGAATGGGGGAACGAGCTTTGGTATAGATATTGCGTAACTCCTGTTGTTTATCAGAACCACCATTCCCAAGCTTTTCAGATTTTTCGAAAACCTCACGTTCACGCTTTACCGACATCAAGCTGAGCTTCCCCCAAAACGGTGGACAGGCATCGATTAAACATTCTAAATAATCAATAATCATGTCTAAAACAGGAAGAACTTACACAGAAGAATTTCGCCGTGATGCGGTCGATCTCTTACTTTCGAGCGGAAAACCTGCCGCCCAGGTTGCCCGGGAACTGGATGTAAACGTCAACAGCCTGCGAACCTGGCGGGATCGGATCCTCAACCAGAGCGGAGGCGGAAGCCGCGATGCCGCAGGCGGAGAGGCTGGAGCCGGAGCGTCGGTTGAGGAGTTAGCCGACGAAATCAAACGGCTCAGAAAAGAAAACGAGTACCTTCGCCGGCAGCGTGAGATTTTAAAAAAGGCAGCCAGCATACTGGGCGAAGACCCGCAGATCGAGTCGTTGCGGGAGGATTTTGCGATTACCGAATTGTGCGAGATTTTCGAAGTATCCCAAAGCGGCTACTACAAGAATGTTTCGCGACAGCCTTCGCAAAGAGAAAAGGAAAACGAATCCATTCTGAATAAGATTCAAATGATCAGAGCGGATCCGTTCAAAGACAACTACGGCAGTCCCCGAATGACCGAAGAGTTGCGTAAGCATGGATTTGATTGCTCAGAAAATCGAATCGCCAGGATCATGGCGGAAGCTGATATCGATGCTTCAGCAAAGGCGGCCTTTCGTCCCAAAACAACCATTCCCGATTCCAACGCCTCACCGTCTCCCAATCTCATCAAAGACCTGGTCCCGGGCGGTCCCGGTGAAATCGTGGTCAGCGACATTATCTATATTGCCACAAAAGAAGGCTGGTTATATCTGGCTGTCATCATCGATTTATTCACCCGGGAAGTAACTGGGTGGAGCCTCGCAGATCACATGAAAACCGAGCTGCTGATTGACGCAGCGGAAAAGGCTGCAACCCAAACCCCAATCACCCGGCAGACTGTTTTTCACAGCGACAGAGGATCTCAATACAGCAGCAACAAAATGCGCAAATGGTTAAAAGCCCGCAATGCCAGGCAGAGCATGAGTGCTTCGGGGTATTGTTATGACAACGCTGCCTGCGAATCATTTTTCTCGATACTGAAAAGGGAATCATTCCCGGATGGCTGTGTATTCGAAACCCAAACCGATGCGCGACGACAGGTTTTTAAGTATATATAGAAACCTTTTACAACAAAGAACGAATTCATACTTCTTTGGGAAATATTTCCCCAATCCGATTTGCTCAAAAACACTTGAACAAACAAAATGCCGACCTAACATCAGCTGCATAGTCTGTCCACTATTTCAGGGGAGGGCCAAGCCGTCCAAATCGCCGGATCTTTGAAGATCCGCTTCATGTTTTTTTAATGCAACTAAATATTTCGCCTTAAGCTGCTCCCTTTTGATGCCGCCTTCGGATTTAACGTTGGATCGGGCTGCAAGGTATTTGTCACGAAGGTTCGTCAGAATCGGCGGTTCTTCGGCTTTTAAATTGTAGTTTCCGAGAAAAAAGGTCAAAACCAACAAAATCCAGAAATAGTTGCTCATCCAATAAAGTAACCAAGACTCATCTCCTGTCCATTGGCGTGGCCCCGTCGCGATCCAATCGTTAAATTTAGCAATTTAGCCTCCATCCACGTTTCACTTTAGCTCGAAAAAAATCAGAGGTTTTTAGACGCAATGGGGGCGAGTCACTCATATTAGCAGCCCCTGTTTGGAAAGATCTCCGCACAATCGGAACTGCATAATGATTAGTTTGAAGTGATTTGTCGTTTTCACTAAAATTCTAATATATATTTATAATCGTTCGTTCCGACCATAATGAAAGATTGGCCGGATGATGATGAAGCACTTCTTGAGCTGAGTGAAAAGGGACAAAAACCCCACCCACAAAACTACTGGAGCCTGCGCGATGCATTTGAGGGCGTTCAGGTTTTCGGTGGCACCGGATCGGGGAAATCTTCCGGCTCCGGACAAAGCCTGGCCCGCGCTTTTCTCTCTTCCAATCTCGGCGGGTTGGTGCTGACCGCTAAAACCGACGAAGCTGCTGCATGGCGGGAAATGGCAGCATCCGAAGGCAGGGAGAATGATATCATTGAAGTCACGCATGATGGCACATACCAATTCAATTTCCTGCGCTATGAACTGACTAGGCCGGGAGCCGGTGCCGGTCAGGTCGAATCGCTGGTAAACCTGTTTTGTGCAGTTTTGGAATCAGCGGAAAAACGTCAGGGCAATCTCGGCGGGGGGGATGCCTATTGGAACCGGGCTTTGCGCCAGCTTCTGAGAAATTCGATCGATCTCGCTATCATGGCACTTGAAGATGTTAGCCTGACCAGCCTGTATAAAATCATCACCACAGCTCCCGTTACGATTGAGCAGGTCAATGATGAAGATTGGCGGAATAATTCCGTATGCTTTGCCCTGATCGATACAGCAAAGGAAAAGCAGCTTTCCCCGGAAAAGACAAAAGATCTGGAAATCGTTGAAGCCTATTTCCTCTACGAATTTGCTGGTTTGGCTCAGGAAACCCGCTCTGTGATTGTCAGCACTTTCACCAGTATGGCTGATTGCTTTTTGCGCGGCACTCTC
This sequence comes from Verrucomicrobiales bacterium, assembly GCA_029213025.1. GTDB lineage: Bacteria > Verrucomicrobiota > Verrucomicrobiia > Verrucomicrobiales > DEV007 > Arctic95D-9. Next base: position 3,093 of record JARGOZ010000253.1, read on the forward strand.
AGAAAATTATTCTGCGAAGGGTTGAACTATTCACCAGAGGATTGTTTCAACGGTAAAATCATCATCCTCAATCTGCCGGTTAAGGAATTCAATGAGCTGGGTGGATTCGCTCAAATCCTCTTTAAATATGTCTGGCAGCGTGCGGTGGAACGCAGAATTCCGCAGGGAATCAGCAGAGAAGATGCGCAGGCAACCATTCGCCCGGTGTTCCTCTTCGCCGATGAATCACAGTTCTTTTGCAACAGTAATGACGCCTTGTTTCAATCAACCGCCCGCAGCTCACGTGCTTGCACGGTATATCTGACTCAAAATCTGCCCACATACTTCTCTGCCTTCGGTGGCGGCAACGGGAGGCACGAGACGGAGAGTTTTGTGGCCAATTTGCAAACCAAGATAGCGCATAGCAATGGCGACCCGGTCACTAATTTATTCATTGCCGATTCCATCGGTCGAACCCGGCAGATTCAGCTTTCAGGCGGCACATCAGACGGCGTATCCCAGCTGGGTAAACCCAATTACAACCAAACCGCCGGAGGCAACATGGTCTATGAATATCCGGTGCAGCCCGCAGAGTTTACCACGCTTGAGACCGGTGGGCCTGATCATGATTTCTTTGTCGGGGCCATCATTTTTCAGGGTGGCAGAAAATGGTATCCCGACGGAAAATCCTCCCGCAACTATATCCGCCACAAATTCCCTCAGAAACTGAGTTAGAAATCTAAACATGATCGACAGACAACTCGGCTAGAAGATTCAATCCTCGGGGATTCCGGTAATCAGCCCGGTGCTGCATTTCGTTTCAATGCCTGCATTGCTGATCCTGCGCTATAATTTCGGATATCAATTCCTGCGGCCAAAAAGCGTGTTGCTGTCGTCATGTTGGGCGATATTATTGTTCGGTTTCTACTCCTTCATCGAACCGGAATTCTGGAACAGCAATCCGTGGTTCTGCAGTTTCCTGAGTGTTGCTGCTTTGCTCTATATTCTCTATTTAGTCTGGTCAGTAAAATCACAATGGGGAAATCCACCCCATGACCAATATGCCGGAAGATCATGGTTTACGTTCACTGGATTGAGTGAGCAAAAAATCAGCCTCTTCCTGGAGCCTGCCATAGTCGCCGCCGCAGCTTTCCTGCCGCTCACTGCGGACTCTTCGAATGATGTTGAAATCGGTTTCTTCTACGTCGCACTCGCCATGTTCCTGAAAGCTTCGATAAACAGTTGGGAACGCATCCGCAAGCTCAAACAGCAACTCGACGGCAGTTTTGATGCGGAATCAGTGATGGAAAAAGTCAGCAAAAAACGTGATTCGCATCATGTTGACGATGCAAACAAGCCGAGCACAACCTCCCGAAAAGCCAGAATCCGACGGCAGAGAACCGAGTGATATATACAGGATTCAAATCAGCCCTCGAATCGAAGGCGCCCCCAGGACATTTGACCCAGATAAAGCGAAATCTTCGATTCCAGCCGGGAAATCGAACCTTTTTCAGATTGCTTTGTATCGAAGATTCTGTGTCAAAAACTCTTCTCTCTGGGGGTATTTGGCACTTTGATTTCCGGGATGAGTTTATGACACAAAGGCATGCGGTGGTGCCTCGAATTCCGTTGAATAGGGAGTTAGGCCACAATTGGAAGGTTATTTGGAACTTACTTCGACATTCCGAAGTTTTCCATAAGCACTCGAAACCCAGATGGGCCTTTTTGTCTGATCATTTTACATGAAGAACGAGTAGGTGATCGGCTCGTCAGGAGGATCGGCGCACCGTTTGCACGACCGAAAAGCATGGTCCAAATGCGAAGTATCGCCGCCTGAAACGGCTGATTCCCACAGGATTTAGCGAAGACCCATCACCAGCATACTAGACAAAACCAGACCCAGTTCCCATTCTTCAATTTCGGCACCTTTCAGACAAATTACAATCTGGATTCCCTTTGCTCAGTTAAGTGTCTTTCCAGAAGTTTCGTGGCAAGACATTCCTTATCAAAGTCGGGAAAGGAAATGAAGGGATTGAGTTATCGCTTCCATCTACCTAAATAGCCGATGGTCCGGGTCGTGTCTGGCGGGGCGGCTTTGAAGCTGCCTATCCATCGAATCATGGCAGCGGGCTGCTGGGAAATAGAGTCCGATATTTTATTCCAGAAGTTTTCCGCGACAGGATCGCCATTTATCCAGGTCCATTCACCCGCATCGTTACTGGTGGCTCCCATCCAAATCGGGGCATGCCCTTTTGCATCAACCACCGGCTGCATCCATCGACGTAACTCTTCAATATCTTCATCGCGATCCAGCCATCCAATTTCCCCTCCAACGGCATGACAACGCGCCCGTGCTTCCTTCCATGAGATCTGTTCCTGACTGGGATACACTTTGTAATAATCGCCTCGATAAAGGAATGCGTCGTCTGGAACCTCCCACGAGGCCGCGGGACGCTTCGGGGCCATAACAATTTTTTCTTCATTGGTGCCGCCCAACTCTAAAATCTTCTCTCGGATTGCGATAGCGCCGTCAACATTGCCTTTACGGCTTTCGTCAGTGGCATGCTGCTTGAGAATTTCGATTACCGCCTCTCTCTTCTGATCGAGTAGAGCTTCCAGTTTCCTTTTCTCATCGGCTTCAAAATCATTCAGCTTTTTAATCAATTGTTGTGACGATGACGGTATTTCTGCGACGAGACATTCAACCTGTAGTCCCAAAAATCCAATGGTGAGAAAAAACGCCGAAAGAGCGCATCGGAATTGTTTAAGTGGGTGCATTGGAATTAAACTGCAATCAACTGAATAATTGTCAACGACTCAAGATGTCGAGTAGTGATCTCATTCCATTATGATAGCTCTTCGTGGCCCGCAATTCTTCTATGCGACGTCGATTCTCAATCTGCGATCAAGTCGGGAATGGTGCTATTTCTTCCAGCTCTTCAGGAATGCAACTCCTGTGCTCGATGAGGCGGTCTACCAATTGGCCCCCGTCCATCCCTCCGGTTGGCTCTACTCCAACATTGATATAGCTGCGTGTTTATCAAGGGACAAAAGTATATTAATACCATTAAATTTCATGTAACGGCGTTTCATCATAGTAAATGGGGTGGGCGCAGAGAGTTGTTGCAGGGCGAGCGGTTTCCCGCAGGCAGTATATGCTGATATTCGTTGGCTTACCGTTCGAGGACGGGGTTACTTGAATCCTGTTCAAACCATTCAGGTTTTGCAGGAATCGTACATTTCAATTCTTCACCGCGATCGATTATTCACTCTAGGACACGAGTGCTCGCTTCGTTTTACCAAAGCTAACTCATAACGTCTTCGATTGCCGATCTCTACCTCTCTCTACGCCCACTTCATCTACCGAGCTGTGGGTGGTTTCTCCTGGTTGTTGTTACTATATGATGGGTTCATTTCTGCTTGCGTGTGTTTGGTTTGGTTAGTCAGTTAATATGATGGTGAATTCCCCCCTCATCTATTGGGCCGCAGAGGATCGATTCGTTTCTGTGTTTGCAGTGATTTCTTTTGTGACCTGTTGGTGCATCTCCCAGATAAAGGCACTGAGCTCACGGGCGATGGCGACGACAACTTTGTTGCGGTGGATTCTGCGGACGGAGAGTTTGCGAAAGCGGTGGCAGAGCCGGTTCTGGGCCGAATGGCACGGGGTTAAGAGCAGTAATCGTTAAGTTTCACAAAATAAAAAGTGTGGAAAATCCGAGACTGAGCAATGATTTGTTATGGTAAACAAAACACCATTTCTGCCTGGTTTTCCCACTCTTCTCTGCGGCAGTGCTAAGCGAAAAAATCAAGATCTCATTGCTGCCGAATATCGAGACCTCAATAAAAGCAGTATCGGTGAATTAAGTCAGCAGTTAAACTCTGAAATACCTGCCGAATTTCTTCAGTCATTATCTGAAACAAAGCGGGAAAGAATCTACACTAATGTGGTGACTTTTTGGGCCTTTCTCGGGCAGGTAATTTCTGAAGATCAATCGTGCCGCAGGGCTGTTTCACGAGTTCGCCAGTGGTTCAAATTGAAGAAAAAGAAAGTCCCCAGTGTCGAGACCAAAAGCTACTGCTGCGCACGATATTCACTCCCCATTGAGATGCTCCAGAAAGTCAATGACCACATTTATGGCCAATTGGAAAATGAACTGTCTATCGACTCACTATGGAAAGGGTTTTCAGTGTATGCCGAAGACGGAACATCGGCGTATATGCCTGATACCGAGGAAAATCAGAAAGAATACCCACAACCATGCATGCAAGCCGAAGGATGTGGATTCCCGATAGTGAAGCTCTGCGGTTTGATTAACCTTGGGCACGGTGGCTTGCGCGATTTTACCGCTGGTGAAATCAACATCTCGGATCACCGGGGCCACGATCGGCTCGAAACCTATCTAGCCAAAAATGACCTTCTAATAGGGGATCGGCTTTACTCCTCCTACGAAATCGTGGCACGACTGATAGATAAAGAAGTGGAGTATATCGGCAGACATCATAGTTCGCGCAAGATCGACTTTCGACGGGGCAAAAAAATAGGAAAAAATCAACGAATTGTAGTATGGGAGAAACCGCGCCAGGAAAAAGGCAGCCGCTTGACTAAAGAACAATGGGCGGCTCTCCCGGCAACTGTTGATATGCGTTTGATTCGTACCAAAGGCCCTGATCGGGATGGCAAACAACGCACCCTCTACATAGTAACCACACTCCTTGATCACATCGAATATCCGGCAGAGGAAATCACATCGCTCTACGCGCATCGATGGGAAATTGAATTGCGGTTTAGAGATATCAAAACCACGATGGGAATGGAGATGTTGCGGACCAAGACTCCGGAAATGATTAAGCGAGAAATTCTTATGCATATGATAGCCTACAATGTAGTGAGGCTGTTGATGCTGAAAGCCGGAAATCTATACGGTGTTAACCATCGAAGAGTGAGCTTTAAGGGTACGATTCAAATATTGGAAGAAGCCAGAATCAACTTCATAAATATCGCTGATAAACCCCGCCTTCGAGCTGGTGCAAAAGAAGCGCTGCTGGGCGAAATAGCTGAGCAAATTATGGCCGACAGACCAGGCCGAAACGAACCACGTAAAAAGAAACGAAGACCCAAACCATACGGCTGGATTTCAAAGCCAAGGCATCAATACTTTTCTTCCTTTACCAATGAGGATCACCCATCAAAAATCCTCGACGCGTGTTCTTAACCCCGTGCCATTCGGTTCTGGGCCCGCCAGGAGATGGCTCTAATTTCGCGGCTCTGTCCGTGCTGACGGCGGGAGAGGGTTTCGGTGACCTTTGCCTCATACTGATAGTGGCTAGCGCACTCGATGAGCATCCAGCGGGCGTGACCGTTTCCGCATTTGGTGATGGAGCCCTGGCGACGTTTGGAACCACTGGATTCTTCACTTGATACGACTCCGAGAAATCCCATCAGCTGTCGGGGATGGGGGAACCGGGATAGATCTCCGAGTTCGGCGATGATGGTCATAGCGGCGACCACTTTGAATCCGCGAAATGCCATTAGAGCTTTCACATACGGTTTCTTATCCCATTTATCGAGCTGGATCTCCATGTGCAGTTCGATGCGATTGACGCGTTCTTCGGCAGTATCGATTGCGATGATGTATTCTTCGAGCACGATCTGTTGGGACGGGTCGTTGAATTTGTATTTCCGAAGATAGTTCATATGTGCCTGAGTCCATTTGGATCTACCGGTGTAGCGAACTCCATTTCGCAGCAGGAACATACTGAGCTGTTGTTTACATTTGGTCCGGGCTTCGGAGGCATCGGTGCGGGCTCGGGCCAGATCGCGAACCGCTTCATCCTGACATGGCGGAACGTGGACGGCAGTTAGATCGCCTGAGCGAAGGTAGCCGGCGAGTTTGCGGCAATCACTGCGATCGGTTTTCACTTTATCACCGGCCTTGTGTGGAATCTTTGAGGGAGCAACGACGATGCAATCGTATTTGAGCTGGTCGAGCCTGCGGGCGAGGACAAAACCGGTGGGCCCGGCTTCGTAGCAAATGGAGACGGATTCTTTACTAAGCTCGAACTTTTTCAAAAGCTTGCAGAGCCCCCGTTCGACACAGAGGTTGGATCCGCCCCATTTGGCATAGACCTCCGGATTGGCCCGCCCGGCATGAGCGATGCCACATTGGACAGAATCTTTGTGGACATCGAGCCCGACATAAAGTTTCTTATCATTCATGGTGTGTTCTGTTGGATTGGTTAATTTCATCTTATTGATTAACTTGTTGGATAGGTCTCAAATCCCTTCGGGGACTGAGAAAGCCCACGATATTACCTTCAGAACACACCGCTCCCTAAATTTAACGTTACTTAAGTATTTAGCTGGACCTTGTGGCTGAAGGGCAGCTATATTGTCTAGGCCTTGAATAACCGAATTCCTTCCAATAGAGTGAAGTTTTACAATCGCGCGGCGCGGTAGCGGAAGATTGAAATGAAAAGGTTACCGATTATCACAACGCTTCTCTTATGCTGCTTCCAAATGGTTGCGGAGGATCAAGTTGACAAGCTGACAGGAATGAAAGATGCGGCGGTCGAGCGTGCCATCAGTCCCGTGAATACTCGCCACATTGCTGA
>JARGOZ010000254.1:0-5110 GCA_029213025.1 Verrucomicrobiales bacterium
TGTCACCGATCATTCCGTCTTCGATCAGGGCGGTGGTGGTTAAAAATTGCGAGATGTGTCGCAGCTCAAAGCAGACTGTAGCTTTGACTCCGTTTTCCTGAACCGCCTGGTAGATCGCTTTGCAGTCTTCCCAGGTGAGCGCCATCGGTTTTTCGAGGATGATATGTTTCCCGGCGCGCGCTGCGGCTACCGCCTGCTCCCGGTGCTGATTCGGATAACTGGTGATTGAAACAACATCAATGTCCTGACAGGCGAGAAATTCCTGGCTGTCATCGAAGGCCCGGATATTTCCTCCGTGAGTTTGGGAAAGCGCAGCGTCATCCAGAGGTCGGGAGGAATAAACCGCTACGACATTGCCCTGTTCTGTTCCGTTTATTGCGTCAATATGAGCCTGGGCAGCCCATCCGTAGCCAATTACTCCGACATTGTATTTTTTGCTCATGATTCCAGATGAATTTCTGTATTCCGAGCCAAATTATCAGGTTCATTGCCAATGTGACAGTCGAAAATGGTAAGAAACAGGGGATCTAGCACTTCCTGAGCAAACCGGCTTCAATCGTCAGGCCGGGACCGAATGCGACAGAAAAAACACTGTCTCCGGGTTGGGCCTGTTCGAGGATGTCTTTGATCACAAAAAGCACCGTCGCACTGGCCATGTTACCGTATTTTTTCATCACTTCGCGGGGGATAGTCAATTTGTCCGGCGGCACCGGAACAGCGGCCTCGACTTTATCGAGGATTCCCTTGCCCCCGGGATGCACCGCCCAATGCCGGATTTCAGATGGATCGCAAATCGATCTGACAAATCCGCCAATCCCGCTTTCGATTAGTTGAGGCACCCGGTTCGACAAAACCAGATCAAAACCCTGATTTCCGATCTCCCACTTCATATCCGGCTCTCCTTCGGGAATGATTTCGGTGAAAAAATCGCCCAGCTCAGCCGCAGAGGTGGACTGCTTATCGGGAACCCGCGAACTCACGATCGCTGCTCCCGCGCCGTCGGAAAACAAGCTGTTGGCGAGGACGGAATCGTGAGAATCGGCAAACTGGAGATGCAGGCTGCACAGCTCCAGGCACATCACCAGAACATTGGCCGCCGGATCAGCTTCACTAATCTGTTTTGCCATCCGCAGGGCTGGAACCGCTGCGTAGCAGCCCATAAATCCGAGAACATTGCGCTGCACATCTGAGCGCAGACCGAGATCCGCAATGAGGTGAAAGTCCGGACCGGGATTGGCAAATCCGGTGCACGAGGCAAACACCACATGGGTGATATCCTGCGCCGAAAATCCGGTTGTTTTCTCCAGCAGTCTTCTGCCTAGAGCCCGGGCCAGAATCCGCGATTCGCGAGAGTAAATCCGGTTTCGATCAGCGGTGGAGGCCCGGCCGTCGGCATCATATAATTCGGTCGAGAAAAAGCTTTCACAGACACTGTGGCGGGTTTTGATTCCCGATCCCCGCAGACTCCTTTTCAGCAGCATGCGGGTGCGGCGGTCATCGATACGGGGCAGAAACAATTCTTCAATCTCCGTTTGCTGGTGGACAAACGGAGGCACGATTGTTTCGATGCTGTGGATGAAAGATTTCAAGGCCCGGAAGAGTTTGAAAGGGCGCAGAATTTAACGTATCCAGGAAAGTTTGCGTCTCTTTTCTTTTGCCGCTACTATCGCCGCCATGAGCGTGAAAAGAGCGAAACTCTCCTGTGACGGTCCTGAGTTTTCCGAAATAGCCTTCGGAACCTGGCGCATCCTCGATGAAACACCCCGCCCGGGCCCTGCTGATGTGGCGAAAAGGCTCGAAAAGTGTCTCGAACTGGGAATTACAACCATCGATACCGCTGAAATCTACGGGGGATACGAAGTGGAAGCGGCTGTCGGAGCCGGTCTCACCGAATCTTCCGATTTTACAGATGCTTTTGAAATTGTCACCAAAGCGGGGATCGATGTTCCTTCCGATGAGAAAAAATCAGCCCGCTTACCGCATTACAATGCCTCTTCTGAAAATCTCGTGGCCTGTGTGGAAAAATCCCTCAAACTTCTCGGGGTGGATGCCCTGGATTTGTTCCTCGTTCACCGTCCTGACTGGTTTACTCCGGCAGAGGAAACCGCCAAAGGCCTCGAGAATTTGCTTTCGTCCGGAAAGATCAAACACGCCGGAGTGTCCAACTACACTCGCGATCAGTTCGAGCTACTCAGTTCCTGCATGGACAGCCCGCTCGTCACCAACCAGGTCGAGATCAATTTACTCAATATGGACGCGCTCTACGACGGAACGCTGACCCTGTGTGAGCAGCTCGGGATTCGTCCCATGGCCTGGTCCGTTCTCGGCGGCGGAGGTCTGTTTGGAGACAGTGAGCAGGCAGTCCGTATCCGAAATGCCTTCGACGAAATGCGCGACCGTTACGACGGAGCCGGCGACGACGCGCTGGCGACGGCATGGGTCATGGCCCACCCGAGTCGGCCTCTTTCCATAACAGGAAGCAACAAGCTGGAGCGAATCGAATCGCAGGTGGCAGCAGCCCATATCGAAATGGATCGACAGGACTGGTATACCCTCTGGTCAGCGGCAAAAGGTTGCCCGATTCCGTGATCTAACAGGGTACAGTCCCGGACCTAACAGGGTACGATTTTTGTTTGATTTACAGAGTGGCGGCAAGCAGACTTCTAAGAGATGCGTAACTTTTTATCTCTCATCGATCCCGAGATCGGAATTCCGATTATCATCTGGCTGGGATGGCTGATGGTGGCGCTGGGAGTTTTGAAAATCGTCGTTTACCTGATTGGGGAAATTTCACCCGGGGCCTGGGATAAGATAAAATCCCCGACGATAAAGAAATTACTTACCGGCAAGGGCAATCGACTGCTGTTCGGGCTTGGCGGCCTCGTCACTGTGATCTTCGGCTTCGGGGCTATCGGCATCGCTTTGCTGATTCGATACCTTCACAGCCTCACCTGAGGATTTCCCATCGCTTTCCTGCACATTGAGCGATCAAACTGATCAAGGGGTGATGGCGATTTTTAATACTCCGTCCCTCTGATTGGCAAAGAGGTCGTAGGCTTCTTCTATTTGTTCAAGAGTAAAACGGTGGGTGACCAGAGGCCCGAAATCGATGTGCTCCGAGGCGATGACATTCATTAGTCGCCGCATTCGTTCTTTTCCTCCGGGACACAACGAGGTGACGATCTTGTGGTCTCCCAGGCCGGCTTGAAACGCGCCGAGCGGAATTTTTAAGTCCTCCGAGTAGACACCCAGGCTTGATAAGGTTCCACCGGGCTTGAGCACTCGAAGGCAACTCTCAAATGTCGATTGTAACCCAAGGGCTTCGATCGCGACATCGACACCTCGCCCGTTGGTGATCTTCATGATTTCATCAACGGGATCGCACTTGCTGAAATCGACAACGATATCCGCACCAAAGCGCTTCGCCATTTCGATTCGGGCGGGAACTGTGTCTACCGCGATAATCGTGGACGCGCCGCGCAGCTTTGCCCCGGCTGTCGCGCAAAGCCCGATGGGACCCTGAGCAAAAACAACCACGATGTCGCCGATTTTGATGTTTCCCGACTCCGCCCCGGCAAACCCGGTCGACATGATGTCCGGGCACATGAGCACTTGCTCGTCTGTCAGTGCATCGGGAACCGGGGCGAGGTTGGCCATTGCGTCCGGCACCAAAAGAAACTCCGCCTGTGAGCCGTCGATGGTGTTGCCGAAGCGCCAACCGCCAAGGGGTTTCAGTCCATGCGCCGCGCTTTGGCCGTCCTGCGAGTGCAATCCGTCGAGGCAGGCGTAGGAATATCCGCTCGGACAGATGGCACCGGCAATGACCCGTTGACCTTCCTGATAGCCTTGCACATTGCGCCCCAGTTTTTCAATAATACCGACCGGCTCATGGCCAATCGTGAGACCGGGTGCGACAGGGTATTCGCCTTTCAGAATGTGGACATCGGTTCCGCAGATGGTTGTGGTAGTAATTCGGATGAGTGCATCTCCGGCACCAACTTCCGGGACAGGCTTGTCATCGAGAACAATTCGACCTGGTTCGACAAAGGTGGCTGCTTTCATAACGCAATAAAGACATGCGTTGAATATAAGCCGCGCAATTCTTGCGATTTAGTCAGCGCCTTGAGGCGTCTCTTCGGTTTTCTCTGTATCCGGTTCAGTTTGTTCGGCATCGGGGTTGTCGGCATCGCTTTGCCGGGCCACTTCACCAGAGGATTCCTCACCTTCCGGCTGAGGGGTTGAGCCTCTTTTTTCCTCTGCTTCGAGCAACTGAGAGACCTCTTCCTGATTTCGTCGAGTTTCAGCATCGGGTCGGAAACGATGTAAACCGAGCCGGTGTCTTTGTGCTCGTAAAACAAACGCCGCCGGGTGTCGGTTTCCTTCACTTCCGTCGGGATGAGGATTTTTTTCCTCTCCAACATGAGCGCCAGAATATAGCGGGCGTTCTCTGTGACGGGTTGATCCTCTTCGATCATCCGGTGGAGCATGGCTTCCGCGGAGTTCTGCTTCACTGCGTCCTCTTTGGCTTTGTTTTCCTGCTTTTTGTAGTGCGATTTCCAGAAAGAGAAGGGCGACGGTTCCAGCTTTTTTGAGATGGCGTTCCACGATTCAACGCTGTAGTCGCGCCGGATGAAGCCGTCGGATTCGGGATCGTCAAAGATGCAGGTGTAGAAAGGTTCTTCGTCCTCAAATTCCTTATCTGAGTGACTGCACACGCCGGAGCGCGGCTTAATTTTCCAATCAACAATGATAGACATGGTTTTTCGAAATCTTTGCGCCGGGGCTGACTTGTTTCAAACCTAATCTGAGAAATTAGCGCGCCTTTCCGAATGTGACCAGATAAAGCAATATTCGGCTCAGTTTGGGCACCTCGCGGTTTCGGCTGCGGAACCAGAGCAGCACCACTCCCAGGCCCATCACGATAACATTGCAAAACCACGCTCCCAGAATCGGAGGTATCTTATTCCCCTGACCGAGTGCCATTGTGGTTCCTTTCATGATATACATCAGAGCGAAAATCACTACGGCAGCTGTCATGCCACCGAGAACGCCCTTCCGGCCGTAGACGATGCCGAGAGGAGCCGCGACGAGAACCATAGCGAAACACGTC
>JARGOZ010000254.1:5120-9581 GCA_029213025.1 Verrucomicrobiales bacterium
CAAAAATGTTCCACAGATTGGTTCGGAATGAGGCGAGATCTTTGGCCGGCACCTCTTTGTTGGCATTCAAATACATCACCAGACCCGGCATTCCGAGATAGGAAGGGTTCTGCGAGGAACTGAGCACTTTCCATGGAGTTTCGTTCCATCCTGAAAGGGTCAGTGTCTCAAAAGGTTCAGGGCGGGGGACTCTGTCGTCGTGGTATTTCCAGACTTTTCCATTCTTCAGAGTCCAGTCGTTGGTTTTGCTTTGCCAGTCCCAGGAGGCCTCCCGGGCCTGCCACATCATCAGCGGCTGACCGTTCTCGTCGCGCTTCCAGATAATAACATTTGCCATTGGATCGCTCAGTTTCAGCGGCACATTACCCACAAACCAGGTTCGTGAGGCATAGTCATTGACGTGCATCCAGCCGTATCGGATCCATTTACCCGGCGCTGTCGGCTGGGTGTCGGTGTGGAGCCGGGCTCTGTCAGTGAGCGCTTTTTGCAAAATCGCTTCTTTGAGACCTTCGGAGCGGGGAGCCCAGTCATACTTCAGGGCGAGTGAAATTAACGATGTGTAGACTCCGATGAAGAGCAGGGGTGTCAGAATCCGCAAAACCGAACGGCCTGCCCCGATCATACTGATAAACTCATTGGTTTTCGAAAGCGTCGACAGGGAAAACAGCAGAGAGAGAAGAATCACGATGGGCAGAACGAAAAGGACCACATAGGGAAACTGCACGATGTAAAATTCGGCAAGTCGACTGAACGGCAGCCCACTGAAAGCCGGGCCGTTGTCGGTGAAATCGAAAATCAGCCAGATCGAGGTGAATGCCCCCATACAAAACGTGAACGGGGAGAGAAAAGCTTTCACCACATATTGATCCATCAGGTCCAGCCGGAAAAAGATCTGCACGATAATCGGCGGGCTGATGATGAGAAATCCTATCATCACAATTTTTCCGATATAAGCCGGAATCGACGGGTTTTCCCCCGCCAGAGCCTTACCGGCGAGAGCGCTCTGCGTGTCGATAATATCGGTCGGAAGCCAGGCCAGCAATCCACCGATACAGGCGATCCACAGTGCCATGGTTATCAAGCGGTGCCGGGTAGTTGTGCGCTGCGATTCCCGAACCCAGAGACTGATAAAAAAGGCGACCAGCGACATAAATGCCCCGATTCCTTTACCGGCCATGGGCAGCATACCCGGCACATCTTCGAGGCTGGCACTTGTCCCTGCTTCGGCGATTTTCCGGGTTTCATCCGCGTATTCCTGAAATGCGGTGTTAAATACCAACGCCATTCCGATCGCCAGAAATCCGAAAAGGACTTTTATGGTCAATGATTTATGGTCACGGTTGTTCACCCCGAACTTTTCGGAGAGACGTTTCCATGTCTTGCCAATCAGGGCGAAAGGAGGGAACTTTGTAAGAACGTTGGACATATACCGGCGTAAAAAGCTTGAGAGATTCGCTCAGGGCTCCAACAGGGTCAAACAATCAAATCCAATCCAATTGAACGTCAACGAATACGCAGAGAAAGTGCTTTTCAGCGATGATCTGGACGAAAAACTCAGGCTCTCCACTGAAACGGTCGACTTCGCGATTCAACAGACGAGGATTTCTCCGAATTTGCATCCGGGACGACCCGACTCGCTTCTCCTCGAAAAAATCACAGCCGGGGCCAAAGCCGCCCTCCCGTCCCGGCCAAGCCTGGTTGATGAGCGCAGCCGGGGGACTCTGCTGCATTTCTTTGCCAATCACGAACTGCTCGCAGCCGAGCTGATGGCCCTCGCGCTGCTCAAATTTCCCGATGCGCCAATTGAATTCCGGAAAGGGCTTTTTGCGACATTGCAGGAGGAGCAAAAGCACACGCTTTGGTATCTCGGGCGGATGAAAGAGTGCGGAGTGACCCTCGGCGAATTCCCGGTGAGCCGCTTCTTCTGGGATACGGTTTCCCCGATGGAGACGCCTTTTGATTATGTTTCGCGTCTCAGTCTCACCTTCGAGCAGGCCAATCTCGATTATTCCCGCCATTTTGGAAAGCTCATGAAAGAAGCCGGGGATCCCCGCACCGCCAAAATCATGGACAGAATCTATCACGACGAAATCGAGCACGTCGGATACGGATTGAAATGGTTTCGCCATTGGAAAAAGCACGGTCAGTCGGATTGGGATGCCTACCGGGAGCGGTTGCAACTTCCGCTTTCGCCAAGTCGCGCCAAGGGGAATGGCATCGATTTTAATGAATCCGGAAGGCTCGAAGCCGGGTTGTCCGGTGAATTTGTACGTAATCTTGCCGTTTTTGAAAAATCAAAAGGCCGGTCGCCCAATGTGTTCTGTTTTAATCCCGATGCGGAGGATCAAATCGCCGCAGGTCGGAATCGGTATCGTCCCGGACCGAAAGTGGAGGCTCTGATTCGCGATCTGGAAATCGTTCAAATCTTCCTGGCGCGTCAGGATGACATCGTCCTGATGAGAAATCCGCCAAGTCTCGAACATTTGGAACGTTTAAGGGAGGCAGGCTTCCAACTGCCCGAATTCCTCAGCAGCGAAACAACACCGAAAGAAAGAAAATTGAACTCCGTTAAACCATGGTCCTGTTCTCCGGCACTTCCCGGGGCTTTTGAGGGCTGGAACTGGAACGGAAACCGGTTGTGGGACGAAAAATGGAGACTGTTGTTCTCCAAAACAGAACAGGCTTCCCGTTTCGGAGAGTGGATGGCGGGTTCGCGAATCTGCAAATCTCCGGATGCGGCGCGCGATGCGCTGGCGGACTTTCCTGTTGTGGTCAAAAAGCCGCTGTCAGCCGCCGGACGCGGGGTGAAATTCTGTACTGATCGGGAATCAGCTGTAAAGACCGCCGAAAAATGGCTGGTCGAACAGGGTTCTGTCCTGATTGAGCCGGCTCATGATCGAATCTTCGACTTTTCGGTTCAGTTCGAGAGTTCGCCGGAGAAAATGACTCAAACCGGGCTGATTCGGCAACTGATCGACCCGCAGGGACGGTATCTCGGCAGCATCAGTGCGAATAAATTTTGTAAAGGACTCCCCGAAGAGCTCGCCAGATTTCTCATGACAGAGGCGCTGCCGTTTTTTGATGAAGCGGGTCCGCTGGCGATGTCTCTTCACAACTGGCTGAATGATTTAGGCTATTCCGGACCGGTGGGAATCGACTCTTATGTGTATCGAACCCGAAATGGTGACTATGCGGTCCGCCCGGTTTGTGAGATCAATCCCCGCTACACGATGGGGCGGGTGGCTCACGAAATCCGCCGCGCGGTTTCGCCGGGATGTTCCGTGAAATTTCAAATTGATCGCAATCCGCCCCGTTTAAGGGAAGTAAAACCGGAAATTAATCCGGCAAACGGAAAAATTTGCAGCGGAACTTTCTGTTTGAACGAAATTCACCCCGCGACATGCTTCAGCGCAATCATCTCGGTAGACAAGAATCCCGAAAATCTTTATCAACCGGTCTCAGCATGAAATACTTATTCCTTATAGCCTTTGTTCTGTTTCCGGTTTTCACCCCGGTTTCTGCGGAGGTCTACGGGGTTTCTGCAATGGCTCCCCGATTGATTACGGAGGTCCGCAAAGCCTGTGTCGAAGTGCTCGTTGACCGTCAACTTCGCGGCGGAGGTGCTATCGTCGAATCCGGCGGCGGCAAAGCGTACGTTATCACTGCGGCCCACCTTTTTCCCCGTCCCAATGCCTACATCACGATCATGACGGAGGAACACGGGATTCATAACGCGAATCTCGTGGCTTACGACTTCGGGCACGACCTGGCTCTGCTTGAGATCGCCACAAAGCTGACGCTCCCGGTTCTGAAGGTGGCTTCCTACACGCCTTCCCCAACTCAACCGGTTTACAACTTCGGTCCCGCTCTGCGACGGCGCACCCTCGTCATTTCCGGTCACATGGCGGAATCGAGAGTGAACTACACTGACTTCGAGCCTTCAGACGGCTATCTGGCGCACATATTTATCGCCGCGATCAATCCCGTTCTCACTTCCGGCGGTGTGTGGGTGAACCAGAAAGGCGAAATTATCGGTGTGCAAAGCGGTCGGTTAAAAGGCGATGCCGGGGCTCCCTCATCCGGACTCAGCATGGCCTGCCCGCCTTCGGCAATTCGCCGACTGCTAAAAACCAAGTCAATCGCCAACACGCCCGGGATCGGCGGTTGGGTCTGGGAACTGTGGACTGTGGAGAAAAAGATCCTCGCCAACGTGCCCGAAGATATACAGGGCCTGGCGGTTCGCTGGGTACGGGAAGGAGGTGCTCTGAGCCGGGCCGGGGTTTCCGCCAACGAAATCATCATCGCCTGTGACGGCAAAAGAATCATCCGCCGCAATGACCTGTTTCCGCTGATTCGATCCAAACCGGTAGGCACCGCGTTTTCTTTGACCATTTACTCACCGAATTCGCGACGGACCCGGAAAGTGCAAATGAATACACTACCTCTCGAGTCCCGCTGGAA
>JARGOZ010000255.1 GCA_029213025.1 Verrucomicrobiales bacterium
CAAGATCAAAGGCTCCATGAGACTGTTTTCAAATCTGGATAAGATAGACACACAGAATTCTGTATGTAGCCGGAAAAGCTAGAAATTGATTTCTCAATCGAAGAAGGCTATGAAATCTTTATACAGACGGGACCGCTCCCCTATTGACTGCCAACCAGCCCCGACTGTTGGAAGCACCCGGAAGTGATCGGCGGTTATTCCACCCTTCTCGTTGAGAATATCGGCGAATCGGTCGCCCCCCTCAGCCTCCCGTCTAGATCGAAATAAGCCTGCGGATCAAAAAAGAAAACACGAACCATGAAACGAACGCTGCAAATTCCGCTTCTCTTTTGCCTTTTCCTCAATCCGGTTGCTCCGCTTTCCGCCGACGACGAACCACTGCCTCGCCGTTGTTTCTTCGGTGCCCATTTGGCCCCGCTGAGCGAAAAGATTGACGGAAACGAGGGAGTGCTGCTGCGGAAAATCATTCCCGATTCACCCGCCGCCGATGCCGGACTTATCGATGGTGACATTGTCTTGCGTGCCGAGGGTGCCGACGTTGTCGACGTCGATACGTTGCAGAAAAGCATCAGCGTTGCCCGTGCGGGCGATACCTGGACCCTGGAAATCGCCCGGGGAGTGGCCGTTCTGGAAAAACAGATCCAATTCCAGGAAGTCCCGCGCTTCCGTGACGATTTTTTCCATCTCGACTACGGTCACGTGGTCAGCCATGGCGCGAGGCTTCGCACACTGGTGGGTCGCCCGAAAAACGACAGGCCTCATCCCGCCGTCCTTCTCTTGCAGGGAGGAGGGAATTTCTCAATCGACAATCCGACGGGACCGGCGACGAGTTTCACACGGATCGCACGACACTTGTCCCGAAACGGCTACGTCACGATACGCGTTGATCGTCGTGGCTGCGGCGACAGCGAGGGCCCGCCGGTTCGCGACATGGACTTCCTCACCGAGTTGGATGGCTACCGACAAGCCCTGGCCGCCCTCCGGAAATTCGAGTTCGTGGATCAAAGCAGGATCTTTATCTTCGGTCACAGCCTGGGCGGATTGACCGGCCCCATTCTGGCCTCGGAAACCCCGGTGCGCGGGATCGCCTCCTACGGTACGATCTCGGGAACACATTTCGAGCACATCATGGCCCAGCGTCGCAGTTTCGCCACGCTCGACGGAGCGGAACCGGCCGAGGTCGAAAAGCGAATCGAACGCGAGCTTCAGTTCTGGTATCCGCTTCTGATTGAAAAACTGACCCCGAAGGAAATCCGCGCGAAAGGTCCCGGGGTCGCCGAAACAATGGATAAACTGGGAATCAGTCACCCTTATATTTTCTACCGGCCCTACACCTGGTTGCACCAGGCCTCCGAGGTAAACCTGGGCGAGGTCTGGACAAAGGTGGCGTCGACCCCGCTAGAGATCGAGGGACACGACCCAATCTATCCACGCGTTCTCAGTATATGGGGCACGGCGGATTGGGTTTGCGAAAAAAAGCCGATCCTCTGGATAAACGAGATCGTCAATCGAGCGCGCCCCGGTATCGGAAAGTTCATCGCTCTCGACTCCTCAGACCATTACTTTTTCCGCTCGGACTCGTTTCAGGAAAGCTACGGCTACTTCAAGCCTCCGCCCGGCGGACCCTACGGAAAATTTAATCCCGCGATTCTCACGACCCTGCGATCCTGGCTAAAGGAAACCTCGGACAACGCCGAACCGTTGTAATACGTCTGCGGGACGTAATTGTAATACCTATCTAAGCCAGAGTTGAAAAAACGAACTTTCCATGAAGCCGGGCGATCCATAGATTGGGAAAAAACTTCGGATGACTACGCTGCCTACCGCCCCGGATATCCTGATGAATTTTGGCGTAGAATTGACCCGGTGAAACTGGTCGGCCCCGGTTAAGTCAGTTCTAATTCCCGCGCGGGGTCGGTCAACAAATTTTGAATCTTTGATTCCTTGATTTTGAATTTGTTGACTGCCCCCAGAAATGCTCTTCCTCACCCGGATTCCCGAAGATCAGGATCCGCCTCTGGCCCTGGTGAGACTAGAGCCCGTTCCAGGCATCCAGGAACGAAACGATTGATAGTTTCTACCCCGCCGCGAAATGGCACGCGCACCGGGGAAAGCCTAACTGTCCAGTACCATTCACAGACAAGCCGCACTTTTGAGGTTCAGCCAAACAACCAACATACTAACATACCCATAATTCAATATTTTTTGACAGACCCCATGCGTAACGCCATGACTGACCCCATGCGTAACGCCAGCTAAAGATTGTGGATAGTAATAGTAGCTTTGATCCGCGCTGGATTGGGCGCGGTGGAGACAGGTAATTGGGGGATTTTGCAGAAACCATCTTTTGCTTTATGCCCTATTCGATCTGCAGATCCCGCAGGACCCGGAGTTCTCCCAGTGGCCGCCGCGCATTTTACGGGCTCCGCTTTGCCGGCGTTGGCCGAAATGTTGGCGGTTGGTTTCAAAGATTTGGTCGACAAAAGCAGCACTGCCAAGAACAGCGCCGGAGGTCAGGTAGCGGACCCGGCAGCTCAGCTTTTCAGAGAGACTGATACGGCCTTCTTGCGCAGATACTTCCTCCACCTGTTCCCGGCTGAAGCCTTTGCGTCCCGGCTGACCCCGTTCCGGATCGGCGGCAATCTCTTCGCCTTCCTGATACTACCACCAGCGGCACAGTCATTCTCCCCTGCTTTCCACAATATTTTCTGAAGCAGATGCCCAGCGAGCGCCGTTGACCTCTGAAAGCACCCGAACCAAAACATAGCGCCCCCTGACCGGCAATTGACTCTGACGGTGATTCGTGCACATATTCTGTCTGTCCCCGTTTTTTTGTGTCCCCGGTTTTTTTTTCGTGTCTGTCCCCGGTTTTTTTTTCAGTTTTTTCTTTCTGGATCGGAAAGCACTTTTGCGATAAATCGCCGCATTGAATTAGTGGTTTAATGATGTTAACAGTATTCACATGATTGCAGAGAAATTTCCCGAGTTACAAAAGCTGGATAATCAACAAAAGTTGATTTTGGCGAGGGAATTGTGTGACCAGGCGGTCTCAGATACAGAGGATTCGCTGCCCGACGAAGTCATAGGCATCATAGAAGAGCGGATTACTCACTTCATGGAAAACCCCGAAACCGGGATAAGTTGGGATGACCTGAAGAAAAAGGCTCTCGAGGATGCCTGAGACTGAAGTTGTTTGGACCCTGGGAGCCAGTCAGGATTTTCTCGAAGCTCAATCCGGGCAGAGCGATGAAGTGATCTTCGTCCATGCGGTCGATTCCGCCCTTGAACTCCTCAAGTCGTTTCCGGGGATGGGAGCAAAGGTATCATTCCTGAAAAATCATCGTCGAATTCTGGTTGGCAAAGATCTCGAATACGGCCTTTACTACACGACTACAGGTCAGCGATTGATCATTAGTGCTATGTTAAATTTGAGGCAGTCACCTCAGTCAATAATCGACACTTTGAACGATTGCGGTTCGATTTGAGAGCGTCAGCAAAAAAACAGCGAGGCTAATAATCGAAAACATTATGGACGATGATTTTGATGAATAAATAAGGAGCGAGGCTACTGTCTGTCCCCTGAACATATTTTGTCTGTCCCCGGTTTTCGTTTGTTTTGTCTGTCCCCGGTTTTCGTTTGCTGTCTGTCCCCGGTTTTTTTCGGTTTTTTCTTTCTGGATCGGAAAGCACTTTTGCGATAAATCGCCGCATTGAATTAGTGGTTTAATGATGTTAACAGTATTCACATGATTGCAGAGAAATTTCCCGAGTTACAAAAGCTGGATAATCAACAAAAGTTGATTTTGGCGAGGGAATTGTGTGACCAGGCGGTCTCAGATACAGAGGATTCGCTGCCCGACGAAGTCATAGGCATCATAGAAGAGCGGATTACTCACTTCATGGAAAACCCCGAAACCGGGATAAGTTGGGATGACCTGAAGAAAAAGGCTCTCGAGGATGCCTGAGACTGAAGTTGTTTGGACCCTGGGAGCCAGTCAGGATTTTCTCGAAGCTCAATCCGGGCAGAGCGATGAAGTGATCTTCGTCCATGCGGTCGATTCCGCCCTTGAACTCCTCAAGTCGTTTCCGGGGATGGGAGCAAAGGTATCATCGCTGCAAACAGCGATTTGGTATGGTTGTCGACCGGTTTTACCTGCGTCCGGGCCATAGCGATTCGCAGGAGTGTCGATAGAACCGTTTTCTCCTATGACTGGTTGGACGGCGTTCCTTACCGACCGACTCATTTGTAGTTGATTGCTCTCATCAGTTTGATTCGGGGGGCGCACCGGAAGATGTTGGTGATTCGTGCACATATTCTGTCTGTCCCCGGTTTCGCTAACCTTTCCCCGGGAATTATAGAATATCCCGACCACCAGTGTCACAATCCGGCAGTGACGCACAATAGAGAGTGAGTATGAAAAGAATCTTTCCGGTAATTTGTGCACTTATCTGTTTGCACTGTTCTGCGCAAACGGAGGAAAAAGGCGACATCGAGCAAATCGAAGCCTGGCTGAGCGATCCTGGCTATACAAAAGACTTTCGCAACACCTTCGCGAGGGCACGGCTCGAATGGGCGAACTGCGCGGAGGACGGGTCTACGATGCACTACTATGTCTATGGATTTTTAGAATCCGATATTCCGAAAAACCCGGAGAAAGCAACCCTTTCCACTCTCGATCTGAAACCCTGGCAATTTGTAAAGATTGCCCCCGGAGACAATCCCAAACAACGTCCGGGAACCAATCTGAAAACCCTCAAAATTGCTGACTACGCCAAAACCGTTTTAGAACAGGAATGGGAAGTTTCACATCATCGGCGGAAGGACTCTGTGGAATCCGATTCACTCGATACTACCACTTACGTCGCTGTGTTGGCCGTGGCCCTACATCTGAATGGCGAAAAAGAATTAGCCGAACAGCTCCTCGAAAAAGCCCGCCAACTGCACCCAAAGGACTATCGCCACAGTAAGATTTCATTCCGCCTCCATCTTGCTGAAGAAATCGCGAAAAAGGAACTCATCGAAGCCGAAAATGCCAATGCGAATAACGGGATCGACAGGCAACAAGTGAAAGAAAAATTTGAGAGGATTATTCAGCTTTTCCCGTCCACAGACATAGCAAGGCGGGCATCCGATTTTCTAAACGCACTGAAACTTTCAGATGCGGTCCGGGCTCAGGGGCCATTTCTTACCGATGCAGAACTGGAAAAGCTACCGGTAAAGGAAAAAGTCGCAGAGCTGATCAGACAACTCGAAACCCAAAGTGGAACGCAATTTATCAGTCCGGGCAGATGCGATATTTTCAACGATCCCCGGGGAGAGAAAAGTCCCGCTGCCCGCCTCGAAAAAACAGGACACGCGGCCGTCCCCCAACTGCTGGATGCCTACTCCGACATGCGGATGAGCCGAAGCAAAAGCGCAGGATTTTGGGAAGGCTCAACCCTTAGCGTTGCGGAATGCGCCAACGCCATTGTCGAAAGAATTTCTCAGAAAAGGCACGCGTCTCCTACGATCCATTTTTTTAGAAATGACAAAGCCGGCGAAACTGAGAAATCAGCTCGCGCCTGGTGGGACAGCATCCAGGGAAAGTCAGAATTTGATATTTGGGCAGAAGCCGTGCTCGAAGGAAAAGAGGATGCCCTGCATCGAGCCGTGGAGATACAGAGATACTATGGAAATGACAAAGCTCTCCCCGTCATCATAGAAGCGGCAACTAAATGCGACGAGCCACGAATACGGGGAACCTTGATCACGCTCACTGCGAAATCAGGACTCGAAAAAGCCGGCGAATTCCTGCGAAACGAACTGAGCACCGGCCCTTTTGCCCATACCAGAGCCCGTGCTGCGGCGGCACTTTGGTGCCTCGGAGAAAAAGACACCGCTACGAACGCAATGATCAACCAATGGAACCAACGATGCGATGCCGGCTTTCCAAAAGAGCCGGGAGATTCCTATCCTCTCAATAGAAACTCCCAAATCGGCCAGGCCGCAAACTTCCTTATCTCAGGGCAATTTCAATCAACAGCCGGCATCGAAGCCATCAGTAAT
This sequence comes from Verrucomicrobiales bacterium, assembly GCA_029213025.1. Taxonomy (GTDB): domain Bacteria; phylum Verrucomicrobiota; class Verrucomicrobiia; order Verrucomicrobiales; family DEV007; genus Arctic95D-9. The sequence goes on from JARGOZ010000255.1 coordinate 6,047, forward strand.
CGTTGGGAAGAATTGTCTCGGCCACAACAGAATACTATATTAAATGAGCTGGCACGACATAGTGACTTTAGTAATCCTCGATTTGATCTCACAGGTATGCCGGCAATGAGGAAATCGGTTCCGAATTCGAAATGGAGCTCGATTTTCGGTGTCTATCCCGGTGCCTATACGCAGGTAAACCTACAGGAAGGAGGCGGCATTTCCGGCTTTAGCATTGTTACTTCGTTTACCAAAGAAACCTCTCCATTGATTGATCATTTGTTACTAAATGAACTTCCGGATACGAATACTGTTTTCAAGTCATGGTCAAGTATCAACGGCCTTCTCAGCTATGGCGAACTGGCTGCTATGCGGCTTTCAAAAAAATATCCTGGTAAATATACTTTTGAGCCCAAATCCCCTGGGAAAAAACGCGACCAACTGCGCATTTCGATTCTTAACGCAATGCTCGAAGAGAGACAGAAACCTCCCGTGTCTCTTCCCAAATGGCCAAGACAGGGCGGCGAAGCTACAGGGCAAATCGCCCATGCAGCGATCCACCTCGACAAAGAATCGGCAAAATACCCGGCCCTGAAAAAACTTTCGGACGAAGTAAACTCCTGGCCTGGCAGTAAACCTACCGCCGATGACATCGCAGCTATGACTCGCCGAGCCGCTGAAGCTCTACCGCCGGGCTGGGAATTTGATTTTCGCCTCGATGAGGCTCCCGCGATCGCAAGCGGATCTGATATTGCATTAACCATCCAACCCTTCGATCAAACCGCACATAATAGAGATATCCACACTATGAAACCCGGCTGGATCTGGAGGTATTATCTTGGAAAATCAGCCGGACGTGAATGCCCTTTCAACTATCAAACGCAAAGCAGGGTGTTTGGGGACCACGATGCGCAATTTGACTCCTTCGACAAAGGTCTAAATGACTTCAAAAAGAACGGCCTGAACGTGCTTAAACAAACAGCGGATAACTATTACGAAATTCGGGTGCACCTGCGCAGAGCTGCAGAAAGTAGAGATTGACTAGGTTTTCGAAAAGCAAATTTTGAACCCGAAAACTGATAGGAATTTGGTTATGCAAGGCCTAAAGTACCGCTGCTCGCAACCCTTGGGGTTGGATGGGGTGCAGGGGAAGGAAGGGTGACTGATAGGAATTTGGTTATGCAAGGCCTAAAGTACCGCTGCTCGCAACCCTTGGGGTTGGATGGGGTGCAAGTTCACGACCGGATGAGCGACCTCGCACAATGCTTCAAAAATGGAGCACCTCAGGCAAAAATCTTTTACCTCATGACGACCCCTCACACGGCTTCAAAACCGGCAAAAGACAAACCGGTCGACAGCCTCGGAGATAAGAACGATGTCGTCGTCCGCTTAAACACCATTTCCGCCCGGGTCATGCAGGAAGAAGGTATAGAAATCATCGATGTCTATACTATTCTGGCAAAGCAACTGGATCTTGCCAGTGGCGATGGCTATCACTGGAAAACGCCGGCCTATGACATTATTACTCGCGAAATCTCCGGGAAGGTTTTGCCCGCAGTAGGGAAGTAAGATGAAATCCGGAATATTTAAGTAAGTTGCCGCCACCGTAACGAGCTTTCCGATAACTTTGTATCCAGTGCCGCAGCTTAATTAATTTAGTTTTCGGGTTAAACCCAAATGGATTGGCTGAACTCTTTTTGGAATCTTTATTCTCAAGGATGTCGATTTCCGTATCTGAGACGACTTTATAACTTAGACCGACTTGCTTCAATACATCAGTGTACAAAGTCTCCAGAGTTACGTTTTCCCCTTCGAAATTGATTGGTGCGTTCACGTCGAACAATAATCCGGGATCGTATAGCAGATTGAAGGTTACAAAGTCATCGGCAGTATCTGGCATCCGGTTGAGTGATTCTTTTGCTTGTAATCGTAAGTAGTGTTCCACGAAAATGTACTGCCGCTCCGAGATCGATACTTTTGGTATTACATAGCTCATCAACTTTTCACCAGAGGATTTTTTCGTAGTCTTGTCAGCAACCTTTTGTAGTCCGTTTTTCGTGAAAATTCTAATTTTGGTATCAGATTGTACTTCGTAACTTAGACCGACCCGGTCCAAAACTTCAGTAAACATTTTTCCCAATGATATTTCTCTGTCCACTTTATAATTCACAAGTGTTTCCAGTGAGGTTAAGTTGGGATCGTAGTCTAGTTCGAAGGTGACGCAATGCTTAACGCGATAGGTTCGTTGACGGAGGGCCTCTGTTGCTTTTTGGCGCATAAAATCAATAACATACAAAGGCGGCGTTTTACTAAACTCACAGGAGGGCATCGTGTAATTCAGCAATACCTCCTCCGACCTCACCTTCGATGCTTCCTGGTTAGCATAAATATCGAAATGATAACTTTCCTGCTCGTCCGCTGATTGAGCACGGGGTAGAATCCCGTCAATTCTCTTCCGGCGATTTGAATCCATTTGATCGATCTTCTCGCGCCGTTTATTTTTGCCTAAGCGTTTTAATTCCTCCAAAAGCTCGATGTCCTCTTTAGTGAAATTCCAATGCTCAGCATCGTCTTTCAACTCTTTGATTTTCTGTGGAGCAGCGATTCGTTTTTTAAAATCACCAACTTTTAAATAGATTTTCCCATCATCAGGATTCCAGAGTAATTTCGTTGAACGGATGTATCCAGCCTCATCATAATCTTTACGCTCGAATAGAATCGCCAAACGACGCTCTCTGTCTATGATTCTTCCTGTGAGTATAGGATAGTGATACCGGGGAGATTCCTTGTCTCCTTCTCTGATCATCTCAAGCAAATCGTACGACTCCTCTTTTAGGCTTCGAGTAAATGCTGCAATTATATAGCCGGACATATTGTCTGGATGTGATATCCCGTTCTTCTTAAAGTAGACCGACAGTCGGGAGTCAGCCCACAGCCCCCATCCGTTTCTTAAACCCATGCCAAGGCTGAAATGTAGATTCTCAAGTTCGCCAGTTCTAATCTTCTGCTGATCTGCCGGATCGATTTCATCAGTCAGGACTCGAACCGCATCTTTCAAGTCCTTGGGAACGTATTTCTCTTCTTCCTCAGAATAAAGCAAGGCGGAGAGAAATAACGCGAGAAGGAATATATAAGCGCGCATAATCACATATCTCAGAATTTGGGAATGATGCAAAATAATTCCGCCATACTTCCTTGAACCGGGACCGAAGCCCTTGGCAGCACTACCACCTGTGATTCGTATTAAGGCACATCGTTCTTCCATTGGAATATCGTTTTAGGCTGGATCTTTTGCGATGAGGTCGGCAAGGATCACCTCACTCGGCCCATTGGTAGACTCGCACGTAGTCTACCAGCAAAACTTGAGGAAAGGCGTCAGGAGCCAGCCGGTCAGCTTTCTGGTCGGTCTTTTCGACTGATAGGAATTTGGTTATGCAAGGCCTAAAGTACCGCTGCTCGCAACCCTTG
>JARGOZ010000256.1 GCA_029213025.1 Verrucomicrobiales bacterium
CAACCGACTGGTTTCAAAACCCCGCCGTCAGGGTGAATGAAGGCATCGTATTTCTAACCGGGCAAACGGATAGCGATCAACGCAAAGAATGGGCCGGAAAACTGGCGGGCAACACGGAAAATGTAGTGGCAGTTGTCAATCAGATCGAGATAGATCCCCTGCCATTTTGGGATATGACCCCGGCCTGGCAGGAACTCCGGGGACTAGGCAGCTATGCGATTCAGCGACTGCCCCATATTCTAGCTGGTCTGCTTTTCCTGGCACTCGCATGGGCGATGTCAGGACTGGCCTCGAAGGGGACGGAAAACCTGTTTCGGCGTCGATTTCGGAGCCGGTTCCTTTCCGATGTCGCCCGCCGGACCGTTGCGGTATTGGTTTTCCTCTTCGGTGTATTTTTAGCTCTCCGGGTTTCCGGACTGACCGGAGTAGCAATGACTGTTTTGGGCGGCACTGGATTGATCGGACTAGCGATCGGTTTTGCCTTTCGGGATATAGCGGAAAATTTCCTCGCCAGTATATTGATCAGCATGCAGCGACCTTTCTCTGCGGGAGACCGGATTCAAGTTGCAGGGTACGAAGGCTTTGTTCAGAGCGTCAATACAAGGGCCACTCTATTGATGACGATTGAGGGAAATCACGTTCAAATCCCCAATGCCACGATTTACAAAGATACCATCACCAATTTGACCGCCAATCCCAACTCGCGATTCGATTTTGCCGTGGGTATCGGTTACGACGACAACATTTCAAAAGCCCAATCGATCATTCAGGAAGTCCTCCGGGAACACCCCGCTGTAGTCGATGATTCCGAGCTGCTCGTGCTGGTCGACAGTCTGGGAGCAGCGACGATCAACTTAAGGGTCTATTTCTGGGTAAACATATCAGAGCACAGCGGTCTCAAGGTTCGATCATCGGTAATTCGTATGACCAAAACTGCTCTGGATAACGCCGGAATATCCATGCCCGACGAAGCCCGCGAAGTAGTCTTCCCCGGTGGTGTTCCTGTGAAAATGATAGAGAAGGAACTACCGAAAGCTGATGATAAACAGGAGGTCGAAGAAGAATCCACCTCGCATTCTGCGGAAGGAGACCTATCGAGCGAAGCCACCGAAATTGAACAGCAGGCGAAGCGGGCTCGCTCTCCGGAACCCGGCGAGAATCTGCTGGATACCGGCTCCGCCTAACCGGCCGTAGAGATTGGTGAAGTCCGCTTTGAGTATTTCAGATGAACCGGAGATTACTAAGGTTCTTTTCATGATAAATTCAGCCAAAATGGCATGGATGTTTATTGGCCCTCCATTGGGACAACTCATCTTGTTAGCGACGATGATCTGGCTGATCTGGACATTTCGGAAACGAAAAATCCTCACCTCCAACGGAGTGTTTTGATATATACCTATTTCGCTATCGCTTCATCCCCGTGAGAGGCATCGTCTTTCACTCCTTTCTTCCCGGCGAGAGTGCCTATATAGGAAACCAGATCCCGTAGATCTTTCGGTGCCATCGTTGCGCCGAGTGGTGGCATCGCAGAAATCGGAGGGGAAACGGTTTCGATTTTTGAACGGGCGATGACGTGCTCTTTGCCGTCGGGAGAAATAATAGTCACTGCGTCTCTACTCTCCTTTGCCAGCCGCCCCATCACAGACGTCTTATCCTTCAGGGTCGCGACGGATGTTCCGTAGCCGGCAGCAATCTCCGCACCCGGATTGTAGATCGATGTCAATATTTGATGGCGGGCCAACCGCGACGCCACTGTAGTCAAATCCGGCCCCTGGACACCGCCATCTTTGCCTATTTTATGGCACTGGCGGCAGGCACCCTGATTCAAATAGATTTGTTTACCTTTGTCCGGATCACCACCGTACAGGCTGAGTTTGAATATTTGATCCACACTTTGTTCCGCATATTTCTGCGCCATTTCCGGATCGGTAGTCTGCAGGGCGAGAAATCCATCCAACTTGATCTCCGGACGGATAGCTTCATTTCCCAGATCCCAGAAAATCGACCACACTTCAGGCATATGCTCCGCCATACCTTCTATAGCCGCACGGGCTACCGGGACGGGTCCCTCAAGTATAGAATCGAAAGAGCGCTCCACGAGAGTCAACTTTCGTTTAGTTGTCTTCCAGGCATGGCGAAGAGCGCTGGCCTGAACGGCGGGGTTCTTCGCATCGAGCATTTTCCGGATTATTTTCTCCGCAGCTTCACCGCCTTTTTCACTGAGGCTGTTCAACGCAGCGATCCGCACGCTGGAATCCAGTTTGGTATTTTCGATCTGGGTGATCAGTGTTTCTTCTCCGAGATCCAATCCTATCGAGTCGCCAAGTTGCATCGCCAGTGAAACCAACTGCGGCGGATGTTCATCTTTCAAAAAAGCCTTCAACCCGGAAGAGATATCATTCCCGAGCGAAACAAGCGTGCGCTCGCTTTTCGGCAGGGGACGATATTTTCCCAACACAGGATCGGCTTCCACAGTATCCTCCCAACGCAGCAGACCGTGCAAAGCCCCTTCCCGGACGCTGATATGCAAATCTTTGTCTGCCGCTATTCGCACAAGCGCTTTGGCATTCGCCGGCTTACCCCGCCGATAGTTGGCGGCCATGATCCGGCGCTGCACGGTGCGGGGAAATGGTGCGGGATCGATTGCCGCCAGTTGATCCCCTGCATCCGAATCGAGTGCTCCGGTATCGTAAATGGCCCGAACCACTTCGCGACGAATCAGAGGAGATTTATCCGACAAGAACTGTTTTAATTCCGGGCTTTCTTTGCGGCGCAAAAACAGCACGGCAAGGAGCCGCTCTTCTTCCGATCCTGATTTTGCTTTGGAAACGGCTGAGGCAACGGTGCCGATTCTTTCAAGACCGGAGAGAAGTGCGTGGCGGAGAAAAATATCAGTTTTGCCTTTGCCGTTTTTTACCGCAGCGGCGTAAATCGCATCAATTGCTGACGGTTACCGCAATGGCAGCAAGAGACCGTACACGGATTGATTTATCGGTCGTGAAGCACTCCAGAATATCCTCGCCGGCTTCATCCAGACGGTTGTCGCCCAGAATTCGAACGACATTCGCCCGAATTTCCTCTTCGGGATCTTTCAATAAGTTGACCAACTCCGTATCGAGATGACCGGAGGTCCGCTGCAGTTGCCCCATGCCCCAGACTGCGTGAATTCTGGCGTGTAGATCATTTCCCTCTGCGGCGACTTTTTTCAGAATTTCAGCCCCTCCTTCTTTGTCGACCAAAGCAAATTGCGCTGCCTGGCGAACCCTTTTGTCGACATGGCTGAGAAAAATCGTCAGTTCATCTGTGCTTCTTTCGGAAAAACCAGTCGCAAACATTTCCGCGACTTTTTCCCCGGCCTGCTTGAGTTTGTCATCCTCTGATTCGATCACCTGGATGGAACCATTGGTGTTTATCGACCATCCCCCGCCAAAATCACAGAGGTAAATCTTGCCATCGTAGCCGAGCTCCACATCACTCGCTGCGACACCTTTTACAAGCGGTTCCACTGATTTCGCAATGAATCCGGCTCCCACTTTTTCGTATTCCACAATATGAGTCACACTGTTCGACGCAGCGCCGCGGTAGTCGGAGAGCAGGAATTTTCCGCGCAGACTTTTCGGCAGCGATTCGCCCGTTACCCACGTCACGCCGCTGGGCCCGTTGCCTACATGCGAAGCCGGGGGATAAATCCACTGGGGCTGTTCTTCGTTGTAGGTTTCGAACATTTTCTCCGCTACCCACATGGCTTTTTCGGGATGAAAATCACCCCAGTCGAGAGCGTTCACATAGTGGTTCGAGGTCTGGTGCGCCATATCCCAGCCGGAGTCAGTGCCGTTCAACGCATAGACCATTCGGGCTTTGTCGCCGATGTCACCGGTGTTATCGAAAGTAAACAAATTACCGAAGTCATCGAAAACCAACTCCTGCGGATTTCGCAAACCTGCACAATACAACTCCAGTCCCGATCCGTCCGTTTCGCAGCGAAAGATGGCTCCCCGCCCCGATCCTTCGAGCAGATTCCCGTCGCCATCTTTCAAATTATAGCCCCGGTCGCCAACCGAGAAATAGAGCATTCCGTCCGGCCCGCGTGTGATGCCGTGCAGGTCGTGGCCGATAAAAGAAACCCGCACACCAAATCCGTCGGCGATTTTTTCGTGCTCGTCGGCCACACCGTCATCATCTTTATCAGTCAGCTTCCATAGAGCCGGGATACAGGTGAAATAGACTGTGTTTTCTTCATCCGCGAGGAGGGAAAACCCTATGCCGTCCTCCGCACTATGGAAGTGATCGGAAAAAAGGGTGCGATGATCCGCCGCTCCGTTTCCATCGCGATCTTCGAGGCGAATAATCCGGTCAGCTACCGCTTCGAACCAGCCGATCGGGAAATTCGCCTCGAACTTTTTGTACATCTTGAGCCGGTCTTCGACAGTCTGTGCCTTGAAATCATCGCGAATCATTTCATTGGCTCCCCGCAGATCCGGAACACCGAGCCAGAAGCGGTTTGCCTCAGCAACAAACAGCCTGCCTTTGCGGTCAAAAGCAAAGCTGCCCGGATTTTCGATAAACGGAAAACTCGCCCAGGTCTGACCTTTCAAACCCGACACGGCAATCTTTCCCCGGAAATCTCCCGGTTTATTCTCCATTTCCGGTAACTCATCCTCCGGAACGGTAGGCAATTGCTTAAATTTGCTCTGGAGATCGGCACGGTCCGCTCCGATCGAACTCGCGACGAAGATGAGGAGAAAAAGGTTCAGGGAAAAGCGCTTCATTAGGAAAAATCCGAATCGCGACTGTATACGGCAGAAGCGTTTTTAGCAATGACCGTAACGTATGAAAAACCCGCTTTATTCTGCTGATTCAGCTCCCATTGAAAACCATTGAACAGGGTACAGTTTCCCATTACACAGGGTACGGTCTCTCCACGGAGATGCTGTTGCCTGATCATTCGATCAGAGTTACCCTGACCAAGGCAATGAAAAAGGGATTTGTGATTTGGTTTCTCCTCAGCCTCGCCATCCTCCACGCAGGGGAAAGAGTCGTATTTGCCGATAACGCCCTTTCGATAGAAGTGCCCGACGGTTGGAAAAAATCGGAACGAAATGCCGACGCCACACTGGCCGGCTGGGAAACCTCGGATGCGACAACTTCGGTGTTTTTTCAGAAAATGAATGTCGGCAGAGGCATCGATATGACCGAAATCATGGACGACCTCGTCAATAATTTCGATCAAAACGAATACCTCATTTTCCATAAAGCAGGTGAATACAAATCAGGACAGGTAAACGGGGTTAATCAAAAGTTTCCGGCCATTTTCACCACTCTCGACGTGACCTTCAAAGCGGGCCCCAAAGATTTCGAAATGAACTATTACCTGTTTGCCTTCGATACGGGAGATTCACAATATTTTCTACAGGCAAGTTCGACAAAACCTGTACGCGGTGTTCGAGAGAAACAAATCATGGATTTGATCCGGTCCATTATTGCTCAAACCAGGCCCTGAGAAGCGATTCGACGGGTCGTTTCCGAAATAAGACAAAAATTACACAAAAATACTTGTGCAATCTTTGTTTAACTGTACGGTGACAAATAAGACAAAAAATAGACATATTATGAACACAACCACCAAATCAGTTAGACACGACCGCCAGCAAGAATATGATCTTATGCAGAGAATCGCTGCAGGCGATCAAAACGCCTTCGAGGAGTTCAACGAGAAATACCACGTTCTGATCTTCACCACGATCTTCAAGGTTCTGAACCATCACGAAGACACTCAGGATGTGATGAACGAAGTCCTGACTACCATGTGGAAAAAAGCTGAAAACTACCACCCGGGGAAAGGCAGCCTGGTGACCTGGATTTGTACAACTTCCCGCAACCGGGCGATCGACCGTATTCGCAGTGTTCAACGTCGATCGGCTCTCTATGATCGATATGAACAAAAGATCGAGACGGAAATACCGGAGAAAAGATCATCAGGCAGAGACGATCTATATCGTTCCGATGCCCGGAAATTTCTTGAAAGTGTTGTGGTAACCCTGTCCCCGGAACAGAGAGAGGTGATCGAACTGGCGTATTTCGAAGGTCTGACTCAGCGACAGATTTCGGAAAAAGTAGGCAAACCTCTTGGAACTGTGAAAGCCCGTATCCGCCGCGGCGTGGAAAAAATGCGGATCGTTTTCGACGATTACGACGACGAGGGAAAACTACTGCTGGCCAGCCTTTCCTGAAATCCCGTCGTAGCCCCCTGCCCGTTGCGTGTTACGGTAACATCCAATGGAAATTAGCGGGAATTCGGCAGGGTGCGTTTGGGGATGTGCGGTCGGCGATTCGCTCGGTTTACCTTACGAAAATCTTGCCCCGGAAAGGGTCGGCAAACTTTTGGGCCGAAGAAGGTTACGCCACCGCTTTGTATTTCGATACGGAATGATCAGCGATGATACGGAGCACACTCTGATAATCGCCCGCTGTTGCCACCAAAACCCCGGCGATCCGGACGCGTTCGAGAAAATGTTATCCAGGGAACTGCGGCGATGGCTTGCAGGATTCCCACCCGGAATTGGATTAGCTACTCTGCGCAGTTTACTGAAACTTTGCATCGGTATTCCTCCGGCACGATCCGGCGTATTCTCAGCCGGCAACGGTCCCGCAATGCGGAGCGCGATCATCGGCAGCCTCATTCCGGACAATGCCGAACTCCGCAGACAATATATCGAACGCAGCACGGGAATTACCCACACCGACCCCAAAGCATTCCTCGGTTCACGGGCTGTTGCCGAGATCGCAGCAAAACTTTCAAACGGAGAGTGGCAAACTAAACCACCGATAGACGCCTTGATGGATACTCTGAATTTGATCTCCAACGACCCGGATTGGCGGGAGATCACATCACAGATCGCTGAAAACCTTCGGGAAGGGAAAAATATTGAAAAGAATAGTGGGATCAGTGGATATGTTTATGAAACCGTCCCTTTCGCTATCACCTGTTGGTATCAGAATTTCGGGAATTTCGAACAAACCGTAATGCGGAGTATTCGCGGCGGCGGCGACACCGATTCCACCTCGGCAATTTGCGGAGCCCTCGCCGGAATCACCGGCCCAATCCCGGCTCACTTCCGGGAAAATCTACTTCTCTGGCCGGTAAAAGAAACCGATCTCGATCTGAAAACATTCCACCGCCCCGGGCTGTTGAAAATGTGGGCGAGAAATTTCATCTTCTTCATCGTGATTCTTGCCCACTGTCTGCGAAGATGTTGCCCACCCTACTAAACTTGTTTTAAATACCGGTAGTCTCCATCCCGCCGGGTCACGCCATCTTCATCCAACTTTTCCAACAGCGGCATCAAAATCCGGCGGACGGTTCCGGTATGCTGGCGCAGTTCACTTGCAGTGGCTCTGCCATGTTCCTCCAGAAAGGCGACAATCTGATCTTTAACCAATTCAAATCCTTTACTGGAAATTACCGTTTTCGGATCAAGGTCGACTACCTCACCAGTGTGAGTAAGGAAACGAAGTGCCTTTTCCTCCGCCGGACAGGTCGCGGTTTCCCCTTTGTTGGGCGGAGAAATTAAATCTGACAAAACCCGCCGACGAACCAATTCACCGGCTTTTTCCAATTCAGGCGGAAGAATCGGAATATGATCCGTCCGCCGAATATTCGGACCCGCCTTGGAATAATTTCCCGCAAGAAGGCCGGACAGCAACTGATCAAAAAATTTCGGAGAAGGCAGTTCCGGCTCCATCATAGCCCGCAATTCCCGAAGCGGAAGCCCCAGGTGATCGGGGTGATCCCTGTGGATATCATCAATTTTCGCGGCAGCGATCCCGGAAACCTGCCGCCACCAGTCAGCCTCAAAAACCCAGTCGCCACTTTGCTCCAGATCACCTTCCGCAACGAGCTTTTCGGCGACCTCCCGAATTTTCGCAGCGGAAAACCGGGATTTAGCGAGCAGCGTCGGTAAAAAGACCGCTTTATCGCGAACCATCTGAGTGCGGACGAGGACTTCAATGTTATCGACATGATTTCTCCTCTCTTCGAGAAACGTACCCTGAAATTCTTTTCGAAACGCCCGCCGGTTGGCATCTTCATCCAGGACAATCCCGCCCGCAAGAGTCGCGCCGAGTGAAGCATCTCTCAGCACGAAGCGATCACCGACAAAAACATAAACGGGCTCGTAAAAACGCACTTCCGCCAAAGTGGAGGAGCCGGGCTCGAGAGACTTTTGCCCGAGAAAATGGATGCGCGCCCGGCGCCCGGAACTGCCATAATGAAACATCACCTCCCGCCCGGTCTTCATCGGCTTGGTCGATTGCTTGATGCCGCGAATATCCCGGTCGGATTTAGTAATCAAAACATCAATCGCCATGACCGATTCACCCAATGATGGAAGAGTGAGGATATCCCCTCTCCCAACCACCTCCTTGCCGGTGGATTTCGGCTCGCGAACAGAGATACCGCTGAGATTCACTGCAGTACGAGTCCCCGGGGGCACTTCATCGACATTTTTCCCGTGACTTTGTGCCGTCCGGATATGAGCCGCCACTCCCGCTGGTTGAACCACCAATTCCGTGCCAACTTCGAGACTGCCATCAATAAGAGTTCCGGCAACGACCGTGCCAATTCCTTTCAAAGAAAACGCTCTGTCCACCGGCAGGCGCGGTTTACCGGAGTTGGAAACGGGAGGACTTGCATCCAGTATTTCAGCAATTTTCTTCCGTAATTCATCAATTCCCTCACCGGTGTGGGATGAAACCGGGAGCACATCAACATTTTCCCACGGACCGCCAATGAGATTTTCTCTGACATCTTCAAGAACCAATTCCAATTCATCGGTTAGGTCCACCTTGGTCAAGGCCACAATAGCCCTCTCAACATTGAGATATTGCAGAATTTGGTAATGCTCTTCCGTCTGCGGCATCCATCCATCATCTGCAGCTACAATGAATATCGCCAGGTCGAGCGATCCGACACCGGCTACCATATTTTTGACAAAGTCGGAATGACCAGGCACATCGATAACACCGAGAGCAAGGCTGTCATCCGGATTGGCTACAGATGGAATCGTCAGTTGAGCGAAACCGAGTTCAATCGTCATGCCTCTCGCTTTTTCCTCCGGCAACCGGTCCGGATCCGTGCCGGTCAGAGCCTCAATCAATGAGCTTTTACCGTGATCAATATGGCCGGCGGTACCAATAATGAAATGGCGATCAGACATCAGCGAATCTTACTTCGATTACTCAGGAAAACAATATACGGATCGAGAATCGTATCCTCGCCAGAACCTGACAAAAGCATAATTCCCAGCGGATTAGACCGTCAGAAACCTCTTTCAACCTCTCAGATATGAGAGGTAAACTTGCGATTACCTTCACCGGAAA
>JARGOZ010000257.1 GCA_029213025.1 Verrucomicrobiales bacterium
CGAATCACCAGATATGACTCACTCGAAGAGGAGGGTAAGCAGGTTGCGATTCGAATGAACGAACCAATGAGGCACAGCGGGTTTGTTGTGTTTCAGGAAAGTTTCGGTCAGCATCCGGAAACGGGGGAATATCATTCCCAGTTCGCGGTGTCTGACAACCCGTCCGACCAGTGGCCCACGATCGCTCTTGTGATCATGTCGATCGGGCTACTGCTACACTTCGTGTGGAAACTGGTGGAGTATATTAACAAGTCGAAAGCCGAACGACTGAAAAAACAGGAGGCATAAGTTATGAGTACGAAGAGGCAAATCAGGGAAAAAGAGGAAGCGGAAATGGCCCGGACGCGAGCCGGACAGAGGTTCAGCGCGATGAAGATTGCCTACCTGGTGGTTTCTCTACTTTTGGTAGGTGGTGTTTTTCTGTCACTCCGCTCCGCCGCATTTCTTTCGAAGAACATGCGGAGTTCGAAAAATATGCTGACGAATCTGGAGTCCTACACTCCGTGGCCGGATGAAGTGCGCGGGGAATTTCAAAAGATGTTGGTTCAAAACGGCGGGAGGGTAAAACCGGCCAATACATTTGCCCGCTTCACGCTTCTCCAGATCAACAACGGAACTCATGTACGTTTCGAAACAAAAGACGGTGAGAAACACGATATCCGCGCGGACGAATGGCTGCTCGATTCGCTTTTCCGGGGCGACATCGCCAAAGAGCTCCCGATATTCAATGTCGACGATACCGATGTCATCGCCGAGCTTGGAGTGAAGCCGAAAATCGGTGACGAAGTGCACAGAAAGCGGGATCGCTACTCCTACAACCAGCTGCTTGTGGCGCGTCCGAAAATTGCCGAAGAAGGTTCCCGGGTGACCAAAAAGAAACAGGAATTTTCCGAGAGCAACGATGACCCGGAACTCGCTCCGAGGCGCGAGGAAGAGCAAGTCCTGCGACTCAGCCGGAACATGAGTCTGTTCGAATATATGCTCGGCCAGTTCGGCGCGGTTCGAAAAGGGGAAAACATGGTAAATGACCAGATTCTCCCGGCCAACCTCGCCGAAATCGCGAAGCGACTCGATATGTCGGAATTCCTTGACCTGATGCCGGAAATGACTCCTCAGCAGCTTTTCGGCGTGCTGAGTCAACCGGCTCCCACCGAGGAGGGAAAACTGTTCCAATCTCCCTTTCAGCTGTTTTTCTTCTTTGCCAACTCCGGCCGGAATCTGGTGATTTTTCCGCCGCAGGACCGGCTGAACGGTGAATGGATCAGCCTGGGCGACGTGATGTTTGAAGCGATGCAGGACAAGAGCAAGCGCGCGTGGGCCAAAGAACAACTCGCCGGGGTGTCGAAACTCTACACCGCGCAAAAGGAAATGTTCGGCGCGCTGAATGCGCTGGGAGACAGCTCCGATAAGTCAGCGAAGGCGGCGGTCATCAAACCGATGGCAGATGCCATGAAGTCGTTTGTGGATAACCAGAAAGCGGAAACTGTGGCCCGGTATGAAGCGCATCTGAGGGAAATTGACGAAAAAATTGCGGCGGCTGACGAGTCGCTCGAAAAAGAGCGGCTCAATGATAAACGGGAACTGCTAAAACAGGAAGGTAAACAGACGGATCGTGAGGTGACGCTGTACAACTCCGGATATTTCCAGAGCAGTCTCGCCTGGTTCATCGTTGCCTTTTTGATGCTGGCAATCAGCTGGCTGGTTCCCGGCTCCCGTTTTTCAAAGATTTTTGTCTATATCGCGGTCGGGTTGACAGCTTTGGCGTTGTTTTACGATGTGATCGGAATCATTCAGCGCTGCGTTGTGCGGGCCCGCCCCCCGATCACAAACCTGTACGATACCATCATTTTCATCACGGCGGTTGCGGTCTTTCTTGCGCTCGCTCTGGAGTATTTTACCAGGCGTGGAGTCGGACTGATTGTCGCTGTGCTCGCCGGTATGGGGGGCATGTTTTTGTCTCTCCGCTACGAAGTGAAAGAGGCTACCGATACGATGGATCCTCTCCAGGCTGTTTTGGATACCAATTTCTGGCTGGCGACTCACGTTACCACAATCAATATCGGTTACGCGGCGGGGTTGCTGGCGATGTTGTTGGGCTTGTATTATTTATTGCACCGCTTTTTGCGACCGTTTTTCAAAGTGATGAAATCAGTGGCCGGAAAAGAGGTGCTCGACGACCGGCAAATTTTCGAGGAAGACAAGGATACTCGCGGCCTGTTCCGATCCATTTCAAAAATGATCTACGGGGTTGTCTGTTTCTGCCTGATTTTCGCCATCATCGGTACAATTCTCGGCGGGGTGTGGGCCAACTACAGTTGGGGCAGATTTTGGGGCTGGGATCCGAAAGAGAACGGCGCGCTAATGATTTGTTTGTGGTCGCTGGTTATTCTCCACGCGAGGATGGGCGGATTTATCAAAGATATCGGAATCGCGATGAATGCGGTTTTCCTCGGCATGATCGTGACGTTTTCCTGGTGGGGAGTGAATAACCTCGGGATCGGATTGCACAGTTATGGATTTACTCAGGGAGTTTGGGATGCGTTGTACATTTCGTGGACGGTTTGCGGATTTGTGATGGCCTGCGGTATTCCGCTTTGGCTTCACGAAAGAAACAAAAAGGGAGGCAAAAAATCCAAATCACCGAAGCGGGAAGCGGAACCGGTATCGGGCGATCTGGCGGACGGCGGGGCACCGGCTGTGTAAACCGTTGTGGTGAAATGAATCGAATCTTGCGCGATCCGCAGGTTCAGCCTAGCATCTGAATTTGTTTCAACATGTTAGCCGTCATTTCACCAGCGAAGACTCTCGACTACGAAAGCGCCTGCCCGCCTCACAATCCCACGCAGCCGGAATTCCTCGATGACTCGGAGGAACTGATCGCCGTGCTGCGCAAAAAGACGAGGCCGCAACTTGCGGATTTAATGAGCATCAGCGAAAAGCTGGCGGATCTCAATTTTACCCGCTACAAAGAGTGGCACCGTCCTTTCAACGAAGACAATGCAAGGGCGGCGCTTCTCGCGTTTAAAGGTGATGTTTACACCGGGTTCACTCTGAACACCTACGGTAAAAGGGATTTCAATTTTGCTCAGGACCATCTCAGGATTCTTTCCGGGTTGTACGGTGTGCTGCGTCCCATGGATCTGATGCAGCCTTACCGGCTTGAGATGGGAACAAAATTGAAGAATCCCCGGGGGAAGGATTTATATGAATTCTGGGACCGGAAAATAACGGACGCGATTGATGAGGCTGTTCAGAAGTCCGGATCGGATCAACTGATCAACCTGGCTTCAAACGAGTATTTTTCCGCAATCAAAAAGTCGGCTCTGAAGTCCCATATCATCACTCCGGTTTTTAAAGATTTGAAAAACGAAAAGTACAAAATTATCAGCTTTTACGCCAAAAAAGCGCGGGGAATGATGTGTGATTATATGATCAAAAACCGCCTCAAAAATCCGGAGGAACTGAAGAAATTCAATACAGCGGGCTATACTTATAATAAAGACATGAGTGATAACGTATCGTGGGTGTTCACTCGCGACGAGCCTCCGAAGGCTTGAGTTTTGTGGTTATGATAAATCGAATTTTAGCTGTTCTTTTCGTAATGCTCGCCGGAACCGGTGTGGGTGTTACCGAGGAAATGATCGTCAAGCGGGTCACGGTTCCGAATTTTCTCACTGATCCCGTTGTGTTTGGCAATATCCGGAAAGTGGACGATGTGTCGGACTCGTTGCCGTCAACCTTTGTGCTGACTCATCCAATCACCGGTCAGGCGGTATATTGGAGTCCGGTCATCTGCCGGATGATCGCCATCAAGAACGGTTCCCGGACATCCACTTATCACGAAATGATTGCTGAAGGGCCGCATCCTCTGGCTTTTTCTCTGGGTGCGATCGGGAAGCCAAAATATTTCGGCTTTCGCATGGTTAACGGGCTGCCCGAGTTTCTCTACACCTACGGTCAGCTTTCGGTCGAGGAGAAATACCGCTTTTCACCGGATGGCCGGCAGTTGATGCAATCTTTCAAAGTTGCTTCGAGTGCGATAGACGGAGCCTACAGTCTGCCTGAAAACCTGCGCGCTATAGCGACAGCAAATAACGGCAATTGGAGCAACAATGTTCTGATGTTAAAGCGGGAGGAACTCAACGCGGGTTTTACTGTGACCTTTCATCTTGACCCGGCTCAGCTTTCCTCAGAATAGTGTAATCCCGTGATGATCCGCCTTTTTTCCGTTCTATTAGTGGCACTTGCCGGCATTGCATCCGGGCAGGATGAAGTTGCCGCCGTCTCCAATTCAGCTCCGGTCAACAAGCCGGGACCTGCTGTTGTCGGGACAAAAATGAAAAGCCCGCCGGTTTCCGAAATCGTCAGAATCGATCCGGCCAATGCCTTTTTTCTCGATACGATGGGGCAGTTGGGCGTTGCCCGGTTCACTCCGGAGCTTGATCTCATTGGCTGGGAATATTACTCGCTGTTCCAGTGGCAGGAGGCGCGTCACATCGTGGTGGGCAGAAATCTTTCGATTGTTTCCGGTTCGCCGAATGAGCTGACCCAGGCTTTTGATACCGATAAGGACGGTCGGTTGGATTTCTTTCAGGACATGATCAGCGAATGGCCGGGAAAGGCAGAGGGTGCTACGATTTCCTGTGGTCCGGTAGCGGATCAGTACGGTCGTTTGCTCTTCGCCGTGGCACCGCGTGAGGGGGCGGGAGAGGGAGCTTCAGTTTCCACTCTTTTTGCCTGGAATCCGGGTGGCCAAACGCTGACTTCACTGGCAACCAGTTCTCTGCCGATCGCAGAGATGGCCGTTTCCAAAGATGGATTGCTTGCGGCCTGGATTCAGCTCCCGAGCTACACCGAGGGGTATTATATTTCCTTCGCTGATCTACCTGCTTTTAATCGGAAAAAACCGGACGAGCAGCCCGCCAATCCTCCGGCTCTTTTGCCGAATATGATTATTCCCGCCTCGATGACTGACTTCAAACCGATCGGACAACTTTGTTTTGCGCGGGAGGGGGGGAAGGAGAAACTTTTTATCACCAGTCCGGAAGCGAATCGACTCATTGAAATGGTGCCGGAAAAGGTCGGCAAAGACTGGGGCGGAGCCGTTTCCGTCAGAGCCTCTTTTGACGAGCCAATTTATGCCGTGGAGCTGATGGATGAAGGAAAAATCCTCCTCGGCGGAAAGGCGGGTTTCCAACCTCTGGAGGAAAATCTGGAGGCGTTCCGGTTTCGCGAACTGCGTTTCGCACCCGATGCTCTCGAAATCGATTTCACCCGGCCGGTCGACCGAATCCGCGCGACGGCGGAAGAAGCCGGCGTGCAGCTCGCGATTATTCCACTGGAAGGAGAGTTGGCACCTTTCGAGGCACCGAGGCCACTGGTCGAATCGGACGGAAAAACCGTGGTCCTGAAACTGCCCGAGTTACCGGGGAAAGCGATTATCAAAATTGATGCACCCGATTTGGTTTCGGAAGACGGAGATCCTATCGTTTTCCCTTCTTTGTTCTACACGTTAAACCGGCCCAAATCCTGAATCGTACCCTGTTGAGTGTTGGACTGTACCCTGTCAGGTCGGAGACTGTACCCTGTTTAGTCACCAAAATCTGCGGGGATTTTTTATGAATCGCCCCGAACAAATTGCCCGGCTCAAAGATCACCGGAAAGACTGGGATCTCGTCGTAATCGGCGGAGGAGCTACCGGTCTGGCCATTGCTCTGGACGGCGCGTCCCGGGGCTATGAGACACTGCTGCTCGAAGGTGCTGATTTTGCGGAAAGCACATCTTCGAAGAGTACAAAACTCATTCACGGTGGCGTACGCTATTTGCGCGGCGGGGAAATCAGCCTTGTACGGGAAGCTCTCATCGAGCGTGGACGGCTTCTGAAAAATGCGCCTTCTCTGGTGAAGCCACTGCCTTTCATCGTGCCGGCCTATCGCTGGTTTGACCGCTTGTTCTACGGAACCGGGCTCGCCCTGTACGATATCCTTGCCGGGGATCTGGGGATCGGAAATACCGGCCATTATTCCTGTAGCAAGACCCTGGAAGCATCGCCGAATCTCAACCGGAACGGGCTCAGAGGCGGGACCTGGTATTGGGATGCTCAATTCGACGATGCCCGCCTTGCCATCGCGATGGCTAAAACCGCCGTTTCACGTGGCGGCCTGGTTTTGAACCATTGCAAAGTGACGGGATTGATCAAAGAGAATGACCAGGTGACAGGCGTATTCGCCAAAGATGCCATTGATGGAGCGGAGTTCGAAATAAAAGCAAAAACGGTAATTAATGCGACCGGGGTTTTTACCGATTCGGTCCGGAAAATGGACGATGCCGATTTGCCGGATGTGATTATGCCGAGTCAGGGGATTCACATCGTGTTAGACCGGGAATTTCTGAAATCCACAGCGGGAATAATGATCCCGGCTACGGATGACGGCAGAGTTCTGTTTGCGATTCCGTGGCACAACCGGGTTATCCTCGGAACTACTGATACACCGGGCGTTCCCGTGGAATTGAACCCCAAACCGCTCGAGGAGGAAATCGATTATTTGGTGGAGCATGCGAAGCGGTATCTCCATCAGGCTCCGGATCATGGCGATATCAAAGCGACTTTTGCCGGGTTGCGACCTTTGGTTCGTCCGCCGGAATCTGAAGTCGGGAAAACTTCGAAAATTTCCCGAAAATACAGTCTGTTTGTCAGCAAATCCGGTCTGATTACGATGACAGGAGGAAAATGGACCACCTGCCGTGCGATGGCTGAAGCGGCAATTGACCGCGCGATTGAGCTCGGCAAACTGAAACCGGCGGCGTGCCAAACTCAGGATTTGCGACTTCTCGATGAATCCTCTGCTGAAGAAATCGCCAGGGTCGAGGAGAATCTGAAAGCACCGCTGGATGGAGAACTGCCATACACCTTTGCCGATATCGCAGCTGCGGTTCGCGATGAGCAGGCGGAAACACTCGATGATGTGCTTTCCCGCCGGACACGGTGTCGCATTTTGGATAGAGCGGCCACCGCGAGATGTGCGCCGCAGGTAGCTGCTTTTATGGCCAAAGAAAAAGGCTACGACGAGACCTGGATTACCAATCAGCTCCAGGGGCTTGCCGATTAGGCTTCGATTTCTTTCAGACATGTTAAGTATGTAGGCTTGACAGTGTCAGGGAATTGTCGAAATATCGGGCGGTATTCCAAATTCTATGACCACCCAAATTTTTCTATCAGAAGTACCCGCCCGGGCCGTTGAACTGGGCACCCCCGGAGTTTTCGAGTCAATCATCACTTTGGGGATGCTGATTTTGCTCCAGGCCGTTCTCGGCTTTGATAACCTTCTCTATATCTCACTGGAATCAAAGCGGGCTCCGAAAGATAAACAGAGCTACGTGCGGAAACTGGGCGTTGGAATGGCAATTTTTCTGAGGATTGCGCTTCTCTATGTGCTGGTGGCGTTGGTCGGCAAGTTGACCAAACCCTTTCTGGTTTTCGGGAATGAAGATTCGTGGTTTTCCGGTTCCGTGAACTTCCATAGTTTGATCGTATTGGCCGGTGGCGCTTTCATCATCTACACCGCAATAAAAGAGATCTTTCATATGACTCACATTGGTGAGCATGAGCATTCGGCAGATAGCACGCAGAAGTCGACCAATCAGGTGATTTTCCTGATTGTGGTGATGAATCTCGTTTTCTCTTTCGATTCGATATTGAGTGCGATGGCTTTGGCCCAGTACAAGATTGCCGGTGAGGGTGGGGAGATCATTACGAAATACCATATGCCGGTGATGATCACGGCAATCGTGGTCAGCGGATTACTCATGATCTGGATGGCGGACAAGGTCTCCAACTTCCTTCAGAAAAACCGGATGTATGAAGTTTTGGGCCTGTTTATTCTCTTCGTGGTCGGGATTATGCTGGTTACCGAAGGCGGACATCTCGCGCATCTTAAGTTGTTTGGCGGATATATTACGCCGATGACGAAATCAACTTTCTACTTTGTGATTATTATTCTGGCCATCACTGATGTGGTTCAGGGCCGCTACCAAAAGAAACTTCTCGCCGAGAAAGACCGCGGCAATACGGCGGTGAGTCATTCCTGAAAAGAACAGGGGATTACGCTGGGACGGCTTGATTTTTTTCCGCTACCCATTCGAGGTACTCGCCGGCAATGTCTTCGAGTTCGGCGAGAGTCTCAACCGTAGCGAATTTGCCGCGCAGCATTTTTCCTCCGGGCATTCCCCGGGAGTAGGCCATATAGCGGTTTCGCAGGCCCATCAGGGTAAATTTCTCATTGGGAAATTTGCCCCATTCCAGTGCCATCTTTGTATGACGGATGATCAGATTCCACCGGTCTTCCAGTGTCGCTTTCGGGAGATGCTCTGCGGTTTTTAGGAAATGTTTTGCTTCACGAAAAACCCACGGATACTGCATGGCGGATCGCCCTATCATTACTCCGTTTACCGCCGTGGTAGTTTTGCGGTGTTCCACATCTGCTCCTGAGGTGATGTCTCCGTTTCCTACGACCGGGATACTGACAGTCCGGGCGCATTCATCGATAACATTCCAGTCGGCTTCGCCGGTATAACCCTGAGCACGGGTTCTGCCGTGAATCGCAATCGCCTGAATCCCGGCGTCCTCCAGCAGGCGGCAGACATGGGGGGCATTGATCGAATCGGTATCCCAGCCGATGCGGATTTTGGCCGTTACCGGAATAGAAACGCCGGAGGCGATTTTCCGGGCGACATCCTCCAACACCGGGCAGTCGCGGAGGAGGGAGGAACCTCCGTTTTTGGAAACCACCTTTTTTACCGGACAGCCGAAGTTGATGTCGATAAATTCGGGCTGTTTCCAGTCGATGATCTTGCGGGCTGCTTCCGCCATACGGCTGCCGTCCGCGCCGAAAAGCTGGACTCCAACGGGGCGTTGTTCGTCGTCGAATTCGGTGTATTTCCGGGTGCGATCATCAGCCTGGATAATTCCTTCGGCCGAGACGAACTCGGTGACCATGACATCTGCTCCCAATTCTTTGCATATTCTGCGGAATACAAGATCGGTAACTCCCGCCATCGGCGCGAGGTAGAGGGGGAACTGTCCGTTTTCAAACCAGGGAAGCATATCCCCCGATTTTAAACGCAATGCAGGTATGATCAACTTTGCGGTTTTTCTTCGAAGAACGATAGAAAGTCTTCGCCGCATCCTCGAACAACGATTTCGTTTTTCGAGCTTGAAGGACTCCACACTGGATTCATGGCACGAATAACAAGACCGGCAAAGCATATCAGCAGGCCTACGATTGCAGTGGCGATTCCAGACATGATTCCGACCGGTATCATAACGACACCCATGATAATCAGGGCAAGAAACA
>JARGOZ010000010.1 GCA_029213025.1 Verrucomicrobiales bacterium
AGAGATTGACAGATCGAATCCCCTTGTACCCAAAGTTCCACATGAACTTCATGAGGTGACGTTTATCGACGCTGGCGAAGGTGCGCGCACCGTATTGGATACTGGGAATAATCATGGTCAGGAAAGTAATTTGAGGGAGGACTCGACGCTGTCGCCACCGTGAACAATGGCACTCAGTGCCCGGGCGATGGCTTTCGGATTCTTATGTTGCCATACGTTCCGACCAACAGCAATTCCCGACGCGCCCGCATCCACGGCCTTTTTCACCATCGTGAGAAGAGCGGAATCATCTCCCGACGCAGCTCCGCCAAGCACAATTACCGGAACAAAACAGGCGTCGACGATCTTTTTGAAATCATCCA
The DNA here is from genome assembly GCA_029213025.1 of Verrucomicrobiales bacterium. Taxonomy (GTDB): domain Bacteria; phylum Verrucomicrobiota; class Verrucomicrobiia; order Verrucomicrobiales; family DEV007; genus Arctic95D-9. Next base: position 363 of record JARGOZ010000010.1, read on the forward strand.
CGGTTCCGTTTGTCGGAAACGCTGTTTTCACCACGTCAGCACCCAGTTCTGCTGCGGCCCGAACGGCGAATCCGATGTTTTCCGGTGTGTAATCGTCGGGTCGTCCAATTCCGAAGGGTAGAGTTTCGAGAATAACCGGGATGTCGGCGTCCAGGCTGTCGCCGATCAGCTCCGCTGCTTCGCGAAAGATTTCCACTTCGTTGCGGTGGTGGGTGTAGAGCATGTTCATCACCGCGTTGGCTCCGATTAGTTCGGCGTGCTCCGCATCGAAAATCCGGTAGGCTCCTTCGTCATCGTTGTCTCCGTAGACCGGTTTGTAGCAGTCGGTGCGGAGACAGAGTCCTTTGTCTTCGAGGAGATCGTGAGCGGCGAGAGCGACGCCCATATTCACGACAAATCCATCAACATGCGGGCTGGTTTCCTCGATTAATCCGAGCGGATCTTCCATACCCGGAACCGGGATTGCCGTTCCGTGATCGATGGGTAAAATCACCGTTTTGCCGTCGGACCCGAAAAAGCGGTCCATGTTTTCCTCGCGTGTCATCATAATCCCGAAACATCCTGGCAACCGGATAGAAATCAAGGTGCATCAAGGGGAAAGTTAGTCGTGGGGAGCGGGGTCAGATTGTAGTTCATTCTTGAGGCGATTGCTCATCCAGACGGCAAACGGGTCTTCACCAAAATGATCTACACAGGAAAGGGACCGTTCAAGTTCACCGAATTCGGTTTCCACAGCCTCGAAGCGCTTGAAGGAATCGTTGTATTGCTTCGTTGCGATGTCGAGACTGTTGGCGGAGTGTCTGATCGATACGAGTTTTCGAGTTCTGTCTGCGAGGGCGTTGCTGTGAAATTGGCGAATTTTCTTCAGCTTTTCCTGCGCATATTTGATCTCTGCCTCAACAGCTTCTTTCTCGCGGGTTACTTGAACGGCCAGGATCCGCTGTTGTTCCCGTGCCCAAATCCCGTTGCCGATCAATAGGCCGACAACAATACAAATCACCGAAAGCATGAGAAACACTTTCATAATATATTCTATCTTACGGAAGCCACGCTTAGTCAATTGCTCCTTGCCTTATTCGATCATGGAACGATGTAAGCTTTTTGATGAGTAACAATGTCACATTTTTGAAAGGAAATCCCCGTGCCTGCGCCCTCGAGTGCCTCCATGACTGGGAGAACTCGACGACTTATGCTCATGAAATTTTTGGCTATCAGGCGGATCGATACGAATTGAAGCCGGTAGACCGGGGGCTCGCCAAAGAACTGCTTTTTGGAACGCTCCGCCATCTCAGCTTTCTCGATAAAATCATCGATGAGTTGAGAAAGAAAGGTTCCCTGAAAATGTCGGCGCGCTGCCTCCTTCGTCTCGGGGTATATCAGATTTTTCAGACGAAAATCGCTGATCACGCAGCGGTTCACGAAACCGTTAACCTGGCACGTAAACATGAGCGCCCCCTCGTAAATGCAATTTTGCGAAATGCGATTCGTCAGCAGGAAAATTTCGTCGGGAAATCTAAAAACTGGACTCCGGCGGAACGCTATTCACACCCTGCGTTTCTGATCGAGCGGTGGACCGCTGAATTCGGCGAAGATACCGCAGCGGCTCTTTGCGAATGGAACAATACGCCACCTCCCGTTTATGCCCGAATTCATGATGAAGAAGGCTACCACGAGCGACTTAACAGGGTACAGTCTGAAACGGTACAGGGTACAGTCGGGGATTCAACAGGGTACAGTCCGGAGCCGGTTGCCGGTTTTCCGGAGTTTATCAAACTGCCTTCAGGTCCGCTGCCTACGGAGTGGATCGAGTCGGGAACGATTTATATTCAGGATCCGAGCACCTCACTCGCCTGTTGGCTGCTGGCTCCACAACCGGATGAACTCATTCTCGATACCTGCGCCGCCCCGGGCGGAAAAACGATCCAGCTGGCGTCGATGGCACCGGCGGGGACGAAAATCATTGCCACTGATTCAAATCCGAAGCGAATCGAAAGGATGGAGGAAAACTTCTCGCGGATGCAGATCGAAGGAGTCACAACCCGCGAGGTGGACTGGACCCGGCCGAGCCAAAAGCAATTGACTGAATTACCGAGATTTGACGCGATTTTACTCGATGTTCCCTGCTCAAATACCGGTGTGATGCGACGGAGGGTTGATGTTCGCTGGCGGCTCCGCCCGTCGGATTTTGCGGAACTGGCTGCTCTACAGCTGAAAATCCTGAAAAATGCGATGCGGGTTCTCAAGCCGGATGGCCGGATCGTTTACAGCACCTGTTCGATCGATCCGGAAGAAAACCGTAAGCTGGTGGAAAGCTGTGGTCTAAAGATTGTGGAAATTCGGGAAACAGTTCCGTGGAAAGACGGCGTCGACGGCGCTTTCACCGTGTTGCTGCGCCCGCATTAAGCTTGCGAAAAAAGCTGTATTGCCTATTCTGTAAGGAACCATTTTTATCGTCTCATGAAGTCAGCAGCCCTTGGTATTTTCACCCTTAGCGCCGTGATTATTTTCACGTTTACTCTCGGTTTCGTCTGGACCGGAAGCGCCGGAGTCAAATACGCGAGAGTCGATATGAAAGGCGATCGATCCACAGCCGTGGTGATGGAGGAATACCGGAAATCACTGCAGCCCGAGGCAACTGATGTGGATCTGGAAAAGATGGATGTTGGCATGGGTGACATGGCAACTGGTGCAATGGGTGGCGGAGGCGACAATACGGTGGTGTGGATCAGCATTCCCGGATTCCGTGGGGACTACATCGAGCAGTCAGGTGCTGCCTTTATGAAAAAAATGGCGGAAGAAGGAGCTTCCACCACCAAGATGCGCCCTAACTTTCCAACTGTGACCTATCAGGGTCATGTAGCCCTCGCTACGGGAACCACGCCGAATGTTCATGGAATCCCCAGTGACCGTTTTCGTGTCGGTGGGCCGGGAACCGAAATCGTAAAAGAGCCGATGGATCCCTCTCTTCTGCAGGCAGAACCGATCTGGGAAACAGCCACCCGCCAGGGCATGCCGACTCTGGTTCACGACTGGCCGTTGTCTCAGAATCAGACAGGGGAGAACAAAGCGGTGTATTTCCTTACCGATTTCGATGCGGAAGCCACAGATGAACAAAGGCTCGACCGACTTTGGACGGCATGGACCAGTCATCAGGGGGAAAAGAAGCTCCGCCTGTTGATGTGCCGGCTTGACGACATTCTCAAATCCGGGCAGGTCAACGGGCCGCGTTCGGAGGAAACTTATGAGTCGGTGAAAAAGACCGATGCACTGCTCTCTTCATTTGTAGAAAAAGTTAAGGCCGCGTGGCCGAACCTCAGAGGTACCAAAAACGGAAATCTCGCCTTTCTGATCACAACGGACCACGGCCTCGCCGGAATCGATAAGAACGTCAATATCTCCGAACTACTCGGTCCCGATATCATGAATAATATCGATGTAGCAGCGCATGATGCGATCGCTCAGATATACTTCAAAAACCTTCCCGAAGGCGCGGCGGAAGCCAATCTGAGGAAAGACCAGATCGATGCGGAGTTGAAAAAGAGAATTTACTTCCGGACATACAAGCAGGAAGACCTGCCTTCCGACTGGAATTACAGCTCGGCCGGAGGCCGGATTGGTGACCGGGTTCTGGTATTGAAATCAGGCTTTGCCTTTTCGGAAGTCAAAGCGGAGGAACCGATCTTTGATCCCAGCGAAGGGGAAGGTTTTTACGGAGGATTTGGTTTCCCGGTAACTGACTCGATTAGAATGTCAGGTCAGATCATACTTTGGGGTTACCCTCAGCAGGTTGGATATGGTGATCTGGGGGAGATCGACCAAACTCCTTTCCACGGATCTGTGTGCAAAATGCTGGGGATTCAGACTTCCGAAAAAGCGAGCGACAAGGTGTTGGACGGGATCAAGTAGCCTCAGCCGCGCTTGCGGAAGAGGTAGAGGTTGTCGGAAGTGACAGCAACGAATTTCCAGCCTTCATTTTCGACAACTTTGATCGTGTAGGGGAGCATGTTAACCTTCAGCATTTCCTCGCGCATTTCGCTGGGGAACTTAATTTTTCCGGCTTCATCCACCTCGATTCCGTTTTCTTTGGCGAGCTGTCGAAAACCAATTTCGTCCATCTGTTGAGGACCAAGAGCCCTGTATTCATAACTGGTAAGATCGACTATGCCCAAAGAAGTGGCGAGATTAACGATACTAACCAAAAGAACGAGGATGAGGAGAGCTAATGTGGCAAATTTCATATGTTCTTATTACACGATTGAAACCGATTTTTGTAAACCCTAATCCCCCTTCGTTTTCGCCTAATTTACGCGTGTCACACTCCCTGGATACGGGGCAAATTTTGTAAGATTTAGATTTACAAAGTTGGAAAAAATGGCTTTCTTCGCATCCAGTGGGTGTTACCCACCAAACCAAGGGAAAGCTGCCGTCAGATATTATGTCTGGCGGTGGCATTGGCTCTGAATCACAGGTATCTGCTGGTTAAATGGTCGAGGTGTGCCTTCGATGTCACCGGGGAACCAGCCGCTTTCCCGATCAATTCACCGGGGCTGTAGAGACTTCCCGGTTGATGTATTTTCTCTCTCATCCACTGCAGAAGCGGAGCGAAATCACCGTTGTCCATCGAGGACCGCACATCCTCACAGGAACGGGCGGCAGCAACGAGGTGGGAAGCATTCAGGTTGCCGAGAGAGTAGGTCGGAAAATAACCAAAGCCTCCCATGCTCCAGTGAATATCCTGAAGACATCCATTGGCAAAACTGTCTACCTTCATACCGAAAGATTCTTCAAATTTTTGGTTCCACGCATCCGGGATGTCATCCAGATCCAGGTCGCCGGAAAAGATGGCCTTTTCTATTTCGTAGCGCAAAATGATGTGCAGATCGTAAGTGACCTCATCAGCTTCGACCCGAATGAATGGTTTCGTCGCCTGATTGCACGCCCGGGTCATTTCCTCCGGTGTTAGCGAGGCAAGATTGGGAAAAAACTCAGCGGCTTTAGGCAGCCACTTTTCCCAGAATGCGAGGCTTCGGCCAACATGATTTTCCCACATGCGCGACTGCGATTCGTGTACACCGAGAGATACCGCCTGGCCGCAGGGCAGACCGTGATCTTCCGCTACAAGCCCCTGATCGTACAGCCCGTGGCCTGTTTCATGAAGAACCCCGTAGAGAGAACTGCGGAAGTCGGATATGTCGTATCGGGTGGTGAGGCGGGTGTCTTTTGGACCCAGTCCGGTGCAGAAGGGATGCACTGCGGTATCGATTCGACCGGCATCAAAATCAAATCCAATGGATTCCGCAACGAGGGCGTTAAATGCCGCCTGTTTTTCGATGGGATATTCTGCTTCAAGGGCTTGCGGAGAATCATTTTCCTGTTTACAGGCTTTTTCCACCAGCGGGATCAGATCCACTTTGTAATCGGCAAAAACCTGGTCGATCATTTCCACTGTTGCTCCCTTTTCGTAGATATCGAGAAGACCGTCGTAGGGATTGTCGGTATATCCCCAGTATCCGACCTGTTCTTTGCAAAGGCTGATCAATTCCGAGAGTGGTTGCCGAAACTGGGAAAACTCGGACTTTTCGCGGGCCTCCGCCCAGGCTTCATGAGCGGTTACTTTGGTTTCTGACAGCTTAATGACGAGTTCAATAGGAAGACAGGTTTCGCGATCATAATCCCGCCGCCAATCTCTCACATTGGCGCGTTGTTTTTCGTCGAGAGAATTGTCCTGCTCCGCTTCGCTGATCCAGTCACCCACTTTTTCGGCAGTGAAGCGGTTGTGGACTTCTCCGCTCAACCAGGAAACCTGGGCAGCCCGGTGCGCGACGCCTTTTTTTGCCAGATTTACCTCCTGATCCCACGACAAAAGTGCCTGAGTATCGTTGAGCAGTTGCAGCTCCCTGCTGAGCTTGACCAAATTTTCGTATGCTTGATTTGCCATGGTGCAAAATGAGCGTTGGTGTGAATTTCACAAGTCACCGATTCCCGAAACCGTCCATTGAATTTAGCGGATTTTTTACGAAGTTCGGTGATGAGCGACCCTATCATTCGACACAGTGGTAAGCACCTTGAGTTTCGCGAAACGACAGACGGATGGGAATACGTGATTCGTCCGAATGCCAGGGGCTGCGTGGCGATCTTTGCGGTGACGGATGATAATCAGCTGGTGCTGACAGAGCAGTTTCGTCCTCCCGTTGAGCGCAATGTGATCGAACTGCCCGCCGGACTTGCCGGCGACATTCCGCTACAGGAGGATGAGCCGCTCGAGACGGCGGCACGCAGGGAATTGAAGGAAGAAACCGGCTTTGTTGCCAAAAAATGGGAGATGTTGATTGAGGGACCTTCCTCAGCCGGTCTAACTACCGAGTTCAACACGATCTTCTGTGCCCGCGAAATGACCAGAGTTGCGCCAGGCGGAGGAACGAGGGATGAAAATATCAAGGTTCACATTGTCGACCTGAATGATGTCAACACGTGGTGCGGTGACCGGCGGGCGGAAGGGAAACTGGTGGACTTCAAAATTTTCGCCGCTTTGGAAGTTTTTAAAGTTCGGGAAGGGAAAACTGAAGGCCGTCTCTGGTATTGAGCCGGAGCAGGGGAGAAGGACCAATTTTTCCTTGCGATATGCTTCATGACGGTTGAATAACCGCGATGAGCGAGTTTCAAGATCGAGTAGTTGTCGTGACCGGATCCGGAAGGGGGATCGGTAAGGCTATCGCAAAAATGTTTGTCGAAAAAGGGGCGAAGGTCGCCGTGGTGAGTCGTACAGAAAAAAATTCCAGCGAAACAGCATCTGAATTAAACAGCCTTGGTACCGGCGAAGCGAAAGGCTATGCCGTGGATATCTCCGATTACAACTCGGTGGAAGCTTTTGGCAAGCAGGTGGCATCGGATCTCGGGGTGGTAAGCATTCTGGTGAACAATGCAGGCGTTACCCGTGACGGTCTCGCTCTGCGGATGAGCGAAGAGGACTGGGATACTGTTCTCGATACCAATTTAAAAGGTGCATTCAATGCCGTGAAAGCATTCCAGAGAGGTATGTTGAAGCAACCCAACGCCCGCATCATCAATATCAGTTCAGTGATTGGACTTACCGGTAATGCCGGGCAGTCAAACTACGCAGCCAGCAAGGCCGGTTTGATTGGCTATACCAAAGCGCTCGCCAAAGAGTTTGCCGGGCGAAAAGTGTGCGTCAACGCAATTGCCCCTGGCTTCATTGTCACGGATATGACCGGCGAACTTACCGAAGACATGCAAAAGGAAGTTATGGGTGCGATCCCTCTCGGCTTCTTTGGCGACACTTCCGACATTGCCAATGCCGTGGAATTTTTAGCCAGCGACAAGGCCCGCTACATTACCGGTCAGGTTCTGACGGTTGATGGCGGCATGGTCATGTAGTTATGATCAATCAAATTGATATTGAGGCGGTCAAAAAGATCGCCCGCGACGCCGGTGATGAAATTCTGACCGTTTACGGGACGGAGTTTGAGGTGGATGTAAAAGAGGACAAATCACCTCTCACCGAGGCTGATCGACGGGGGAATGAGGTTATCGTGAATTCGCTTCAATCTCTCTACCCGGAGATCCCGATCATTTCCGAGGAAACAAAGACGGTAGACTACAGCGAGCGCAAAGACTGGGAGTATTTCTGGTTGGTTGATCCGCTGGACGGCACCAAGGAATTTATCAAAAGGAACGGCGAATTTACCGTGAATATTGCCCTCGTTCACCGGGATACACCGGTATTGGGAGTGGTATTTCAACCCGTCGGTGACCGGCTCTTTTGGTCGCAGGAGGGCAAGGGTGCCTGGTTATCGGAAAATGGTTCAGATCCCGTCGAACTGAAAGGTGGTGCCCATTATTCCGCGAAATCCAGAGTAACCGTGGTGGCAAGCCGCTCCCATCGAACGCAGGAAGTGGAGGATTTTGTCGAAAAACTGCGCGACGAAGGAAAAGAAGTGGATTTCCTGTCTGCCGGAAGTTCGCTTAAGCTTTGTCTTGTCGCCCAGGGCAAAGCGGATGTTTACCCGCGATTAGGACCAACGATGGAATGGGACACCGGAGCCGCTCACGCTATCGCTGTCGAAGCTGGCCGTAAGGTTCTCGCTGCTGATTCCGGAGCTCCTCTCGTGTACAACAAAGAAAATCTACTGAATCCGTTTTTCTTTGTCGAATAACACAAAAAAAGCCGTGCTTTGAAGGGCACGGCTTTCCGGTCAGCAGGGTTTCTGACCCCTACCAGGTTTTTACGTTGTCTGACGCGATATCCTTCTCTTTGCCTGAACTCCAGACCGCAATCGATTCGGTAATGACTTCGGGAAGATTTGATACGCTGCCGGAGGTTCCCCATTCAGGAGAACCTTCTGTGCCGGAAATTGAGGGCTCATGTACTTCAGGATTCTCGATTCGACCTTTATTGGCCGTATCAAGGCGAATGCCATACATTCTACCGAAAGGATCCCAGAGAGAACCGCCACCATTTGTTTTTAGAGCGATACCTTTGATGTAAGTGTTGCTGGAAAGTTTCTTGGCTGCTTTGCCGCTGAAAAACGCAATTCCACGGGGGTTCTTCTCTTTTCCGACTCCGGAGTCAGCACCCAGAAGGATGTCCATGTAATTTTCGTCAGTGGCAAAGTCTTCGTAATCACTGCTCGATGTTACCGGGGAAGCATGTCTGCGATATTCAGTAAAATAAGCCGCCGCCGCGTTACGCACATTGTAGGCGGTGTTGCTGGCATCGGCTTTACGGGCAGAATTCATCGCAGCAGATGCACCTGTAAAAAGCATTCCCGAGAGGATCCCGATGATTGAAATGACGACAAGGATTTCAATGAGCGTGAACCCCTTATTTGTTTGATTGTGAAGTGCGATTTTCATAGTTTGGCGCATGTTAAAGCTGATTGTTGGTCAATGGCGAGTCCTAAATGGTGGAATTCCGTCGCTGCGCAATACTATGTAAACACAATGTATTGCATGTAGTCCAGCAAATTCTTCGTAATTTTTATCGTTTTTCTTTTGAATAAAGATCTTTTTCAACAAATCCAGGATCTCATAGGCAAGAGTGACTACCGCCCCTTGAACAAGTCGGAGTTTGCAAGGGAACTGGGCGTTCCGTCAAAAGAGCGTGCCTCTCTCCGAAAGGCTCTGTCTCAGTTGGTCGATGAAGGCACTCTCGAATTAGGCAAAAAATCCCGCTACTACAAGCCTTCCAGCCGTTCCGGTGACCAGACTTACGAGGGAGTGATCATGTTTTCATTCAGTGAAAAAAGAAGGTCCGCGTTCTTTAACGCTGATCATCCCGAAAAATTGCCCCGATCCGCCGTTTCCGATGGAGGCGGTGTGTACATTTCCCGCCGCTCGGCTGGCACCGCCATTCACGGCGACCGGGTTTCAATTAAACTGGTGAAAAAGGCAGCGCCAAAATGGCACAAGCATGTTAAATCGAAGCGCGACAGCTACGCAAAGGGCGATGATCGGCTTGAAGGCGTTGTGGTGGAGATCCTGCAGCGGAATACCACTACCATTGTCGGCACTTACGAGAAAAAAGGACACGTAGCGATTCTCTCGCCGGATGATAAAAAATTGCCACCGGACTTTCATTTGAAGGAAGTCTTAAAAGAAGCAAAACCGGGCGATGTCGTGGTGGCGGAGTTTCTCAGCTGGGCCAACACGGACCGCCCGCCTGCTGCGAGAATGACTGAAGTTCTCGGCCGCCCGGATGCTCCCGGGGTGGATATGCTGACAGTTATTCATCGCTATCGCCTGCCTTTAAAATTTCCGGACGATGTTCTTTCAGAGGCCGAAGTAATTGATACGGAGGTCACCGATGCAGATATCGCATCGAGAGAGGATTGGCGGGACCGTGAAGTTTTTACCATCGACCCGGAAGATGCCCGCGATTTTGATGATGCGATTGCAGTGACCGAGTTAAATGAAGGCTGGGAACTTGCCGTTCATATTGCTGACGTTTCCCACTATGTGAAACCCGGAACTGCATTGGATAAAGAAGCCCGCAAAAGAGGCAATTCCGTATACCTTGCTGACCGCGTCATCCCGATGCTTCCGGAGAAATTGAGTAACGGAGTATGCAGTTTGAACCCTCATGTTGACCGGCTGACCCACGCAGCGGTCATGACATTTGATACAAAAGGCAACATGAATAGCGCGCGTTTTGTTTCCGCCGTTATCAGAAGTTGTCGACGATACACCTACGAAGAAGCCTTTACCCGTTTAAAACTGAGTGAACAGGCTGCCGGGGCTTTTGATGATCCCGTGGAAAGAAGTGTGGTGGCTCATATGCAGCGTGCCTGGAGACTGGCTGAAACTTTGCGCAAAAAGCGATTTAAAGAGGGGTGTTTTGATCTCGATTTCCCGGAAGTGCGAGCCGTGCTCGACGAAAACGGAATCGCATTTGCCGTGAAGAAAACCGAGCACGATGAAAGTCATCAACTAATCGAAGAATTCATGCTCGCGGCGAATGAAGCGGTAGCGCGGGAAACGAAGAATGAAGGGGCACCCTCCATTTACCGGATCCATGAAGACCCGGACCCGGAAAAACTTCAGGAATTTGCCGACCTCGCCCGCGATTTCGGCCACAGCATTGGCGATCCCACCGTCCGGTCGGAAATTCAAAAACTAACTCGCGCAGTTAAGGGAAAGCCGGAGGAACACAGCACCAAGATGGCTTTATTAAAGAGTATGATGCGCGCTGCCTACTCGAAAGATCCTATCGGGCATTTTGGGCTCGCAAAGGTCAACTACTGCCATTTCACCAGTCCGATCCGCCGGTATGCTGATTTGATTGTTCACCGGGCGTTAAAAAAGATCATGTCCCGTCGGAAAGAGCCATCGGCCCCGGAACATGCGGACCAAACACCTACTGAAGCGGGAGCCGGAGAAATCGCGGCACATATTTCCCGGACCGAGAGGGTCGCCGCGGATGCCGAAAGGGATTCCCAGCAGTTGAAATTGATCGAGTATCTCGAAAATTTGATCAAGGATGACTCCAGTCAAACTTTTGAAGCGATCGTCACGGACGTTCGGGCGATTGGAATCTTTGTTGAACTTAAGGACCTCATGGTGCGCGGACTGATTCGGCGAATGGATCTTCCTTCCCGCTATGACTACTATCTCGACAAAGGTCGTATGGAATTTGTCAGTGGCTCCGGACAGGGCAAAAATATAGCGATCGCGAAAACAATCCAGGTTCGCCTGATTCGTATCGACAAAGGCCGCGGGTTCATCGATTTCACCTTAGCCTAACGATCGGATATCTCCTCATTCCAGTCATAATCGACTTGTAATTAGGACTTGAAAAAGCATACTTCCTACCGGTTGATATTCAATGACCGTAAGGAAACTGCCTGTCTTCTTGTTGATTTTTTCCTCGATATTCTCACAACGGTTAGCCGTTGCCCAGGCGCCCCGATTACCCTGGGCTCCCGGTGAACAAAAAGCTCAGCAGGATTTTGAGAAATACCAAAACAACGGTGACTTTGCGAATGCGGAAGTCGCGGGAACAAAACTGGTATGGATAGCGCAGAAGTATAGAGGTCGGGAGCATCCGGATACTGCGATGAGACTGACTCAGTTGGCTCTGTTCCACAGTATACATACCGGAGGTCATGAGAAAGCGACTCCGTATTACCAGGAGGCAATCTCAATCTTGAAAAAGCATTTCGGGCACGACCATCAAAATCTGGCCTACCCGCTAATGAACCTCGCGGAAAACTATCGAACCCGGGGTTTCTACGCTGACGCGGAGCCCATCTACGCGGAGGCTCTACGGGTTGCTGAAAACCGGCTCGGTCCCGGTCACATGGCCACATCGACGATCCTTCATAACTTCGCCAATCTGTATGTAAATACCGGGGACTCCGCAAAAGCGGAGCTGTATTATCTACGCTCAATAAGGATTAAGGAAGAACAGCAGATGGGATTGGCTAATCCGGAACTTGCCATGACCTACGGCAACCTCGCTTCTGTTTACTATAAATCCGGGCAATATCAAAAATCGGAATGGTATAACATGGTGGCGCTAAAGATCCGGAAAAAGTTGGGTATTACAGATTCCCCGGATTTAGCTTTTAACTACAGCAACCTCGCAAATGTATATCTGGCCACGGGAAAATTTTCGGAAGCGGAACCCTTGTTTCGGGAAGCGATCCGAATTTATGAATTTAAGGGCGATGTCAGTCCCTATATGGCATTTCCGTTCCACGGTCTGGGTGAAATTTACTTTTCCAGGGGAGATTATGGCAACGCCCGGGCGAATTTTGACCGGGCTTTGGAGATCCGGGAGACGCAATTAGGATTAACCCACCCTGATACCGCGAAGACTCTGACCTATCTGGCGCTTGTCTCCTATCTGGGTGCCGCTCCCAAAGAGGCCGTCGGTTTTGCGCGCAGGAGTTCGGAAGCGAAACTGAAGAATCTGGAAAATGTACTTACATTTACCACGGAGCGGGAACGTTTCGCGTTTCTTCGGGGAGCGGAACCCTACGACATTCTCGCAACTTTGAAAGCGGGAGAGGAAACCGCAAACGCAATATTGGCCTACAAAGGTATCGTCCTCGAAAGTATACTCGAAGACCGCCGAATGTTGAAAGCTCTGAGTAGTCCGGCGCTGGAGGCGTCTGTGAAAAGACTCGATGAGCTAAAGTCGAGATTGAAACCGGTATTGGTCAATACTCAATCCCGCAAACAGAACCTGACCGGAATTACTGCGGGAAAGCTGGAATTTGAGAAAATTGAAAAAAGCCTCGCCCGGTCGATATCGGGTTTCGGCAATACCAGAGGCTCACTGTCCATCACTTACCGGCAGGTGGCCCTTCGCCTGCCGAATGATATGGCACTGCTGGAATTTATTCGCTATCGCAATCATTTTGATAAGAAGAACGACTGGTATGGGGTCGTGGTCATCCGCCGGGACAGAAAACCGAAGTTTGTATCACTGGGCCCGGCGAATTCAGTGGAAAGTGAAATCACGGCGTTCCGCGAAGAAATCGCGAAAGTCGCCTACGGAGAGTCAAATAACGAAGAGATTGAGCGAAGATCGAAAATCCTTGATAAGCTTTTGATAAACGGGCTTCAGGCTCACCTGGTTGGAATCAATAAGCTGATTGTCTGTCCCGATGCCGCCCTGAACTTTCTGCCGTTTGCTTCATTGTTAGACCAAAACAACCGGTTTCTCGCACAGAGATTTTCGGTCTATTACGTGGCAAGCGGTAGAGATTTGATTGCCAAAGTTGTGCCTTCAGATCGACAAACCGGTGCGCCGGTAATTATAGGCAATCCAAATTTTGAGATGGTAAACAACCCACCGGGCAATGTAGCTGACCCGAAGGAGCCGCAAGGTGCTTTTCTGCTCGCGTTACGATCGGGCTTCCGGTCAGAAAACGGCAAAATTCAGCTGGCACCGTTACCGGGAACCGGAATTGAGGTGACCCGAATTAAAGAGGTGATTGAAACAAATAGCACCGGCAAGAACGAGGTGATAACGTTATCGGGCGACGCTGTTACCGAGCAAGCAGTGCGTAACCTGGAAGCTCCGGTAATTGTTCATCTCGCTACCCATGGATTTTTTATGGAAGATACCTGCCATAGCGGCGCTGAATCAATTTCGGGGCATTTCCAAAACCCGATGTTCCGCAGCGGGATCGCTCTGAGTGGAGCCAATGATACGTTTACTGCCTGGAATCAAAACAAGGTGCCGGATATGGAAAACGACGGAATTCTTCTCGCGGCAGAGGTCTCGGCTCTGAATTTGAGCGGCACACAGCTGGTTACCCTCAGTGCCTGCAATACGGCGATGGGTGACATAGTTTCCGGGGAGGGAATTTTGGGCATGCGCCGTGCCTTTGTCATGGCCGGTGCCCGAAATGTGATGATGACTCTCTGGGAAATCCTCGATGATCCAACCCCGGAATTTATGGATGATTTTTACCGTCGCTATTTGAAAATTGGTAATGCGCCAGAGGCGCTGGCGCAGGTGCAAAGGGAGTGGCTAATGCGATTGCGCAAAGAGTCGGGCACCGGGGCGGCCATCTATATCGCAGGAGGATTTGTGATGAGCGCCCAGGCCCAAAGTGAGTCCCTGCCGAGGTAAATGCAGATCGTACAGGGTACAGTGCCGCATCCAACAGGGTACAGTCCCGGACCTAACAGGGTACAGTTCGCAAAATGGACCGCTAAATTACGCGGTCATTACCACCGTCGACCGGGATTTGAGCGCCGGTTGTTTTGCCGAAAAGCGGACTCGCCATCGCTGCCACCATATTACCAATATCTTTGGATTTGATTTCAGTTTTGAGCAGATTCCGGGTTTTGTACTGTTCCACAGTCATGTTGTAGCGCTCCGCAGAGCGCTGCAGGTTTTCCGGTGTCCAGAGTTTGGTATCAAAAACAGCGTCGGGGTGGATGATGTTACAGCGCACTCCTTCCGGAGCGAGTTCCAGAGCGGCGACACGGCAGAGCTGTGTCAGACCGGCTTTGGCACAGGAATAGCTGGCTGCACCGGCTCCGGGAGCATTGACATTCCGTGAACCGACAAGAACGATCGAGGGTTCTCCGAGACCTTTTTTCAAATAGGGAATGGTGTGTTTGAGAAGTTTCTGGTGACTGGTAAGATTCACCGCGAAGGATTTATCCCAGTTGGATTGCTCGAGCTGATCCAGGTAGGCTCCGGCGGTGAAAATTCCGGCGTTACTGACCAGAATATCGATTCCCCCAAAGTCCCTGACTACCGAAGCGATGGTCTCGATGACTTTTTCATCGTCGGTGAGATTGGCGACGATGCCGATTCCGTTTATCTTCGCCATTTGCTCTTCGATTTCGGGGCTTAAATCAATACCGATTACTTTGGCGCCCTGTTCGGCGAGGGATTCGGCACAGGCATATCCAATTCCGGCTGCGGAACCGGTCACCACAGCGACCTTGCCCTGATGAATTGGAGCAGCACCTCCCTTGCGAAGCTTGGCCTGTTCGAGTTCCCAATACTCGATCTCGAATAAATCGGAGGCGGGCAGCGGTTTCCATCCACCTTCAAATGCAGCTTCCGAAATCTGGATCGTCTTCCAGGTGTGTGTGATGATGTCCTGGATAATTCCTGCTTCTTTCTCGGTGGAGCCAAAGCTGATCACGCCTTTTCCAGGCCACACGACCCATTTCGGATCGGCAGAGAGCATGGTTTCGCCCTTGTTGTATTCCTGAAAGTAGGCTTCGTAATCCGCAGCAAAACCGGCGATCGACTCCTCAATGCTTTCGCCAATAACGGCTGGAATTCTTTTGGTGCGAATGGTGTGATCGGGTGTCAGCGGACCCCGGGTGGCAAGATCGGCGACATCCGGGCGGGAGGAAAAGCCCACTGCTTCCGGAGATTGATCGATTTTCGCATAGACCGGCGAGCCTTTCAGTCCGCCGACCTTTCTGCGGATCAGCGCCAACTCCTCCAAATTCTCTTCGGCTGCAGCGGTTGGCGCGGAGTAAGCTCCTGTCTGGCTCGCGAGATGCTCCTCCGCCATTGTTACGAGTTCAATCATCAGCTCGTAACTCTTCTTCGCGTCATCGTGGAAGGTGAAGATTCCGTGGTTCATTAGAATCAGACCGTCGATGGATGTCGGATCGATTTCGGAAAGTTGCTTTGCCACTTGTTTGGAGAGATCAAAGCCGGGCATTACGTAGGGAACGATAAGAACCCGGTCGCCATACACCTCGCGGATGGTCTGTTCACCGTTTTTGTGATTGGTGAGAGCCACAACAGCGTTTGCATGTGTGTGATCGACAAACTTCTGCGGAATCACGGCGTGGAGTATGGCTTCGATGCTGGGATTGGGGGCGGATGGATTGAGCATCGCGGCGCGTTGTTGCGCTACCATTACGGGGTCGCTTAATTCTTCGAGCGCCGCCATTTTCAGCAGGGCATTCATCCGGACCGGAGCGAAGCCTTCTGCCTCGATGGTGCCAAGATCCCAACCGGAACCTTTTACATAAAGCACGTCTACGGGATCGCCGAAAAAATCTTCTTCACTGATTTTTACCGAAGTATTACCTCCGCCATGAAGAACCAGTTCCGGGTTTGCACCGAGAAGTTGCGATGTGTAGACCCGCATGGCGAGATCTCCGTTAAAATTTGCTGCGTCAGTATCGGACCAAAGTGATTTCATAGACGGTGGGTAAATATGTGTCGCAATCTATTATGTTTACTTGAGGTATTCACAAGAATTTAAGGAATTTATTTTTTGTTTTATCGATTCGAATTCTCTTACGGACTGATTCCAACGTGAGTACGCCATTGTTCAGAACTTTCGGCTGAATTATGGTAATTTTGGTCTTGTCTCTGTTTAGTTATGAAAAACTACCACCGGTTTTTTCTCCCTTTGATTATCGTCTCCACTTTTTGTTTCGGAAGTGAAAAAAGCGAGCCTTTGCCTGAAACAGTTTCCTACTACCACGACGTGCGTCCACTACTTCAGGCCAATTGTCAGGGCTGCCATCAACCGGCGAAACTAAAATCCGGGTACGTGATGACCGATGTCCCGGGATTGATTGCGGGCGGCGATACCGGCGCAGCGGTGTTACCGGGCAAGCCTCACGAATCCTATATGATCGAATTGATCACGACTCAGGAAGGGGAAAAGCGCCCGGAGATGCCACCAAAAGATGAACCGCTGTCGGATTATCAAGTCGCGTTGGTAAAAAAATGGATCGCACAGGGCGCAAAAGATGATACGCCGCCGAATGCAAAGCAGCAATTTTCGCAGCAAAATCCGCCCCGCTACCAGGTGGCCCCTATGGCAACTTCACTCGACTTTTCGCCGGATGGAAAGTTGATCGCTCTGTCCGGGTTTCATGAAGTCCTGCTCTACAAAGCTGATGGAAGCGGCCTCGAAACTCGATTTGTCGGTTTATCGGAAAGAATCGAAAGAGTAAAATTTTCTCCCGACGGAAAATTTCTCGCTGTGGCGGGCGGGCTGCCGGGACGAATGGGGGAAATTCAGGTGTGGGATGTGGCAAAGCGGGAATTAAAAATGTCCAAACCGGTTGGCTACGATACGGCTTATGGAGCGAGCTGGTCTCCTGACGGGAAACTGATCGCTTTTGGCCTTCCCGACAACACGGTTCGAGCAATCAATGCCATGAATGGAGAACAAGTTTTGTTTATGGGAAGTCACAATGACTGGGTTCTCGATACTGACTGGGGAATCAAAGGCGAATTTCTCGTTTCGGTCGGTCGCGACATGACGACGAAACTCACCGAAGTCAAAACGGAGCGTTTTGTGGACAATTTGACATCAATCACGCCTGGAGCACTCAAAGGCGGGATCAATGCGATCGAGCGACACCCGAAGCAGAATCACGTGCTCGTAGGAGGTTCAGATGGAGTTCCTCAAATCTATCGAATGAAACGGGAGACCGTGCGGAAAATCGGCGATAATGCCAATTTGATTCGCAAATACCCGGCGATGAAAGGGAGGATCTGGGACGTTTCCTTCCGCCCGGATGGGGAACAGTTTGCCGCTGTATCGTCGCTAAACGGCAAAGGACAGATCAACATCTACCACTCGGTTTACGATGCCACGATAACTCCGGAACTGAAAAAGCTTTTCGAAACAGTGCGCCGGTCAACCAGGGCCAGTGATAACAAAAGCGATAAGCTGGAGGAATTTCACACAAAGAATGCGAAATTGATCAAGAGTGTCGACATCGATATGGCGGCGTTCTCGGTTGATTACTCACCGGACGGAAAAATGATCGCGGTAGGGTCCGAAGACGGCAAAATTCGTTTGCTGAACTCAGCCGATCTTAGTGAAGTAAAAACTTTTATTCCGGTTGAGATCAAACCAGGGAAAAAGAATTCCGGTGAAGGTGATAACACTGACTTGAGTAAGGGAAAGGGCCACGATTTCTCGTCGGAAAAGTTCCCGGATTTGAAATCAATCACCGGACTGACCATTTTCCCGTCCTCGGTGGAGTTAAAATCTCCCGGCGAATATTCCCAGTTTATCGTCACGGCGAAATTAGACTCCGGCCTCACTGCTGATGTGACCCGTCGTGTTCAATGGAAAATTGAGTCTGATCTGGGCACAGTGGGAAAGACCGGAATCATTAAGCCGAAGAAAGAAGGGCAGGGCAAGGTCACCGCAATGATCCGCGAAGGCATTTCTGCTGATGTGGACCTTTCGGTATCCGGACTCAACAGTGATTTCCATCCCGATTTTATCAGAGATGTGAATCCGGTGATTTCCCGACTCGGATGCAACATGGGAACCTGCCACGGGGCAAAAGATGGGAAGAACGGATTTAAACTCAGCTTGCGCGGATATGACCCACTGTTCGATGTCCGGGCCTTTGGTGACGACCACGCCGGGCGCAGGGTGAACTATTCGTCGCCGGACGATTCGTTGATGCTGTTGAAGGCTACCGGGGCAGTGCCTCATGAAGGAGGAAAACTCACCGGGACTGGATCAGATTACTACGCAACGATTAGGCAGTGGATTGCAGAGGGTGCCCGCCTCGATCAAAGCACACCAAAAGTCGCCCGGATCGAGCTCTATCCAAAGGATCCTGTCGTTCAGGAGATTGGCGGAATGCAGCAGTTGCGGGTCGTCGCGCACTGGGCCGACGGCAAAAGTCGCGACGTCACTCACGAGGCCTACATTGAGTCAGGGAATACCGAAGTGGCTGAACACGATGATTTCGGGTTGATCAATACGATTCGGCGGGGAGAAGCGCCTGTGCTGGCAAGGTATGAAGGGGCCTACGCAGCTACTACTTTAACTGTGATGGGAGACCGCTCCGGATTCACCTGGGAGGAGCCGGAGAATTGGAGCACGATTGATAAACTGGTCGCCGCCAAATTGAAGCGGATGAAGATTAAGCCGGGCGAGACTTGTACGGATGAAGAGTTTATCCGAAGAATTTATCTTGATCTGACCGGCCTGCCGCCGTCGTCAGACACTACGAGAGCGTTTGTGGCGGATAAGCGACCCATGCGGGAGAAGCGTGCCCAAATCATCGATCAACTCATAGGCTCTCCGGAGTACATCGACCACTGGACGAATAAGTGGTCCGACATGTTACAGGTGAATTCCAAATTCCTGGGAGGAGAAGGGGCCCGGCTTTTCCGCGAATGGATCAGAAAAGAGGTCGCCGCCAACACTCCGTACGATGAGTTTGTTTACAAAATCGTAACTGCATCCGGATCCAACAAGGAAAATCCCGCAGCATCCTACTACAAGATTCTTCGTGAGCCTGATTTAATCATGGAGAATACGACCCATCTTTTCCTCGCTACGAGATTTAACTGCAATAAGTGCCACGATCACCCCTTCGAGCGTTGGACCCAGGACCAGTATTATGAAACGGCCGCCTATTTCTCTCAGGTTAATTTGGCCAGAGACACGAAGAATGCGCCCAAACAAAACCTGGCCGGAACGGCGGTGGAAGGTGCCAAACCTTTATATGAAGTGATTTCCGATAAAACGGAAGGCGAAATAAAACACGACCGAACCGGAGAGATCCAACCTCCCCAATTCCCCTATGAAACGAAACTGGCCCCGGTAGACTATAAAATTCCGAGTAAACCCAGTCGGCGTGAAAAGCTGGGGGCGTGGATTACGAGTTCTGATAATCAGTATTTCGCCAGCAGTTATGCAAACCGGATCTGGGGCTATTTACTTGGAACCGGAATCATTGAACCTCTCGATGATATCCGGGCCGGTAATCCGCCTTCAAATCCGCAGCTGCTGGAGTATCTGACGGATCATTTCGTTGGCTCCGGTTTTAATATCAGAGAACTGATGAGAGAAATCTGCAATTCCCGGACCTATCAGCTGTCGATTCGGACAAACAAATGGAATGAGACCGACGAAATCAATTTCTCCCACGCAAAGGCAAGGCGGCTTCCGGCCGAGGTACTTTTCGATGCCGTGTACGCCGTTACCGGAGCGACTCCGGATATTCCCGGTGCCGGCAAAGGGATTCGCGCCAGTCAGCTCTATGATGCAAAGCTCGATTTGAAATCCGGGTTTCTTGCCAATTTGGGGAGACCGGTTCGCGAAAGTTCCTGTGAGTGCGAAAGATCGGCTGATATGCAGATGAGCGCGGTGATGGCATTTCTTTCCGGCCCGGCCATTGCCGACGCAGTTGGTGCGGAAAACAGTGAACTGGCCGAACTCATCCATCAAAATCCGGATGACAAAAAACTCGTTTCAGAAATCTACTACCGGGTTTTGAGTCGTTCTCCCAATGCAGAGGAGATCAAGGCGGCACTGGCTAGTTTTACCGAAATCGAGAAAGATCACGAAACGTTGATTCAACAATTGGCGAAGGCGGAAAGTGATTGGGTGGCGAAGAAATCCGAACTGGAAATCGCCCGCTTTCGTAAAATCAATCAGGCCAGGGCAACTCTCAATGCATACCTTCCCGAGCATGATAAAAAACGCCAGGCGGCGTTAGCCGATCAGAAGAGCAAAGTGGCGGAAGCGGCCAAAGTTTTGAAAGATAAAGAGGCTCAGCTTCCCAAACTGGCTGAAGAGTTTGTCCAGACGGTTAAACCTTCCGATTTGTGGACGAAATGGTCGGTTCTGCCTGTTTCAGCGGTTACTGCATCGGATAAGTCGAAGGTGGAAAAACTTGCTGATGGATCGATCCGGTCTACATCCGGGAACAAAGCCCGCAATCTTGACTTTATATTAGTTGCCGACTGGAAAGATACACCGGTCACCGGACTCATGATTGAAGCCATTCCTGACGAAACCTTCGGTGGCTATGGCCCCGGGCTGAATAACAACGGCAATTTTGTGATAACAGAAGTGCAGCTGCAGGATGGCAGTTCACCGGATCCGAAGAAAAGGAAAAATATCGTATTCTCTGACGCCAGGGCTGACTTCAATCAGCAGGGATTCAGTGTGAAAAATGTATTTAACGGGAAAACCGATCGTTCTGATAAAGGCTGGGCGATTGGCGGTGCCAATTATATGGAACCGCACCGGGCGATGCTGAAGTTAAAGGAAACATTCAAGGGCAATCCTGATGGCACGAAGCTCAATCTAACGATCATGAACCGGTATAGCGGGGGCGACTATCCAATTGGACGATTTCGTATTTGGTATACTTCAGATCCCGATCCTTTAAATGAAGGTCTCCCGGCGAATATCGCGAACCTGGTAACGAAATCACCGGCCAGTCGCACTGCGGATGAAAGTAAAGCACTCACCGAATATGTTCGGGATAACAATGCGGACTATTTAAAAGCCAGGTTTACTCATCTTCGCTTGCAGCGGCCGATTCCGAAAGATCCGAAACTGATTTCGCTGGAAAATGCCATCAAAGTAGCGGAGCAACCTGTGGTGGATGATCACCGTCTGCAACAACTACGCCAGGATATGGGATACTCCAACCGGCAGGCCGCAAACCGCAGATTAACGGCTGCTCAGGATTTGACCTGGGCGCTTATTAACAATCCGTCTTTCCTGTTCAATCGATAATTCGAAAGTGAACATTTTATAGCAAAGGAAATCCAACCCACTACATATTATGATCAGACTACCAGGTGAAATCGCAAAAGATCTCTGTGATCCCCATTTAAAACCGGGGCGACGGGATTTTCTAAGATTCGGCGGGGCCGGAATGCTGGGAATGAGTTTGAACAATATTCTCGCCGTTCAAAATGCCAGTGCCGCTTCAGTTCTTTCGGGTCGACCGGGGTGGGGCAATGCGAAGTCAGTCATTATGCTCTATTTGCAGGGCGGGCCAAGTCACCTCGATTTGTGGGACCCCAAACCTGATGCTCCCGATACGGTTCGATCCATCTTTAAACCGATCAATACCAAAGTGGATGGCTGTCAATACACCGAGGTGCTTCCGAAACTGGCGAAGGTGAACGACAAATTTACTACGGTTCGCTCGATGAGCTATACCCCCAACGGCTTGTTTAATCACACCGCTGCGATCTATCAGATCATGACCGGTTACACGACTGACAAGGTCAGTCCCTCCGGTCAACTGGAGCCTCCTTCACCGAAGGATTTCCCCAACTTCGGTTCCAATATCATCCGCTTGAAACCTACCGATGAACCAATGCTGCCGTTCGTCGTGATGCCGCGCCCTCTGCAGGAATCAAATGTGGTTAATAAAGGCGGAACGGCCGGTTTCCTGGGTAAAGCCTACGACCCTTACTATCTGTTCCCGGAAGGCGATGACATGAATATGACGAAGATGGATTCGCTCAAGGTGGATGACCTCCAACTCCGTCCGGATGTGTTTTCCCTCCGGTTGCAAAGGCGCGCCAAGCTACGTGAGGCGCTCAATGCACAGATGCCGATCATCGATAAAGCGGTAGAGAATTACAACCTCGACGAATATTATGATAAAGCTTTGAATCTGATTGTGTCAGGCAGGGCTCGCGACGCGTTTAATATAGAAGCTGAATCGGAGAAAACCCGGGATATGTATGGCAGAAATACCTTCGGCCAAAGCTGTCTGTTAGCAAGGCGGCTGGTCGAAGCCGGAACAAAAGTCGTCGAAGTTGTCTGGCCGAAAGTGGCGAACTCCAGCAATCACAGTTGGGATCACCATGTCGGACTGCCGAAGCGGATGAAAGATGAATCAGCGCCCATGCTGGATTCCGGACTGTCCGCCCTGTTTCAGGATCTCGATGACCGGGGCATGCTGGATGAAACGCTGGTTGTGGCGATCGGAGAATTCGGACGCAGCCCGGAGAAAGGGGTTTCCACCTCCGGCAACGGAAACAGCGCCGATGGCCGCGATCACTGGCCTTATTGTTATACAGCTGTGATCGGCGGTGCCGGAATTAAACGCGGATATGTGCACGGAAAATCCGACAAAACCGGCAGTGCTCCGGTTGAGGACCCGGTTCATCCTACGGAAATCCTTGCTACGATTTACCACAGTATGGCGATTGATCCCCAGACGATTGTTTACAACCACCTCAATCAACCGAGAGAACTTGTTAAAGCCGAATATGTAGAAAAGCTGTTCGCTTAATAGATTCTCACTGGAGGTCGGCTTTGCCGGCATCAACGACTGCCACCCGAAACTGATCGAGTCCCCAGCCTTTGAGACCACTGATAGTGATTCGGTGGTCTCCGGGTTTCACGGGAATATCAAGCTGGGCCGCATTGCCATTTTCCGGAAGTTCGATCTCCTGCTCGTTTAAGAACAGGTTCATATCTTTCGTTTTTCCTTCGATCTTCAGCTTCAGTTTGGTGTTTGACGGAGCTTTGAATTCGAAACGGGCAACACCATAGCGATTCCTCCCTCTACCCACGACAGAGGGCATTTCATTTACCGGCAGATGGCCGTCCACTTTGGCATAAAGCTTCGTCCACTGATAGGTTTTGTCGTCCTCGCCGAAAATCTTTTTGCCGTAAAATCCGATATCGTCACGGGTTCTCTCATGAGGTTGCAGCACCTGCCAGCTTCGGATGTAGGTAGTGGCAGTAGTCTTGAAATCACCCTCTTTGCCGAGTTCAGACAGGAATCTCACCAGATCGATGAATTCATCTTCGCGAAGCTGCAGAGTCAGTCCGGGTGGCATCAGGGAAACCGGGCTGATTGTCTGATTTTTGATCTGATTTTTCGCAATGCGGTTTTCGTTTCCGGCCGCGTCCCGAATTACGATTTCGTTTTTATCTTCCCGGGCCACTGCCCCGGCAAAGGTGTCGCCGTTTTTCAGAGTAACCAAAGTGGTGTGATATCCCTCCTTGATTTTCTTTCCTGGCTCAAGCAGCGATTCAATCAGATAATCGACCGGCGCAGACGACCCGATACTCACAAGATCGGGTCCGATAATTCCTCCTGCGCCGCCAATCGCGTGGCATACCATGCACTGGAGGCTGGCGCGACGATACACAATTTCCCCCCGGTGTGGATCGCCTGTTGTCGCCACCGCATTCATCATCGCTTCCATTTCCTCTGCGGTGAGCGCCATTTTCATCGGCTTCAAGCTGCCGGCTTTTTGAATGGCTTTAATCAGTGCGTCCGGTTTAGTTGCCGCACCGGAGGCTTTCTGAATGCCGGCCAGAGCAACCGGTTCCGGCAAGGTGACGCCCTTGGCTGACAAGGCGTTCGTCAGGTGGGTTGTGGCGTTGTTGTTGGACAGGAATGCGGCAAATACTTCCCCGGCAGCCGCTGTATCTTGAAAAGTCGGCAGGCTGGCTGCGGCAATTCGCGCTGCGGCTGCCGGGCTGAATTTCGACAGTCCAGTAATAGCCCGGGTCCTTTGGCTGATTGGCGCTTTGGGATTCCGGGCCAGCTGACTGAGAAACTCACCTGTTTGGGCACCGCCAAACACCCGCAGACCGGCTAAAGCTGCATTGGCACGAAATGCGTCTTTTCCGAGAAAGGCCTTTTCCAGGTCCGTTCGGGCCGAAGAAATTTTCCAATACCCGGCGAGCAGGGCCGCCTGCTCAAAAATCGCGTTGTTTTTTGATTTCAGAAAATCGGTTACTGAATCCAAATCGCTTTTTGGTTTGGTTCGGCGAAGTTTGGCGGCATTGGCAAGTGAAGCGAGGATGATCGACTTTTGAGCGTCCGCTGTATCCTTTTCTTTGGCTTTCGAAAACAGTACATCCAGCTGGTCAGGGCTGGCAGATCGCGCCGCCCATTCACACAAGTCGGAAATATCTTTCTGCGAAGCAAATTTGCCGTTTTTCAGTGCAGAAAATAAACTGGCGCTTCCGGTTTTGGTGTTCACCGCACTCATTGCGTAGAGCAGCTGAGCGGGTGTTTCAAAAGGGTTGCCTGACTCTGCGGCACTGAGCCACTTGTAGTCGTGTTCACGACAAATGTTCCAAACGGCGAAATCGAGAAAATCATCCGGTTCTTCTATCCCCTCCAAAGCACAAAGAGCAGTTTGAACCGTATCGGGGTAGGGGAGTTCACTCAAAAGGCTGACGCCCCAAAGCCGAACCCTCGGGTGCGGATCCTTCACGGCTTTTTCCGCTACTTCCTTCGCTGCGGTAGTTTCTGAAGCGTGGTAGTAAATGGCCCGGATGGCACCGGCGCGCACCTGCGGAGACTTCGAATTTATCGCCAGATCAACGGCCCAGTCTTTCCGGAACTGGTTGGTTGCCTGGGAAGCCTGGATAAGATGGAGTTTTTTCAGATCACTATCACCCTCTGTTTTCCACGCTGATTTGATCCCGGCCAGGGCGGCGTCTTTCTCCCGCATCCGCAGTTCGACAGTAGCCATTTGCTCGTTCCAACCTACCGGCCCGGCCAGCTTAGCGAGGGATTCCTCGTTCATCTTGCTGAGATCTGCTTTCTTGTCGAGAGGGCGGTCTTCAAAGGTGACCCGCCAGATACGTCCGTGCTCGTGGTCCCTTCGCTCATCGCGGAAATCGACCTCCCCGTGCTGGATGATCGGATTGTACCAGTCGGCAATGTAAACGGCTCCGTCCGGCCCCATTTTTACATCAATCGGTCGGAAAGCCCGGTGTGTGCAGCTAACCAGATCTTCCACCTGGGTTGAGGTGTAGGCACTGGTGCCGTTTTCTGTGACTTTAAATCGATTCACCCTATGGCCGCGGAAGTCCGCTGCAGCAATCGTTCCGATGTATTCCTCCGGCAGATGTGCGCCGCTTAAAACCTCTGCGCCACAATGCTTCGGTTGGCCGGGGTTTAGTCCGGAGAGAAACCGGGATGCTCCGGGCGAAGTGCGAAACACTGATTTCGGATAGACAAAATTGATGCCCTCGCTGCCGGCGCCATCGGTCATGAAGCTTTGGCCGTACTTGTCAAAAACATGGCCCCACGGATTGATCAGGCCTTTCATAAAAACCTCTGCCCG
The DNA here is from genome assembly GCA_029213025.1 of Verrucomicrobiales bacterium. Classification (GTDB taxonomy): domain Bacteria; phylum Verrucomicrobiota; class Verrucomicrobiia; order Verrucomicrobiales; family DEV007; genus Arctic95D-9. The sequence continues at coordinate 26,173 of JARGOZ010000010.1, forward strand.
ATGCGTCTCCGGACGGAAACTCCACATACCACCGCCCAACAATCGCCGAATTCCGTAGGGAGTTTCAAGATGACTGTGTATGTAAATTGATTGATTCATCCAGATCATGCCTTCCGGGCCCCAGCGAAAGGTGTGGAGGAGATGGTGCGTGTCCTCGGTGCCAAATCCGGACTGCACGACCCGTCGGTGATCTGCTTTACCGTCTCCGTCGGTGTCCTTTAAAAACAGCATTTCAGTGGAGTTGGCCACATAGGCACCGCCATCGCCGGGGAGGACCGCTGTCGGAATATGCAAATGATCGGCAAACACGGTCGATTTGTCAGCCGTGCCGTCTCCATCAGTATCTTCCAGAATAATGACCTGATCGATCTCTTCCTGTCCGGGCGCGATGTGGGGATAAAGCGGACTACTCACCACCCAGAGTCGGCCCTGAGTATCCCAGTTCATATGGACGGGTTTTTTCAGAAGCGGTTCAGCCGCGAAAATGTTGATTTTGGCTCCTTCCGGAAGTTTAAAACCGGCCGCCTGGTCTTTGACGTCAGTGCTGGGAATATCGCGCAGCCCGTTTTGTGCGGTAGCCAGTCCCGAAACGACCGCAACAATGATGACCGTACAGGGTACAGTCCATGACCTAACAGGGTACAGTCTGTTGAAAAAGTTGATTGGTGTCATATCAGGCAGGTTTAGAAGGATTCTGGATTTTGGTCCGGATTTCGTTGATCGTTGCTTCTCTTTCTTTAATGAGCGGATCAAACATCGGGATTTCTTTGGCATTGTTTCCCTGCTCATGTTTACGGAACAGAAACAGGTAGGTTTCGTTGGCGGGGCGCCAGCGATGGAAAAAGAGCCGGTTTTTCTCAACAATTTCCGAGCGAAGTTGAGTGAACTTCGAGTAATCGGATTTGGCGATTCTCTCAGCGGGCAGTTTCAGGCCGGTAATTATGTGATTGGCGATCATCTGATAACCAGCATCACCGTAGTGGATTCCATTTTCAGTGAGCGCAGGTTCGGCAACCTCGCCGGAATGCCCAATGGCCGAAAACAGATCGATCGTCTTGTAGTTATTCTCCCTGGCGAGCTTCACGATAGCTTTTGAAAAAGCGGCCAGATTTTTGTTATTTTCCACCTGATCGGGTAGAGGTGGCCCGAGATTCTCCAGAGGAGGCGGAGTGATTAAGATGATCTCGCGCAGGTCTTTGCCGGCGGAGTTGCGGATATTGTCAATCAACTGGCGGTAGCCGGAGATAAAAACATCCAGATCCGATTCCAAACCAGCCCCGATTACCGAAGTCACTGCGTTTTGTTCGTTAGTCCACTGCTGGTTGATCGACATGGCTGCTCCGGTGCCATAGCAGATCATGACGACATTCGGGCGCATCTCACTGATTGCTTTACCGAGCCGTTCCCGGCCTTCTGAAGGTGGGCCGAAATACGAGCGGGCATCATTGAAAACTGAGTCACCGCTCCAACCGAGATTTCGGAAAACGAGATTTTTTGCCTCCGACGCAACCAGTATATGGCTCTCGATGTGGCCGTAACTTTGGGCTCTCTCGACAAAAGTATTCCCGATGAAGGCCACCCGGTCATTGTCGCGCAGGATTTCCTCTGCGGACAAATTGTAAACGGCCATAATCGCCGAAATAATTACTAAATACCAAAAATTTTGGACCATCTCGAAATGTAGAGACGGCACGGAATGAAATCAAATTATGAGTCAATCCTGATTGCGCTTTTTGCCGATCAATCGATCCGCAAATATTACTTCAGAAACACTTCGATCCTGCCGCCGTTCTCCGGCACGCGGAAAACACACTTGGCAAATTCGGGAGGTCCGAATCTTGTTTTGGGATTATTGGAGAAGCCGTAAGGTTCGACAGGAATCTTAAAACGGCCTTTGGTATCCAGCACTCCGTTCCCGTTGGTGTCCCAAACCACTGCCACGGCGTAAAGGCCGGGAGGCAGGTTCCTGGCCGTTGTGATAACCGGTCCGGGAGCTTTTACGGGGACCTTCGGAGACTCCGGAAGTTCATTCACTCGAAAGTCGCTGGCGTTGTTGTAAAAGCCTACCATCAAGGTGCCGCCGGGGCGATCCACGCCGTGAACAATCACTTCGACATCAGCGGCCTGGCTGCAGACAGAGAAAATCAGGAGAAAAGCTGTGATCAGATATTTCATCATTCGAAATTGAAACGGTTCAACAGCCGGATTGGTTAGGAAAACCAGACTTCAAATTAGCTCCGCCATGTATTTTCACTTTCGACCAGGTCCGAACTGGAAATGGCCTGCCAGGTTTCTTTAACCGGACTGGGTGAAGATTCACTTTGGGCCTGTACTGTCGCCTCCTCGACTTCTTTTTGGATTCGTTGTTTGAGTTGTTCGATTTCCATTTCAGTCATCCAGCCATTCTGGAGAATTTGTTCAACCGCAACTTTGTTGCAGTCCCGCCCGAAATGATCTTCGCGGGCCGATGCGGCGACGTATCGGGCATCATCATGCTCGCCGTGGCCGGCCAGTCTGAGCATCCGGCCTACCACCATTTGCGGGCCCGCTCCGGAGCGGGCTTTGCTAATTGCTTCGGAAAAAACTTCGACACATTCGAGAGGGTCGGTGCCATCGATAGAATAGCCGGAAACTCCGTAGCCTTTCGCGCGATCCACGAGGCTTTCGCAGGCAAACTGCCGGTCCTCTTTGGTAGAGTAGGCATATTGGTTGTTTGCCACTGCAACCACGAGAGGCAGCTTTTCCACCGCCGCCTGGTTCATCGCTTCGTGAAATGCGCCCGTGGAAGTTCCTCCATCACCGATTGTGGCGCCGCCTACCACGCCTGATTCGCCTTTAAATCGCTTGGCTATCAGCATGCCGTTGACGACGGCGATCAACGATCCGAGGTGGGAAATCATGGCCGGCATCCCTTTTGAAGGAAGCCCCCGGTGAATATTGCCGTCACGGCCTTTCATAGGGCCTTCGACAGATCCCAAATAGGTCCGCGCTGCATCAATGAGGGGTTCCCCAAAGGCCATCCTGCCTGCCTGATCCCGGATCAATCCGGCAAAAATGTCGCCACCCGATTGATCGAGTTGGGCACCGAGTGCGGCACTGAATGCCTCTTGCCCACGCCCCAGGTAGACGCCGCCGGTGATTTTTCCGGCCCGGTATAGAGCGGCAATTTTGTCTTCGAATGATCGCCCGAAAACCATCCATTTGAAGGTCTTTAGATACGATTCTTTCCACTGCTCCGGATCGCTATGCTTCTTTGCTGCCATCAGGGCCATCCTGGACTAATATCGACGGTATCGCTAACAGAATTCCAAATGCTTCCAGGAGCCGGCAGCGTTTTCGCGGCTTTGACTAATCCGGCCAGTCGCGTTATTTGGCGCATGCATCAACGTACGAAGATTACCATTTTATCGGTTCTAGCGCTGTTTTCCGGACTGACCGCCAGGGCCGAAAATCCACCAAATATTGTCCTGTTACTCTCAGATGACCAGGCGTGGACGGACTACAGCTTTATGGGGCATGAGCATATCGAATCTCCGCATTTGGATAAACTCGCAACGAAAAGCGCTGTGTTCCGGAGGGGATATGTCCCTACCGCGCTGTGCCGACCGGCTTTGATGACACTTGCGACCGGCTTATACACCCACCAACATAAAATTAGCGGCAACGATCCGGCCCACACCCTGGCGCACCCCGTAAAAGAGAAGGAGAAGTACGATCAACTCCGTGAAGCTTTGATTTCCAATGTCGACAAAAATCCGACGATAGCCCGGATCCTCAGCGGAAACGGCTATCTCTGTCATCAGTCGGGAAAATGGTGGGAAGGAAGTTTTTCCCGTGGTGGTTTCACCCACGGAATGACCAGAGGCTTTCCCAAACCGGGTGGGCGCCACGGGGACGATGGATTGAAAATCGGTCGGGAGGGCATGAAGCCCGTATTCGATTTTATTGATCACTCGGTTTCAGAAAAGAAGCCTTTTTATCTTTGGTACGCTCCGTTTATGCCCCACACGCCGCACACTCCACCCAAAGAACTTTTTGATAAGTACAAAGCAAAAGTGGACTCCCCGTTTGTCGCGCGATACTACGCGATGTGTGAATGGTTTGATCAAACCTGCGGCCAGCTTATCGATTATATCGACGATAAAGGACAAACTGATAACACTTTGTTTGTCTATATCTGCGATAACGGATGGATCCAGAGCGAGAATGTCAAAAAGTATGCCCCACGCTCAAAGCAATCCTGTAATGAAGGTGGCGTGCGCCAACCTACTCTTTTCAGTTGGCCGGGTGTGATTGAAGCCGGGGATCGAGGTGAGCAACTGTGCTCCAGTATTGACATTGTTCCAACCATGCTGGCTGCCGCCGGACTGGAGGCACCGGAATCCATGCCGGGAATGAATTTACTTCCCTGTTTGAAGAGTGGTGAAGCTTCTCCGAGGAAGAAAGTCTTTGGTGAAGGATTTGCGCACGATGTAGCCAATGTGGAAAACCCGGACGACTCACTTCTCTACCGCTGGTTGGTGGAAGGGAAATGGAAATTAATCCTCACGTACGACGGCGAAGTAGGACGGTACAAATCTTCTCATCCGAGAACCGAAAAGAGACCTCAGCTTTACGATTTACTGGCCGACCCTCATGAGAACAAAAATCTGGCTGCGGAAAATCCGGAAGTCGTCGCCCGCATGGCGGCGGATATTCAGAACTGGTGGCCCAGCGAACGTTCGGTTTTGACCAGTTGGGAATAACAACAGGAGCATTTAACGCCTGTTTGGTAAGTTCAGTTTAGCGGTGAGGGAGTTGAATTCCATTTTCAACTCCTCAAGCCTTTCCTGTTCCGCCCCGGCGGCAATCTTCTTTTCAAGCTTTTCCATCTGCTTCAGAATATCCACTTCAAGTGGGTGGAAACCGGAACTTGCGAGAATGGAATAACCCATGCGCAAGTGATGGGGCGTCGCGAAGTAGGCATCCAGATCCACCTTTTTGCCTTTTAGATCTTCAGGTTGCGTTAAATTCCCGTTCTTTATCGCTTCACTGATCTTTTCTGCAATAGGTCCGCTCCAGCTCATTCGCCCGCTTGTTGATCGCCAAAAGCCTCTTCGTATAATACCGAAAACGCGGTAACCATCCATGCACCGCTGATGAACATTCCTACAACTAAAAAGAGCACTCCGATATTCAGCAGGAAGTAGGCAATGATGCTGAAAATCGTCATCTTGAAAAAATGTTTCATGTAGGCTTTTGTCGCGAGGCCCAGTGCGTTATTCCAACTCGCGTCGCAATCCAGACATAGCAACGCGGCGAGAGTGGCAATGGTTCCGAATATCGAGGAAACCAGTCCCAGTAACAGGAGACCACCGGATAGACCACCTATCACCATTCCTGGATTCGCTTCCGCCCATGCTTCATTACTGGTGATGTAGATAAAGAAGCCAATGAACGGCAGCAAAACGACGAAAATCGGAATCCACATCAGCGTGGATATCGCTACCAGAGAACCGAATCTTCTTTTAAAGCCGTCAAACAGGTTTTCGAGATCTCCATTCTGTCCCCGCACCCGTTTTAAGGTGTAATACATGTAGCCGCCCATCATCGGAAACAGCATGAAGAAAACCGGAAAAACCAGGTTCGAGGCAAAACCGATGATAACCTGTACCAGGGCGTAAAAGCCAACAAACGGCCAAAAGTCGGAAACCATGACTTTCCAGCTTTTCCCGATCACATCGAATATGCCGAAATTGAAATCGGATTTGAGCCGGGCCTGCCTGGGGAAGAATGAATGGTTCGCCGGTGGATAGCTGGCACCAGTTGACAGTTCCGAATTGGCCAACGGCACCCAGTCTTGCAATCCTTCCCGCCAGACCAGAGTTTGGCCGTTGATCGTACCGGCTGCCTGCATAGCCTGAATTGCCGAATCAGAGACAGGACCTTCCTGTGCGCCGTTTTGTTCGTAAAACCACTGTTGAGTTTCCATTACTTGTTCAGGTGCTGAAGCCTATGTCAGCGAGTCTCACCAGAACCGCTTTCTGTGCATGAAGGCGGTTTTCCGCCTGGTCAAAAATTTCCGTAGCTCTTTCTTCAAGAAGGGCTTCCGTCAGTTCTTTATCCCGGTACGCCGGCAAACAGTGTTGCACGATAGCATCGGAATTCGCCAGTTTCATCAAGTCATGATTGATCTGATAGGGAGCCAACGTTTTGAGCCGGTCAGCGGCTTCCGCTTCTTTGCCCATGCTTACCCAGGTATCAGTATATAGCACATCGGCGCCTTCCGCCGCGGCCCGGGGATCGTCGGTTATGGTCAAAGGGGAATCTCCAAGCCGTTCGATAAACTCTGCCCGGGGTTGAAATTCGCGCGGGGCGGCGATGGTCAGATCGAAGCCGAGTCGCTTCGATGCCCAGGCCCAACTGCGTCCCATATTGCAGTCACCATCTCCGAAAAATACGATTTTTTTTCCGTCCCAGGTGCCCAGTTTTTCCCGAATGGTTAACAGGTCGGCAAGAATTTGGCAGGGGTGTTCCTCATCGGTTAACGCATTGATTGTGGGTATTTTACCGAACTCAGCGAAGTCCACGACATCCTGCTGATCAAAAGTACGAATCACACAGCCGTGGACCATTCTACCCAAAACACGGGCGGTATCCTTAATAGGTTCGCCGCGTCCCAACTGGATATCATTGGCGTTCAAAAACATGGGCCGCCCGCCCAGTTCATGAATCCCCACTTCGAAGCTGACCCTGGTACGAGTCGATGACTTGGTAAAAATCATTGCCCAGGTTTGTTCGGCCAACGGAAGAACACGATGATTTCCCCGTTTCGATTTCAACGACTGTGCCAGGTATACGAGGTCAGTGATTTCCTCGCCCGACAGATCTTCAATTCCAAGCAAGTGATTCATAATTCAGCAATAACATCCTCCATGATTTCGAAAGCCTTGTCGATCTCCTCTTTCGTTGTATTGAGCGGCGGAAGCCATCGCACCACCGATGCACCGGCTGGAACGGTGAGAAGTCCGGCTTTCATGAGTTGATTGACCAGATAAATGGACGGGGAAGGGGAGACCTCGCCAAAAGCGTCTTCGTTGAGAATAAAACCAAGCATCAGACCAAGGCCCCGTAAGCCTTGTATGTGGGGGAAATTCCAGCCTTCAACCCGCTCACGAATATAGTTCTCGAGGTTGCGCACATTGTCCAGACACCCGGTATTCCCGATTTCCTGTAAAACGGCGAGAGCAACGGCCGATCCCAGCGGTGTTCCGCCAAAGGTAGAGCCGTGAGTGCCCGGCCCCAGGGAACCGGCGCATTTGTCGCTGATCCACATCGCCCCCATCGGAAATCCGCCCGCCATACCTTTTGCCCAGGTGATGACGTCCGGTTCTACATTCGGTGCAATCGAGCGAAAGCCGCACCAGTCGCCGGTTCGCCCGAAGCCGCATTGGACCTCGTCAAACATGAGCAAAACTCCGTGTTGTTCGCGAATCTCCACCGCTGTTTGAATAAATTCGGGAGTCGCGACGTGGATGCCACCTTCACCTTGAACCGGCTCAAAAAGAATCGCTGCAGTCTTATCCAAAACAGCGGCTCGAAGCGCTTCGCAGTCGTTAAACGGGACGTGAAGAAAACCGGGGAGCAATGGGTCAAATCCGGTTTTAACTTTATCCTGACCAGTCGCAGCGATACCTCCGAGGGTCCGTCCGTGAAACGAATTGTTGCAGGTAATCACTTCGAATCGATCACTGTTGCCATTTTGATCGTAAAAATATTTTCGCGCCAGTTTTACCGCCCCGTCGTTCGCTTCCGCGCCGCTATTGGCGAAAAATACTTTTCCCGATAATTGCACAGCGGTTTCGACGATAAATTCCGCCAATTCCGCCTGTTTCGGGATGTGATACAGGTTGGAGCAATGAATCAGCGTGGCTGACTGTTCCCGCAGAACCTCCTGCATGCATTTCGGCGAATGTCCCAACGAGCACACTGCAATGCCCGAAGCAAAATCGAGGTATTGCTTTCCGGATTCGTCCCAAATCCACGCGCCGTCGCCTTTTACAAAGGAAACCGGGAAGCGTCCGTAGTTTCCCAGGACGTATTTTTCTGTGCGCTCGAAGGTGTTCATTTTACGATCTCGGTGCCGATTCCTTCTTTGGTGAAAATCTCAAGCAGCAGTGTGTGCGACACTCTGCCGTCGATCATGTGAACCTTTCCCACACCCGCATTGAGAGCTTCTACAGAGGAACGGACTTTCGGAATCATCCCGCCTCCGATAATTCCGCTCCCGATCATTCCTTCTACATCTCCGGCTTTGATTGAATGAATCAGAGTCTCCGGTTTCGACGGATCTTCCATTACACCGAGCACATCGCTCAGATAAACCAGCTTCGCGGCCTTCAATTTCGAAGCGAGAGCACTGGCCGCCAGATCGGCATTTACATTCAGCGATAAACCGGTGTCTTTTTCCCGGGCGATTGGTGAAACCACAGGAACTGCATTATCTGCGATAGCAGCTTCGATCCGACTCAAATCAAAATCGACAACCCGCCCGACCCGGCCGAGACTGACTTCCTGTTTCACGTCTTCCGACCAACCGGAGATTCGTTCGCCGATGAAAGCGGTATTTCCGGGGACACCGTGTGCTTTGCCGCCATAGTGCTGTATATCCTCGACCAGTCCGGGGTTAATCTGCGAACTCAGCGTGTTCTCGACGATTTCCATCGCTTCATCCGTGGTGATGCGGAGCCCGCTCACGAAGGTGGCCTCCAGACCAGTTTCCTGCATCGCCGCGGAAATGGCTTTACCGCCCCCGTGAACCAGCACAGGATTGATTCCGGCGATCTCGAGAAACACAACATCGCGCAGCAAGTTCTTCACTAGTTCGCGGTTATCCATCGCACTACCCCCGACTTTAATCAGGAAGGTTTCCCCCCGAAATTTTTGTAAATAGGGAAGCGCTTCCAGCAAAACTGCCGCTTTCTCCGTCTGAGATTGAAAATCAAAAGCCATGAAAATGGAAAGCGGAGAACTTGACGGGAAAATGGAGCGCGGGCAAGAAAAGAATTTTACAACTCTGAAGCAACATCTCAGAGTTCCGGCAGCTAAAAATGGGCCATTCGATCTTCATTACAGGAACTGACACGGGGGTTGGTAAGACCTTTTTCACCACCGGAATCATTCGCGCACTTCGGGAACTCGGTGTCGATGTGGTGGGTTTTAAGCCTATCGAATGCGGTGGGCGGTCCGACAGCAAAGCTCTTCTGGAGGCTTCCGGCGAACCGTATTCTCTGGATGAAATCAATCCGGTCTGGCTGGATCAGCCTCTTTCTCCCCTGGCTGCAATGGATTTTTCTGATGAAATTCCATTGGAAAGCATCAAGAAGGCGCACCTGGATCTGGTGGATCGGCATGAGTTGGTCATTGTCGAAGGGGCCGGTGGTTGGCTCGTTCCGGTGACGGAAAATCAAACTATGGCCGACCTCGCAAAAGAAATGTGCGACGAAGTGATCATCGTGGCCGCCAACCGGCTCGGGGTTATCAATCATACCATGCTGACCTACCGGGCCATCGCAGCCATGAACATGGATTGCGCCCGGATGATTCTAAACCATCCACCGGTGAATGAGGGTGATTCAACAGGGTACGGTCCGCGACTGTACCCTGTTGAATCACTGCCGGTCGGATCTTCAGCAGATTTGTCGCTCGCCAGCAACGCAAGTACGATTCAAAAATGTCTTCCTGATCTGGATTTATTTCCGCTGCGCAACGAGACTTGTTTCGCTCAGCTGGCTCAGTCCCTGTTCGCCGGTTGATTTTCCGGAATCGGAGCGTGGACATTTTCAATTTTTGGTCCATATATCCAGCCGTGAGCCTGATCGTTCAAAAGTATGGTGGAACCTCGGTGGGCACTCCGGAAAGAATCCGGAATGTCGCGAGGCGGATTCTTGATACCCGGGCGGAAGGCCATCAGGTCGTAGCTGTGGTGTCCGCGATGTCCGGCGTGACCAATCGTCTGATAGAACTTGCCAATGAAGTTACCGGCGAAAGTGAGCCGACTGACCGGGAAATGGACGTTCTTCTCGCGACCGGGGAACAAACCACCATCGCTCTGACCGCAATGTGTCTCAATTCGATGGGCAGCAAGGCCGTATCACTTACCGGCGCTCAGGCCGGAATCGAAACCGACGGGGTTCACACCAAAGCTCGAATTTCCAACATATCTCCGAGCGGAGTTCACGAACTTCTCAACGACGGGAACATCGTAATTTTGGCCGGTTTTCAGGGGAAAACTCCGGACGGGAAAATCACTACCCTCGGCCGGGGCGGTTCGGATCTCACCGCTATAGCGATGGCGGCAGCGATTGACGCAGATCTTTGTCAGATTTTCACAGACGTCGATGGTGTCTATACCTGTGACCCGAGAGTAGTCAAAGACGCCCGGAAACTCGAAGAAATCAGCTACGATGAATTGCTTGAGATGGCGAGTTCCGGAACGAAGGTGATGCAGAGTCGTTCGGTAGAGTTTGCGAAAAAATTTGGCGTAGTTTTTGAGGTCCGAAGTAGTTTAAATCGAAATTCCGGAACAATCGTACGAGAAGAAACCATGAGCATGGAATCCGTAGTTATCCGCGGGGTGAGTTTGGAGCGCGAGCAGGCCAAAGTCACCATCACAGGTGTAGGAGACCACCCCGGAACAGCGGGTAAAATCTTCGGTGCCATTTCAGAAGCCAACATCAATGTGGATATGATCGTGCAGAACGTATCTGTATCCAAAACCGGGACTACCGATATATCATTTACGGTTCATAAAAACGATATAGCGAAAGCGGAAAGAGCTTTGCAACCGGTCCTCGTAGATCTGGGGGAGAATGTAAAAATTGATGCGGTAGACGGTATTGCAAAACTCAGCGTAGTAGGGATTGGGATGAAATCCCATTCCGGTGTCGCTGCTGAGATGTTCGCCGCGCTTTCCAATGCGGGAGTCAATATAGAAATGATCTCCACCTCGGAAATCAAGATTACGGTAACTGTGGCAGAACACCAGATCGAAGAGGCGGCGAAGGCAGTCCACGCCGCTTTCGAGTTGGGGGATTCGCCAATCAAAGAACGATAGATCTGAACTAAATTCGGACCCAGTTCTTTAAGTGGGCGTGCTCAAATATCATTTCATTCTGGATTTTTAAATCCTGCCCCATTCCGGCTTCCCGTGCTCTTAAATACATCGCGTGGGCAATGCCCACATCGGCGTACGCCAGTCCGACGGCATTGAAGTAGGTTCGCTCGGATTCTGATTCTCTGCCCGGAACGGTCCCGTCGATGATATCGATCAGATTGCCATGAACATCATTGTCAGTTAATTCACCGTCTTTATACATTCGGCTCAGAGTCTGAGTCCGGTGTTTAACAGTATCCCAGTCATCGCAGACGATTTTATCGCATTGTTTGGCTACAGCATACTCATCCTCCCAGCCACCGACATGACTGTAAAACGCGCCTGGCTTCATCCATTCTGCTTTCAGTAACGGGGCCTGAGCACTCGTTGCTGTGACAATGATATCCGCGTCACTCACCGCATCAGCGAGAACCGTGTTCGCCGGGGTAAATTTCATATCCGGAAGGAGAGGGGACATTTCGTTGAAAAATACCTCCTCCTCTTTTGGTTCCTTTGCGGCAAACCGGCATTCCTCCAATCCGGGAACGGCTGTTTTCATCGCAAGCAGGTGCATTTTTGCCTGTTCGCCGGCGCCGATAAATCCAATGACTTTGGAATCCTTACGCGCGAGATGTTTTGCGGCCAGTCCTCCCATCGCTCCCACCCGGAGATTGGAGCACAGAGTTCCCTCCATAAAAGCGATAGGGAAACCGTGTTCAATTTCTGATAGAATAATTACCGCACTGAGGTTTTGAATTCCGTACTTCACCGGATTGGGCGGGAACACGGAAACCCACTTCACTCCGCAAATTTTTTCATTGGTAAACGTAGCCGGAAGGCAGTTGATTCTCTCCTGGGTTTCATCATTGAATATCTGAACGATTTTTTCCGGAAATAACACATTTCCTTTACGATAATCGAGCATCGCCCTTTCGGCGGCGTCCATAGCCAGTGATAAATCCAAACACCCTGAACCAAGCAAATCTTCCTGAGAAAAATATTGGCAGTGAATTTCGTGGTTACTCATACCTTGATTTCTTAATAGAGTGATACAAGAAATTTGATCAAATCTTTGCTTGTGACGATCCCCAGGAGTTCCCTGCCGGAAACGACCGGTAAAGCATGGAAGTCCGCTTCCAGCAAAATTGCTGCGGCATCCCTGACGGAATGATTTTCGGTAAGGGTCCGGGGAGTACTACACATCAGGTCTTCAATCGTCATCGAATGGTCCAGTGTGACGTCGACACTTTCATCGCTTTGATCAAACGCATCGCCGAAGCTGACCCGCATCAGATCCGTCCAGCTTATAATCCCCACCAATTCTCTACCGCTGACTACAGGGAGATGGTGGATGTCATTTTCCTTGAAGAGTTGCCGGACTTTGGAGACAGGTTCGCCCTGATGAATAGTTACCGGGTCTTTCGACATGATGTGCGTGATCGATACGTTTTTTCGCATGACCTACTCTTGCCTGACTGCGGAGCTTTTCCTCCGCCTCATTTGGAGAAGGCACAGCATATTTTGTTCTACAGTCCGATCAGCTTCGCATTGAGCTTTACCGCTTCAAACAGACTTGAGGGATTCGCCTTTCCCTGCCACGCGATATCCAGTGCCGTGCCGTGATCGACAGACGTTCTCGGAAAAGGAAGCCCTAGCGTGGTATTCACCGCTTTGTCGAAAGCGAGGGCTTTCACAGGGATGTGGCCCTGATCATGATACATACAAATAAAAGCATCTGTTGTTTCCAATCGCCATTTGAGAAAAGCTGTATCCGGTGGCAGCGGGCCCTCCAAGTCGCAACCTGCTTCCCGGCAGCGTTCTATTGCCGGTATAATTCTTTCCTCCTCTTCTTTACAACCGAACAGACCGTTTTCACCGGAGTGCGGATTCAATCCTAACACGACAATTTTCGGTTCTTTCGCCCGGATCCTTTTTACGGCGTCACGGGTTAGATTGATCACTTCTTCGATTCGATCAATCGTCATCAGCAACGGTACTTCGATGTATCCGCAGTGAGTAGTAACAAAGCTGCAGGTAATAATATCGGAATACTGCATCATACAGTATTTTTCGGTGCCGGTTTTCGCTGCGAATATTTCAGTATGTCCGGGGAACCGAATCCCTGCAGCAGCGAGAGCCTCTTTATTCAAGGGGGCGGTAGCCACACCGTCAATTTCGCCACCGAGCGCAGCATCGATAGCTTCCCGCACATAAGTATATCCGGCGTGGCCGGTAAACGAATTCACTTTTCCCGGTTCAAAATCGGCCAGCGAAATGGCTTCGAAGTTTTTGACCTCGCTGAGTTTCACATTGGCCAGTCCGGTCTTTTCGGCGGCGGCATCCAGCACGGCGAGGTCGCCAAAGATTATCGGATCACAAATCGTCCGAATGCTTTGCTGAGCCATTAGGTGCAGACACACTTCCGGACCGACTCCGGCCGGATCGCCCATGGTGACTGCAATTCGTGGCTTGTTTTGCTGCATTGGTTTCCCCCTTCAATACAGGATATTCGGCGATTTTCCACCTCATACTGCGGTTGCGAAATCCATGTGATACGGTATAGAGAAACGGATATGCTGACGATTCGAAAACTGAAGAAATCCTACGGTGGACAAACCCTGTTTGAGGATGCCGATCTCCAAATTAACTACGGAGAACGCGTTGCTATTGTCGGTCCAAACGGAGCGGGCAAGTCTACTATATTTCGTATCATTTTAGAGGAAGAGGAAGCGGATAAGGGCGAAGTGGAACGGGATGAATGGACCTTCGTCGGCTTCCTGCCTCAGGAAAGCGAACCTGTAGGTGATGAGACTGTTCTTGAAATAGCGACAGGTCGCGCCGGGCAGATCGACGATCTGGAAACCACATTAAAGCGATACGAAGACGCCGGAAACGTAGATGATCCCCACTACAGTCAGACGCAGGCCAAATTCGATGCTCTCAACGATCCTACAGTGGAAGCAAAAGCGAAAAAAATGCTTCGGGGTCTCGGATACGATGAAAAAGATTTCGAACGTCCGGCGAAAGAAATGAGCGGCGGCTGGGTCATGCGGGCCCACCTCGCGAGACTCCTCGTCATGGAGCCGGATCTTCTTATGCTCGATGAGCCTACCAACCATTTGGATTTGATGTCGCTGCTCTGGTTCCGGGACTACCTGAAAAACTATTCCGGTGCTGTTCTCCTGATCTCTCACGACAGGGGCTTTATGGATGAGCTGGTCGATACGGTTTACGAGATTTCCGAGAAAAAGTTAAAGTCGTACTCAGGTAATTATTCAGACTACGAAAAACAGAGGCAAAAGAATTACGAAGTGGCCAATGCCTCTTATAAAAACCAACAGAAGCAGATCAAAGAGTTACAGGATTTTGCCAATAAATTCCGTTCTGTTTCATCCAAAGCTTCCCAGGCGCAATCTAAGCTCAAAGAGATTGAGCGAATGGACAAAGTCGAGAAGCCTCAGGCCCCGAAAAAGCCGTTTCGCTTTCAAATCCCCGATCCACCCAGAGGCGGGCAGAAGGCGGTGACTCTGGAGCAAATCGATTTTGCTTATGAAACCGGGCCAAACATCTACGAGAACCTCGATTTTTCTATTGAGCGGGGCGAGCGTACTGTCCTGGTTGGTCCCAACGGAGCCGGTAAATCAACTCTGCTGAAAATTCTCGCCGATGAACTGAAGATTCAGAAAGGTACCCGAAAAGAAGGTCACAATGCGAAGATCGGTTATTTCAGCCAACATCGTCAAGCCACTCTTGATCCCAACGCTACGGTGGTTTCCGAAGTGATGAATGCCGCTCCCACTTTGCGGGAAGACGAAGCGCGCGGGATTTTGGGTTCGTTTATGTTTCGCAAAGAGGAAGTCTACAAGATGACGAAAGTTCTCAGTGGAGGAGAAAAGTCCCGCCTCAGTTTGGTGAAATTTCTTGTCGACCCGCCTAACATTCTGCTGATGGACGAGCCCACAACTCACCTTGATATCCTTACGGTCGAGTCATTGATTTTAGCTCTGCAGAATTATGCAGGAACACTGGTGTTTATTTCCCACGATGTCCACTTCATCAAACAGCTCGCTACCGATGTTGTCTATGTGGCGTTCGGAAAACTGAAACGGTTTTCCGGGGACTGGGAATACTTCATCGAAAAATCAGGAGGCGGCGACGAACGTGCTGCCTTGACGGCCAGTCTCGACTAGATCGATATTTTCTGTGTAAAGAATCCAGGCAGCTGAATTTTACTTCTTCTGTATGGCCTCAATTTTCTCTTTTCCGGATGCATCGGTATAGGAAACAGTGACGGAGGATTCGTCTACTTTGGTTAACCGGTATTTCGTATTGGGATCGCCCGGTAGAACGAATGTATCGCCCTCTTTGACATAAAAGGATTTTCCCGGATCGAGCTGTGATTTCATCTCAGCATAGTAAGTGGGAATATCCACCGGCACGTTGCGAACCAATTGATGTTTTTTCCCTGTGGGCAACCAGGTTATTTCCAGTTCCGACGCATCGCCAATTTCACCATTTTCGTTGCGCGCCTGTTTTTCTACAAAGGATTCGAGACGGATCTGTTTGTCCGCTGAAGTCTCACCAATGGCGAGATAGAAATTATCCCTTCGCGGCCATTTCGCCGACGGGAGCCGTTGTATCTGGAATCGTTCAGCATCGGGGCGGGCGGCGAAACTTGCTCTGTAGATCTGAGATTTTCTGTCGATAAAGGCCACTTTTTCAGCAAGATCAATATCCTGGCAGAAAGCCGGAATTGGCGGAAAGCAAAAGATAACTATCGCGAACAAGGAAAGCGGTCTCATCATTCCAAACCGTAAGATCCAGTTTTGGAACCGCAAGCAGTAAGAAAATCCAGGCCCGTATTCGGTTCGCTCCTTTTGAGGACAGCTTAATCCGCCGTTCAACAGGGTACAGTCTTCGATTTAACAGGGTACAATGAACGCAAAAAAGCCCGACCGCAGTAGCGGACGGGCTCTTTTAATATTGTTTTCTCGACCGTAAGTTTAGCCTTCAGCCAGTTCTTTCTCGGCTTCCTCACCGCGCTCTTCCATAGCTGCTTTGCGGCTCATTTTGACGCGTCCTTTTTCGTCGATCCCGATGCACTTGGCGTAAACCATGTCACCAACTTTGACTACGTCTTCCACTTCCTTCACGCGGAAATCGGCGAGTTCAGAGATGTGAATCATGCCGTCTTTGCCGGGGAGAACTTCGATGAAAGCTCCAAAGTTGGTCGTGTTAACGATCTTACCATGGTAAATGACACCGATCTCGATCTCAGCAGTCACGCGCTTGACCAATTCGATCGCACGCTGGAGACCTTCACCGTTGGCTGCATAGATATTGACAGTTCCATCATCGTCGATGCTGATATCGGCACCGGTTTCGCTCTGGATTCCTTTGATGTTCTTACCACCAGGTCCAATCAATTCACCAATCTTGCTGGGATCGATTTGGAAGCTCTCGATTCTCGGCGCGTATTCGCTGAGTTCGCTGGCGTTTTTGATCACTCCGTCCATCACATCGAGGACTTTCATCCGTCCGTTCATGGCCTTATCGACACCTTCATTCAGGATGTCCAGCGGGATACCAGGGAGCTTAAGGTCCAACTGGTAGCCGGTCACACCTTCACGGGTTCCGCAGAGTTTGAAATCCATGTCACCGAAGAAATCTTCGCTGCCGATGATGTCGAGAATAGTGACGTGCTTTTGGATGTTGCCGGCATCATCCAGCTCTGTAACCAAACCGCAGGAAATACCCGCCACGTTAGCCTTGATCGGAACACCGGCATCAAGAAGCGCAAGTGAGCCGGAACAAACCGATGCCATGGAAGTCGAACCATTGGATTCCATGACTTCGCTGGTTACACGAATGGCATAGGGGAACTCCGCCAAATCCGGGATAACCGGTTCGATGGAACGCTCCGCCAAAGCTCCGTGTCCAATTTCGCGGCGGTTCATACCACCCATTCTTCCGCATTCGCCAACTGAAAAAGGCGGGAAGTTGTAGTGAAGAATGAAACGCTTGGTGTCTTCGCCACCGGCGTAGTTGTCGAGATACTGAACTTCGTCACCGGGAGCAAGAGTCGCCAAAGCGAGGGCTTGAGTTTCTCCACGGGCAAACAGGGAGGAACCGTGCGTTCTTGGCATTACGCTGGTTTCAGCGGAAAGATCACGGATATCGTTTTCGCCGCGTCCGTCCATTCTTTTACCTTCGTTGAGCAGAGAAAGGCGGACTGACTTTTTCTGCATGTAATCAAAAGCCTGATTGATTTCGAAACTGCCGGCATCTTCAAATTTTTCGATAACTGCAGCTTCCACTTCGTCACGAAGAGCGCCGACTGCTTTTCCACGAGCGACTTTCTGCTTAATCATGAGAGCCTCTTCGATGCGGTCACCGGCCACCTGGTAAGCGATGTCGAGAATTTCGTCTTTAACGAGGAGAAGATCGGATTCGCGCTTCTCTTTTCCACAGCGTCTCATGAGCTCTTCCTGAGCATCGATGAGCGGCTGAATGGAATCCTGAGCGAACGCCAGAGCTTCTTTAAACTTGGCGTCGGGAACCTCGTTACCGGCCCCTTCAATCATGATCACCTTGTCGCGAAGACCGGCGTATACGAGATCGAGTGTGCTTTCTTCGCGCTGTTCGAAAGTCGGGTTGGCAACAAATTCGCCGTTTACCAAACCAACACGAACGGCGGCGATGGGTCCAGCAAAAGGGATGTCAGAAACACAAAGAGCGGCGGAAGCGCCGTTCATGCTCGGAATATCCGCATCGTTAACCATATCGGCACTCAAGAGCAGAGAAATGACCTGTGTGTCGTAGAAATAACCCTTCGGGAAAAGCGGGCGCAGAGGACGGTCAGTCATCCGGCAGGTGAGAATTTCCTTTTCAGTGGGGCGACCCTCCCGTTTGAAATAACCTCCGGGAAAACGGCCGGCAGCAGCTGCTTTTTCTTTGTATTCTACAGAAAGCGGGAACCAGTCCTGGCCTTCTCTTATACTGGTTTGGGACACTGCTGTAACCATTACAATGGTGTCACCTACACGGACGGTAACGGCACCATCTGCCAATTTACCCATGCGTCCGACTTCGAATTCGATTTCCTGCGCGCCGACCTGGCACGTCACTTTTTCAATGCTCATGTTTTAGTATATATTTTGTAATCACCCCGAAAAGAAAAACGGACCTCAAACCTTTCGCTTCACGAAAAGGAGGCCCGGCAAGAGTTCGGACTTTAAGAAATGTCGGGAGACCACAGGCGACATGCCCGCAGAAAAAATCCTCCCGAAACAAAAGACACCGGCGGAATTACCGGCGCAGTCCGAGAGATTTGATAATTTGAGAATAACGCTCCGGCTGGGTTCTCGCCAAATAGTCGAGAAGCTTACGGCGTCTGGCAACCATACGAAGAAGACCGCGTCGTGAAGACACATCCTTCTTATTTTCTGACATATGATCAGTCAGTTGCTTGATTCGGGTTGTGAGACGTACAATTTGTACATCAGCACTACCAGTATCATTATCATGGAGTCTAAGCTCCTCTACCTTTTTTACAGTTTCACTCATTGGAATGATTTATTTGGCATCACCCTGATGCCGAAATGTGTTTTTGAACTTCGTTCGTATTAACGGCGCAAAAAAACCACAGAAATTATAGGATGCAATGGAAAAGATTGTTCGAAAACCGTATTTTAGTGATGAATAGTTCACAATTTTAATGGAGAAAATTCCCTCAGACGTTCCGATTCCCGATTGTATGCCAGTTATGGTGCTGGGAGAGGCTACCCATTTTCCCCGTTCACTGATGCCATTGTACATTTTTGAACCGCGCTACAGGGAAATGCTCCAGTATGCTTTGGAAGGTGACCGGATGTTCGGAGTCGCCGCCGCGGTACCGGGCATAGATCAGGAAAGTTCAATCAATCCGGTGCGACCGGTTTTTACCGCGGGATTGATCAGAGCCTGTATCCGTCATGATAACGGCACTTCTCATTTGATGCTACAGGGCTTGCAGAGAGTGGAAATTGTTGGCTGGGACCAGGTTTACCCTTTTCGAATTGCCACCATTATTCCGGTGAAAAACGTTTCAATCGATGAGGAAGGGGAACAACAGCTGGCCTATGAACTGATCGCTCTGTGTCAGAAATCGATTGAAGAAGGGGCGGCAGGCGCAACCAAAAGCGGACCGATGCGAAAGATTCTGGAAATGCTCAGTGATCCAGCGGAGATCGCCGATATGGTGGGGCACAATTTTGTAGAAGATTCCGGGAGAAGGCAGGAGTTGCTGGAAATTGTAAACGTGAAAGACCGCCTTGATTTTCTGATCCAGCACATCAAACAGGGGGCCAAGGGACTTTAGGATGTTTCCTTTTTGATAGGTTGGATCAATACAAAAGGAGAGACCACCAGAGCTTTGAAACGTGCTTTAGATTCTTCCCAGTAAAAAGCGTGGGGAGTCGATGGTTGCACGAGATCCCCGCTTTTCTTCCACGATGCGACCGCGTCGGAATTATCTTCAGTAAAAGCTTTTCCAACCTCGATAAGGTCAAGGACTGGATCGACATAAAGGAGATTGCCGGCAGCGTAATGCTTTTCGAGGTAACGCCACTCAACCTCACCGGTGTACTTTTCCAGCTTGTCGAGATCAGAGTCGGTATCCTCACCGAGGATACCGTACTTCATTTCTTCATCCGCAGCGTCGCTCATGAATCTATCCCTCTGCGTGATAGTAGATTTTCACAAACTTCATTTGTTTCGATTCATCGAAACCTTTCTCCATAAATTGTTCGGAAGCTTTTTGAAAGCCATTGGAGAAACGCAAATCCACACCTACATCGAGCTGCATCCGGCTGTTGATTTTGCGTTCCGCTTTTTTGGCTTCCTTTTTCGATACGACGAAATTGTTCGCCAGGGGCTGACCGATTTGCTCCTCTTCATAGGCATTTTTGAAATCTTCGAAATCCTTTGAAACTTTGGGTTCAACAAGGGCCACTTCGCGGAAATCCTCCATATCAAATGCCTCCGCTTCGGTCAGGTAGGAAACGGCTTTTTTCGCTACATCAACTCTTTCTTCTTTCATCGCGATGTCGTCCACGTCCGAATTGGCGAAAGCGACACACATTTCTGAATAACGACGAGTCAGGTAGTCGTTATCCTGTACCGGGGAGGCGTTGACGAACTCACATCGCCAGAATTGGGCATTGCCGCTTTTATCAAAAAGATAGACCTTGTAGCCTTCATCTTTTCCGTGATTTATAATCAGACAGCCTTTGTCAATTTTATCGGGGTATATACCCTGCTGGGTAGTGAGTTGCAAATCTTCACCTGAAGCAGTGACCTGTAGAAACGGGACTTTGCTTTCTGATTTGATAATGCTGACGGCGTCGGTTTTTTCCCCGTCAATCATCATATTTGTCAGATGAGTTACACACAAATCTCCCGATTTAATGTTGGGGTGTTTTGATGCATCATAAAGGTGCCTGGCGATTCCGGCACTACCTTCGATCAGGTTGTCCTGAGGATTTTCGAAGATATTGCTGATTAGACAATAGAGAGGGTTGGAATTGAGCCCGTCAGGGTGCTCCAGCCGGTGAAGCTCCAGTGATTTGAACGGTTTCAGGAAGCAAAGGGCCAGCAACTCCGCATCATCCTCGGAAATTTTGCAGAGATTTTTTGACGTTCGCAGACCTTCCTGGCGAAGCGGGTTTCCAATTTGAGCGAGAGCCATGCCGGAAAGTTCGGCATCAGAAAAATTGACAGAGACAGCCATTATGTTTGTTGATTTGTGTTTGGTTGAATTGGCGATTAGGTAGCACGTCGCAGGTAATTATCAAAAGACAAAGATTGTTAAAAAACATAAAATTCGTGCACCCCTGGATGGATTCTTTGACAATAGCCAAACGCACCGGAATTTAGAGAAAATATGGGAGTTCGATGGACAATAGAACGGGCAATGGAGGAGTCCCCTCCGCATTTTCACCCTCTCGCTGGATGTGACTGGGAGAATTTTTCAGCACATCTTTCGGCCCATGAAGGGTTTACGGAACGTACACACAGCCAAAGGGTAAAGAGTCGCCTGGCTGTGATTGCAAGACAGCCTTTCACGGTGATGGAACGTCTTGTGTTTTCGAAAAAAGTGGAGAATTACCAACTTCCCCAGCCACCCATTTTCATCATCGGTCACTGGCGAAGCGGTACGACGCACCTGCATAACCTGATGTCGTCAGCTCCCCAATTTTCCACGATTGATTTTGGTCAGACAGCGATGCCGCACAATCTTTTAAATCCCACCCGCTTCATTGGCAGGGCCGCCATGTCGACTGCTGTTCCAAAGGACCGGGGGATGGACCGTGTGAAAATGGGTATGAAAGAGCCGCAGGAGGAGGAAATGGCTTTAGGAAATCTTAACCCGGTAAGCTACTACAATGTTTTCTATTACCCGCAGGAAATGCAGCAACAGTTTGACCGGTCGATCTTTTTGGAAGGTTTAACTGCGGAGGAAGTTGAGAAATTTAAAGAGGTGTATGTCAGGCTTTTGAAAAAGCTGTCTATTGCCGGCAAAGGCAAGCCGCTGTTATTGAAAAACCCGGCTTCGACCGCCAGAGTTGAGCTTTTGGATCAGCTGTTTTCCGGAGCCCGGTTTATTCATATCGTAAGAAATCCTTACGAAGTATTTGCATCGATGCTTCACCATTATCCCCGGCTGTTTAACGCTTTTGCCTGGCAAAAGTTTGATAATATCGACCTCGAAGAGATGGTGTTTTACAAATACGGCCGACTCATGAAAGGATTTCTCGATCAAAGAAAACAGGTGGAAGGTCGCCTTTTGGAAACCTCGTACGAGAAGATTGTTTCCGATCCTGTAGGCGAAATCGGACGGTTTTATGATTCGTTCGGGCTGACAGGGAAAGACCAAGCCCTCGACGAAATCAAATCCTACGTCAGCGCTCGCAAGGGCTACAAGAGAAACCAGTATCAGTTAACCGCTGACCAGGTGGAGCGGATACAGAGCGAGTGGGGCTTTGCGCTCGACGAATGGGGCTACGACGTGCCGGATTCTATCGAAGTCGTTTAGTCTTCCAGCTCCTTCTGCAAAGCCAGCAACGCCTCTTCTTCGGACATTTCATTGATATCTTTGTCGTCAGATGCAGCGGCGGGTGGGGCGTCACCGAGGCCGAGAGCATTCAACAGGTAACCGGAAAGGTCTTTGATCCTCGGGTAATCAAATACGAGGGTGGCCGGCAGTTCCAGATCGCCGCCCAGATCATTCTGCAGATTGGTGGCGAAAGTCACCATCATGAGTGAATCCATACCTGCTTCCTGGAGGCCGGTTTCGGGCGCAGGTGGCGCGGTGGTATTGGTCAATGCCTGTATCGAATTCTGCAGATGAGTAATCAGCATTCGCTCACGCGAAGATCCATGACTGTTTGTCAATTGCGTCAGCAAAGTAGGGTTGTCTGCCTTATCATCGCCTTCAGCCTGCGCGGCGACCGGCTCGGGGCCGAGTTTGCGCAATTCGATTTTGAGAACTTTGCCGGCTGGATTTCTCGGCAATTCGTCGAGGAAAATGATTTTCGAAGGGACTTTGTATTGCCCGAGATTGGCCAGCGCATAGTTTCGGATCGCGTTGGCATCAGGTTCCGTGCTGTCACTTACCACAAAAACGGCCACCTCTTCACCGAGGACTGGTTCCGGTAATCCGACTACCGCGCAATCTTTGACTCCGGGTGCATCGAGTAAGACACGTTCCACTTCTGAAGGGAACACTTTCATCCCGCCGATCGCAATCATGTCTTTGATGCGATCTACGATATAGAAATACCCGTTTCGATCCATTTTGCCTACATCACCGGAATAGAACCAGCCGTCGCGAACTGCCAGAGCCGTTTCTTCCGGACGGTTCCAGTAACCCAACATCACATTGGGGCCGCGCACGATGATTTCACCGGGTGTTTCCGGATCGCAAGTTTCGCCGGTCTCCGGATCAACCACTTTCATCTCGACCAGATCAACCGGGACACCGATTGAACCCGGGACATGTTTCAGAGGATGGTTGTATGATGCAAATGGCGCAGTCTCCGTCAGCCCGTAGCCTTCATAAACCGGCATGCCGAATTTCTCTTGCCAGGCGGCTCCCAGTTGCGGAGCAAGCGTTGCCGCTGCGGAGAAACAATATGTGACGGATTCTATATCGACCGGTTCACAGGAATCGAGCATCAGGTGAAAGGTGGTCGGCACTCCGAACAGTTTTGTTACCTTTTGCTCAAATATAATTTTCTTTGTCTCCGCCAGATCGAAAACCGGCTGCAAAATGATAGTTGCCCCAATGTTCAAACCCGAGTTCAAAATAGCATTCTGGCCGTAACAATGAAACAGGGGGACCATCAGAAGAAGACGGTCATCTGTAGTCATGCCGCAAAGGTGGTTAAACGAATGAACTGTAGATCGAACATTCTTGTGCGACAGTGTCGCGCCTTTCGGGAAACCGGTAGTTCCGGATGTATAGAGAATGATTCCGGGATCATCCGGCTCCATTTCAAGAAATTCACCTTCAGGAAGACCGGGTTGATTGAGAAGTATATCGTTATTCACTTCCTGACCATCCCCGGAAACAGTCAGGGTTTCGCAATTATCATAGGAAACGCCGGATTGTGTAGTTATGACAATTCCGGCATCGCAATCGGAAATGATAAAGCCCGCCTCTTCTTCAGTAAGCCTGGTATTAACCGAAACAGCGATTGCCCCGATCCGTAAGATTCCATAGTACCAGACGGGAAAAGCAGGCACATTGCCCAGAACTAATGCAACACGGTCACCTCTGGACACACCGAGATCCCGCAGAATGCACGAAGCCCGCCCCGAGAGTTGTTCCAGCTCGGTGTAGTTTAACCGGGAATCGCCGAACACCAGAGCCGACTTCTCCGGAAACAGTTTCGAACATTCAATCAAGCCCTGACAGATATTCATCCGTTTAGTTGTAGCTCAGACTAAATTCAGATCGTTGAAAGAATCCACTACTGGCGATACCGCGCTTATGAGTTCTCCCTGCTCGGAAATTGAATCGTAGAGAGACGTAATCAATGGTTCGAGGCTGTTGGAAGTTTCATTACTGATCAGCGGCGCTTTTGCCCCGGGTTTTCTGTCTATGGCATCGTAAACAGCATTGTAGACGGGTTCCAGCATGCTGCTGAGCACCGTGCGCCCGTCAAAGTTACCATCTTCGATCAACGATGACCGTAAATCGACTGCCTGAACCGCAAAAATCAGAGAAACTGCGGCGTAGCGATTTGACAGATCGACGGACTGAGAGGCGAGATTGGCTGCGCCCCAACTCAAGCCGTTGATATTTTGATTGTACTGTTCAGCATGGGTAGGGAAGTCATCCACCAAAGGTTTACCCAGATGGGTAATCATGGGCATAATCGAATTACCCAAAATCTGCAGCCCTTTCAAATTCATATCGATCGGAGAGGAGCCCTGTTGAGTGAGAGACGCTGGCAAACCGTGATTGAATTCCGGTGATACCAACAAGGCAATCTGTACATCGAGGTGTTTGGCGATCAGACCCAGATATTTCCTGAGATCATCCATAGCCATGCCGATGTATTGTCCGAGAAAATTACCGCTCTGATAAAAACGATCACATCCGGTATCAATCAAAGGATTGTCAGTGATTGAGTTCATCTCGGTCTCGATAGTTTCCTCTACCCGCAGCATACCGTCGACGATTGGTCCCATATACTGGGGCAAACAGCGAATCGAATACCGGTCCTGGAGATGGTTTCCGCTGGAAGGACGGGTATAATCAACGTCCAGCAAATCCCTCATCATTTCAGCGGACCAGATTTGACCGCGATGAGGCTTGCAGCGATGAACAAATGAAGCAAACGGATCTTCGTGGGCGAGCAAAGCCTTCGCCATCATGGCGTGCGCGGCGAAGGAAATTCCCAGAATATTCTTTGCCGAATGCAGGTTGTTCGCCGCGATAGCGGTGGAAAAGGTGGTGCCGTTTACGATCGCCAGACCTTCCTTGGGTTGTAATTCGATTGGCTTCAGCCCGGCAACTTGCAGCGCTTCGTCTCTTGAGATTTCCCGGTCGCTGCCGGTAGTGATTTGGCAGGGTGCCGCCTGGCCGGTAATCGCTCTGGCAATCACAGCGAGAGGCACAAGATCGCCACTGGCACCGATTGACCCCAGTTCACCCACTACAGGTGTGAGATCTTCGTTCAGAAAGGCAACCAGCCGCTCTACTATTTCCATTCTCACTCCGGAGGCACCGCGCAGAAGCATATTCGCCCGCAAAAGCATAGTCGCCCGGACGTGCTCTTTCGGAATCGGCTTACCTGTGGAACAGGAAAGAAATTCGAGCAAATTTTGCTGGGATATCCCGGCGTCTGCGGAGGATACCGGTAAATCAGCCATTCCTCCGAAACCGGTGGTAATACCGTAAATTTTTTGCCCCTCGTCAACGGCTCTGCTCACAGCATCTTCCGCCAGTTTCATCCGGGTCCTGACTTCCCCGCTGTCAGTGATGGATACCTTTTTCGCCCCATACGCAACTGACTGAATGTCTTCAATATCCAGTGGGTCGCCGCACAGACAAAGGGTCGCAGGTTCGCAAAGTGTCAGATTATGGTAGCTGTGGTTTGTCAAACTGATAAAGGTTGGTTGACGTTATCAAAACATACAAGTCCTGTCATGCGGAAATGTTATGCTTTTATGTATATTCTGGAAAATATACTCAATTTAACTGTATTTGAAAGACTTAAATAACTTTAACGATGGTTTTTTTAGTAAATTCGGCGCTTTTGTTAGAAATTACCGGTTCATCTATTGGTATAAGGAACGCAGTCGAAGCGGTTTCATGTATTTTCGACTTTTTTATTCAGGATCGTAAGTAGCCGGGTAGGCGCGACCTATAAACAGCAAATATACCGATGGGACAAAACACAGGGCGAGGAGGGTAGCTCCGCCCACTCCACCCGCAATTGTGGTTGCTACCGGTGGCCAGAATCCACCATCGTCGAGCATGAGAGGGATAAAGCCGGCAATTGTGGTCAGCGTGGTAGCCAAAATATGTCTGGTTCTCCGGATAATGATTTCAGCAATCGCCGAGGGCACCCCAACCCTTGCTTCCGGGTCGTCGCGGATTCCAGCCATCACGACGATGGCGTCATTCACAGCAACTCCAACCAAACCCATAGTTCCTACCACCCCCATAAACCCGAAGGGAAATTTAAACAACCAAAGTGAACCCAGCCCCAGACCGATGGAAAGCCCGCCTACCAGTGCAATTACCAGAGCAACCCGAAATGATCGAAATGACGCCACCAGTGTTGCTATGATCAAAGCGATCAACAGGGGAATATTCGCCATCAAATTGTTCACTGCTTCGTCGCGCTTTTCCGCTTCGCCGCCGTATTCGAGAGAATAACCCGGCGGCAAAAAGAAATCCGAGTTGGCAAGCCGTTCCTTAAATTCCGTTATGACGAGATCGGGAAGCGTGCCTGCAGTGATATAAGCTCTCACCTCGTTGAATCTCTGACCGTCGCGGCGGGTGATTGCGGCGACCTCCGAACCGAGTTCGAGTTCACTAATAGCGGCGAGGGGGAATCCGCTTCCTGGTTGATGCAGGTGCGGCGACTGTAGTTCAAGTGTTGCAATATCACCGGTGTTCTGTCGAGTCAGGCTGTCAGTCCGGACCCGAATCGGTATTTCCTCAGTGCCGTCGATCAGCGAACCACTGTGGAGGCCTTCCAGAGATGAATACAGCTGATTTTCGATCTCATGATTGCTGAGTCCGGCTTTGCGGACGTCATATTCGTCGAGTATTACAGCCAGTTTCGGGACAATTTCGTTTAGATCCGCGCGAGTGTGAACGACTTCATTAGTCTCGGCCAGAATCAGCCGAACCTTGTTGCCCAGTTTTTGCAAAATCGCGATGTCAGGTCCGAACAGTTTTACTTCCACCGGGGCTTTAAACGGAGGTCCCTGTTCCAGCTGACGGACGAGGACCCGGCAGGTCACAAATTCGTCATCCACCTTGTTCTGCATTTTGCGAATAATCTCGCGCGAATTTACTCCGGGCTCACATTCCACCAGCGCTTGACCATAGAAAGCTGCATTGCGGCGTGAGGCCATCATGTTGTAGAAAAAAGCCGGGGAACTTTCGCCGATAAACCAATGGACCCGCTTTACTCCGTCCATTTTCAGAACAGAATCCCGAATCGCGGCCGCTGTCTTCCTCGTCTCTGCTAACGTGGTGGAGGCAGTCATCTCCATTTCGATTTGGAACTGCTCCCGGTCTGCCGGCGGGAAAAACTGCTCGGGCAAACTACGGGAAACGTAAAATCCGGTCACAGGCAGGAGAAATCCAATAACCACCCCGAGAACCGGCAAATGAAACAATTTTACCAGCAGCCAACGATAAACTTTAAGCAGAAATTGGCTGTAGATCCCACGCTGCAAAAAGCCGGACTGTACCCTGTTGGATGTGGAACTGTACCCTGTTGAATCACCAATTGTACCCTGTTGAGTCTTGCCTGGTCGGAACAAAAGTGCGGTGAGCGCCGGGATTACGGTCATCGCAAGAAGGAACGAAGCGTTGATCGCAAGAATCACGCTGATCGCAATCGAACCGACAAATTCACCACTGGAACCCGGCAGCATCACGATAGGGGCAAAGGCGAGGGTAGTGGTTAAGGTCGACCCAAACAGCGGCAGCCCGAGCTGCCGGATTGTTTCGGTAATCGCCTCCAGCGGGCTTTTTCCTTCCCTCAAACCGTTGCCTACCTCATCCACCATGACAATTGCGTTGTCGATGAGTAATCCAAGAGCAATAATCAGGCCGGTTACCGACATTTGATGAATCGGTATATCAAGGACCCGCATACCGCTGATCACAATCAGTGTGGATAGCGGGAGAGCCACTCCGACCACGATCATACTCCTCCAGCCCATCAGCAGAAAAACAACGATCACCACAGCCAATGTCCCGACAAGGAGGTTTTTAGCCAATTGAGTGAGACGGTCCTGCACATAAATATTCTGCGTGAACAAAACATCCAATTCGATTCCGCGAGGCAGGCTATCTGTAAACTCAGCGAGTCTTTCGTATAGATCTTCGTTCCAAAGATCGATACGGCTTTCATCCCGGACGAACGCAGCCACGACAATCGAATCTTTCCCGTCGACGATGGTCATGCTGTCCGGAGGGGATTTGACGCCTTTTTTGATCCGGGCAATTTCATCGAGTCTGGCCAACTCATTTGATCCATACCGAATCGGGGTTGAGCCAATTCGCTCGAGGGAATCGAGGTCCTGATCGAGTTCAATGACCAATTCGGAATCCTCGCCCCGGAACATTCCCGCTGAACGCTTCGATTCACTTTGTTCAATCTGCTGAGAAATGTTGCCAATCGAAACGCCCAACCGGTGGAGATTTTCGCCCGGAACCTCGATAAGCACCTCTTCCTTTTGTTTTCCGAAAATCGCAACGCTCTCCGTTCCCGGCAGAGCGCGGATAATTGCCTTCAAGTCTTCACTCAACCGGGTCAGAATAGTGAAATTTGGCTGTTCATCACCGGTCCACTGCAGTGCAACGATCGAAGCGTAGGACCGCATTTCCGGCCGCTCGAACTCCGGGTCGTGAGCTTCATCGGGAAGGGATTTCGTCGTTTCCGATATTTCATCGCGGACGCGGGACCAAACGGTATCGACATCTGTGACCTCCTCCTTGAGCTCAATGGTGACCGTCGAAATACCGGCCATGCTCTCCGAGGTAATATGCTTTATCCCTTTAATTGTTTGGATATCCTCTTCCAAAGGTCGGCTGATCTGCGACTCAACCCTGTCTGCGTCCGCCCCGGGGAAAACGGTTCGAACGATTCCGTACCGCTGGACGAGTATCGGATCCTCCATCCTCGGCATGGTGGAATACGAACTCAGCCCCGCGACAGTGATGATGCCGATGAGGAGTAAAAGCAGTCGGTGATTGTTGTAAAGGAGTGTCGCCATTACTTCGTCATGGGCACTGCCTTCACTTTTTGTCCCGGAACAATTCGGTGTGTGCCGGTCGCCACCACATTGGTTATCCGGAAGACTGTGCCATCGACCCAGGCCCGGCTGTTTTCGACATGGAAAACTTCCACGAAATGGCGTTCTACGATTTCCCCGGCATCCGCATCGTTTTCCACCGAGAAAACGGACCACAACCCGCGGCTTTCCCTGGTGAGAGCGGAGAGGGGGACCCAGAATCCCGGGGTATCTTCGACCCGGTCAATTTCCAGTTGCACAGTCTGTCCCGGCAGATTTTTTTCTGAGACTTTCGCGGGAAGGGTAAAAATAACCGTTCGGGTACGACCGTTACGGTCAACTTCCGGCAGGCGGCTGTCCAGTTTCGCGCGGTGCTTGTCTCCGGCGAGATCCAATTCGTACACCTCTCCCGCCGACATTTTATCTGCGACATCAACCGGGAGACTAAACCACACTTCAAGTGGAGAATCTTCCACAATACGTAAAACCGGAGTTCCGGGGCTAACCACTGCGCCCACTGTGGCGTGTCTCATTGAGACAAAACCGTCGAAAGGAGCTTTCATGTCGGTTCCCGCGTCCAATTCTGCAAGGATGCCATTCTTTTTCACTTCATCGCCGGGGTCGACATTGATGCTCTTGATCCTGCCGCCACGTTCGAACCCTAAATCAGCCGTTTGCCGGGCCTTTGTAATTCCATTGTAGGTTCTCTTTACGTGAAACGATTTTCCAGGACTTACCTCCAGTGTGTTAACCTTGAGAATGCGAACTCCATCGTCATTTTTTGCCGAATTTTCCGCAGGAGCAGTCTCGGTTCGGCCGGCCAGGAAGACTACGAGGATGAGCGCAGCCAGGAGCAGGCAAACCAGTCCGGACAACACGTTGCTTATCATTCTCACAGGCATGAATCGTTTTCGCTCATAATGTTAGGGGGCGCAATAGGAAAAACCAAAACCTATTTTGTTAAAATAACGGTTACCCCGCGGAACGATTAGCCGTATTCTGGAGTGGCTTTCAGAACTTGTGGTTTTTCAAGTTGACCGTAAGTTATCAAATCAACACCGAAAAGTCTTATATTATGGGGAATCTAAATTCAAAAGATTATGACGTTGTAATTTTGGGAGGAGGGCTGGCCGGGCTGACGTGCGCTCTACAGTGCCGGAAAGAATGTCCGGAAGCATCGATCGCAGTGCTTGAAAAGAGTGACCATCCGGTCCCGGAAGCGACCCATAAAATCGGAGAGTCGAGTGTTGAGGTTGGTGCGCACTACTACTACAAAGTTCTCGATCTGGAAGACCATCTCGAAAATGATCAGATTCCCAAGATGGGGTTACGCCTGTTTTTTGACCGCGACGATAATTCGGCGATTGATAACCGCCTCGAAGTGGGTGGGACCGGCTTCCCGCCATTTCCCAGCTATCAATTTGACCGCGGGCGTTTTGAAAACCACCTCCGCGAGCGGAGCCTTTCCGATGGAATCGACTTTGTGTCTTCGGCCAACATAAAGAACATCGAAATCAATGAAGGACGCACTCCCCACGAGGTGACATTTGAAAAAGACGGCGAGTCACAAAACGTTTCCGCGAAATGGATCGTAGATGCCAGTGGTCGGGCCGGCCTCCTCAAACGGAAATTTGGTCTTCAGCAGGAATGCGATCATAACGCCAGCTCGGCGTGGGTTCGGATCGGCAAAAGAATCAAGGTTGATGACTGGAGCGATAACAAAGAGTGGGGCAGTGCTCATGGTGAAGAAAACCCGCGTTGGCAAAGCACAAACCACCTGCTTGGAGAAGGCTACTGGATTTGGTTGATCCCGCTGGCTTCCGGTTCCACTAGCATTGGTATCGTTGCCGATCAGGATATCCACCCGCTGAGCGAATACAATTCTGAAGAGAAGTTTCTCAGCTGGATCGACAAGTACCAGCCGGTTCTGGGAAAACAGTTGCGGGCTAATCAGGAATTGATTCAGGATTTCGGTGCGATCAAACGCTACTCCCGCGAGTGCAAGGAGCAGTTTTCAAAAGACCGCTGGGCGATTGTCGGCGATGCGGGTTTCTTTATTGACCCCTTCTATTCACCGGGGAATGATTTTATCGCTCTGGCGAATACGTTTACCTGTGATCTGATTAAAAGAGATTTGGCAGGTGATATGTCGAATCTCTACCGCTACTTTATGTACAACAAACTGTTCCGTGTTTTCTTTAATAACACCGGAAAGGTTTTTAAACAGAACTACCAGTTGTTTGGCAACCATCAGGTGATGCCGGTTAAGATTATCTGGGACTGGTTGATCTACTGGTCGGTGACAGGACAAATTTTCATTCACGACCGTTTGTGTGACAAGAACATGTATACCCGCCACATGTTCAAACTAAAGCGCCTCAATGATCTCAATCATGACATGCAGGCGCATTTTAGAAAGTGGCACAAGGAAAAGCCTTCCTGGCAGAATGAGGGGCTGATCAATACATCAGAACTATGTATCGCAATGGATACCAACCGGGCACTTCTGGACGAATTGAGTGATAAGGAATTCAATAAGCGGTTTGCTGAAAATGTGGCGAAGATGGAAAATCTTTTTTGGGAAATCGCCGATCATTCCGGCATCCCGATCGATACACACATCAAGAGAAAGGATCATCCTGAAGCGGTCAAAGGGGGATTTGCAGAAGTGTTTATGGTTTCGTCAAACAAGGGTGAAAAAGAGAAATCGATGGATGATAAAATGTCTTCAGATTCTCTCGTAGCGATGTAGCAGCACCCGGGCGTCGGTGTCTAGCGAGCCCATTCCAGAACAAATGCTGCCGCCCCCTGAACAACAAGCCTCATTCGCCGGAAATCGATGGTTTCCAGGATATCTGATTTTTTGTGGTAATTGGGATTCCTGAAGTTGGCTGAATCGGTCAGCATTAGAGCAGGAATATCGGCCTCCCAGTAGGAGTAATGATCGCTGCGGGAGGCGTTACCAATGAGTCCGCCCCATCTCGAAACACTGAAAATCGGCAAATCCTGCACGTAGGTGGTGAAAACTCCATCCAGTTTGCGCCCGTACCGGTAGCTATCGAAATTGCCAACAGTCACGATCGTATTTCCTACTGTAGGCGGCTCAAACAGGACTGGGATTCTGGCAGGGGATTTCTGCGAATTGGGAGCATCGGTGAAATAGCCAATCATTTCGAGATTCAGACATAGCTCGGGCGGGGCCATTTTGCCTTCCTGAATAGTTTTTATATAAGCGCGTGAGCCGATCAGTCCGAGTTCCTCAAGATCAAAAAACACAAACCTCACAGTTTTTGAAGGCCCGGAACCACTGTTCAGGACTTTTGCGATTTCCAACACGCCTGCTACACCGGAAGAATTGTCATCCGCCCCGGGACTGTCAGCAAAGGTGTCGTAGTGGGCTGTAACATCGATGATTTTATCAGGGAACTTCTTCCCTTTGATTTCCCCGTAGAGATTGATCCCTGACCCGATTTTTCCGGTGTGAAAAGTTAGTCTGTTTGGTTGGATACCGATATCTCGTAATGTTCGCTCCAGATAGAGCAATTTCCTCTCCCGGGCCTGAGGATTTGTGATGGCTAGTCCGTGTGGCTTCAGATTTTGATTTGCCTTGCTAATTTCATTAGTTTCCCCGGGACTATCACGAATTCCAGAGGACCTGGGCACTTTACTGAATACAGAGCCTATCGAAGACAGTTCCCGTACATGCTGTTCGAGCAATGATTGGGAAACGCCCTCAGTACCGGTGGCAACATCGCTTTTTTTTCGACAATACCCGCACCAGCTATCGAATAAGAAAACGATAACTCCCGTAATCAACAGGCCTATGAGGGCTTTCCCTACAATCCGCATCATTGATTACGGGACTCTGGGGAATTTCGAGAAATCCGGTTTTCGCTTCTCCACGAATGCGTTTTTTCCCTCCTTCGCCTCTTCACTCATGTAGTAGAGAAGGGTGGCATTTCCCGCCAGGTCAAGTAAACCCATCTGCCCGTCACAGTCGGCATTGAGCGCGGTTTTTAGACAACGAAGCGCCAGTGGTGAATGTTCCAGCATTTCGTGGGCCCACTGAACGGTTTCTTCTTCCAGCTTATCCAGCGGGACAACCGTGTTTACCAGGCCCATTTCGAGAGCCTGTTCAGCATCGTATTGGCGGCAAAGATACCAAATTTCACGAGCCTTCTTTTGCCCGACAATTCTTGCGAGATAGCTGGATCCCAGGCCTCCGTCGAAGGAACCCACTTTAGGCCCGGTTTGGCCAAATTTTGCGTTATCAGCCGCAATGGTCAGATCACATACCACATGGAGCACGTGACCTCCTCCAATCGCATAGCCCGCTACCATAGCGATAACCGGCTTGGGTAATGAGCGGATCTTCTTTTGAACGTCGAGAATATTCAAACGGGGAACGCCGTCATCACCAACATATCCGGCGTGGCCCCGCACTTTTTGGTCGCCACCTGAGCAAAATGCCAGATCACCTTCGCCGGTCAAAATCACGACACCTACATCCGGGTCCTCGTGAGCCAAATCGAAAGCGACGAGCATTTCTTTCACCGTTTGCGGGCGAAACGCATTTCGAACTTCCGGACGGTTTATGGTAATTTTCGCGATCCGGTTGTCGTCTGTCTTTTCGTATTTTAGATCTTCAAAATCGTGGGCTGAAATCCAATTTGTCATCGCACGGACTCTACGCCTTAGTTCGACACTTAGAAGCATTTTTGCAAAAGTTAGGCGCAATTTCTGCGGGATAAGCGGTGCTAAACACACAAGATTGCGATACGGTTCCCCTTTTCAATGGATTGGCTCTATCCCAAAGTCCTGATTCTCGCGATTCCGGCAATATTGTTGCTGGTATGGTTCGACTCGCGTTCCGTTCATCCGATGTCCGGTGCCCGTCGCCGTGCGCTTTTGATTGTGCGGTCGATCTGCATCGTGCTGGCTCTTCTCTGTCTCGCTTCTCCGGCTCGACTCGTGGAAAGTGAAAAACAAGGCGTTATTTTTGTGATTGATCATTCACGGAGCCTTGGCAAAGAAGGTGTCGAAAAGGCACTCTCTGAAGCAAAAACAATATCTGCAGCAATCGAGGGCGATACGCAAATTGGCTACGTGGCGGCCGGAACCGAAGGTGAAGTCCTGCAATTTCCCGCCAAACCGAATGACTCCCAGGTTACGTTGGATCAGAAGATCCTCGATAATTATGGTGCCGCGACCAACCTGGAAGCAGGTTGTCGTCTGGCTCGAGGCATTTTTCCGGCCGGGTCGTCCCGGCATTTGGTTATACTGGGCGATGGCGTCGAAACGCGGGGCTCGCTGTTGAAATTTGCCCGGGAAGCTGCGGTTTCGAATATCAAAATTCACGCAAAAGGGGTGAGCGGCCCGATCGAACCTGACGTGAGGATCACACGTCTTAAGGCCTCGCAAACCCGAATTACCGAGGGGGCTGCACTGACCTTGACGGCCACAATCGAGGGTTCCATATCAGGAAGCGGCAAACTGCGCCTGTTCGAAAACGGAATTGAAGATGACAACGCTGAAGTGGAAATTGTAGCCGGTGAACCCCTGATTCACACGTTCCGTCGATCTCCCGACCGGAGGAATATTTACAATTACCGGGTAACGATTGAGGGCTTCGAAGGGCGGGATGCTATTCCGGAAAACAACGAGGCTCTGGCGATTGTGGATGTCCGGGGAAAACCGCTAATCCTCTATTGCGAAGGAGAGGAGAACGAAGACCGGTATCTGATTGAAGCTATGGCGAGGGAAGGTATTCAGATTGACTCGCGATCACCGTCCGCTCTTCCTTCCAGCCTTCAGGAATTAGCTGGCTATGATGCGGTTATTTTCTCGGATGTACCAGCTCATCGTGTCGGTGAGTCCCGCATGTTGGCACTCCGTGACTATGTGGAGAAACTGGGCGGAGGTTTTGTTATGGTCGGTGGAATGCGATCTTTTGGTGTGGGTGGATACTACCGAACCCCGATCGAAGAAATTCTGCCGGTGAAACTCAAAGCTCCTGATCAGGAGGAGTCCATGTCTTCAGCCCTCGCACTGGTTATTGACCGCTCCGGATCGATGGCTGGTCAAAAGATAGAAGTTTGCAAATCAGCCGCCATTGCTACCACTGAGTTGTTGAGCTCAAAAGATTATATCGGGGTCTATGCCTTTGACTCTCAGTCCCATGACATCGTCCCGATGACGAAAGTTACCTCTACGAGCTCAATTGCAAATCAAATCGCCGTGGTCGGGTCCGGTGGTGGTACCAATATCTATCCGGCCATGATGTCCGCCCGGGAAGCTCTCGGCAAAGTAAAAGCCAAAATTAAGCATATGATCGTTTTGACCGACGGCCAGACGTCCGGTCAGGGATATCAGGCGCTTGCTTCTCAGTGCCAGGCGGAAGGGATTACAATTTCGACAGTGGCGGTTGGAGCCGGAGCTCAGATCGGTCTGCTCCAAACAATTGCCGCAGCAGGTGGGGGACAGAACTATGTGACGATGGACCCCGCCGATATCACACGAATTTTTACTCAGGATACCATGGTTCACACCGGGAGAATGATTCGCGAAGAAGCTTTTGAACCGCAATTGGTGGAAAATCACCCTATGTTGAAGGGCTGGGACCCTCTCGATGCACCTCCGCTTCTCGGCTACGTGAAAACCAACCGGAAAGCCACTTCGCAAATTCCTCTTGTCACCGATACAGGTGATCCGCTTCTCGCTCACTGGCGGTTCGGTCTGGGCAAGGTCACCGCGTTTACATCTGACTGCAAATCACGATGGGCGGCCCTGTGGGTAGCCGATTGGCCGGGTTACAGTCAGATGTGGGCCCAGGTTCTCATGGAAACCGCCCGACCACCGCAGGGGCGTCACATGGATTTGCGCCTCGACCAAACTGGAAGTGAAGTTCTGATCACCGCAGATATCCTTTCTGATGCCGGGACCAGGAGGAATGGTGCTCTGGTAGAGGCTGATATATTTTATGTGGCAGCCAATTCATTGGGTGCCGGAATGAAACCGGTAAACAAACTGAATCTCGAACAGCGGGGCCCCGGACTCTATGAAGCAAAATTTCGACCCGACGAGGCGGGAGTATACATGATAAGAGCACGGTCCGGATCGGAAGTGGTA
This sequence comes from Verrucomicrobiales bacterium, assembly GCA_029213025.1. GTDB lineage: Bacteria > Verrucomicrobiota > Verrucomicrobiia > Verrucomicrobiales > DEV007 > Arctic95D-9. The sequence continues at coordinate 62,468 of JARGOZ010000010.1, forward strand.
TCGGCAGGACACGTTCACAATCCTTCGAGTGAAGTCGCTTCGGGCCGAATCGATGAGGACCTCCTGCGTAGAGTCTGCTCAATTACCGGCGGTCAATATCTTGAAAATTCGGAAGAGAAAATCGAATTGCAGGGAAGTACTACCGCCCGCTACATTGAGCTCTGGCCATGGTTTTTACTCTCACTGGTAATTCTTTTCATCATCGATCTGATATTACGACGGTGGGAAAATGTACTGGGTATCCAGGAATTTTTCCGTTTCAGCAAGCGGGTCAGTACTTAGATAGATCAATCTTTTTCAATCCATTTTGCGTATTCCGAATCCGGGATTTGCCAGGACAGAATCATTCCCAAACCGTCTGATGGAGTCTTCTTTCCGTGCCCGGATTCAAAAGGAAGTGGAATTAGATTCACGAAAGCGCCGAACACAGCGGCGGAACAAAATGTTTGAATAGTGATGATCCACAATTCGGGTTGTCTTTGAAATAAAACCTCGGAACCGGTAAACGACCAAAGAACTGCCACAAGAAAAAGCTCAATTCCCGGACCGGCAAAGTAGATCAAAAAGTTTTTCAACTGAGGTTTGACCAGATCTGCAGGGCGGGGGAGAACGTAGCCCGAAAGAGGAATTGCACGAAATTCGGTTTCGAGCCCGCAAATTTTTTTCACGCCAATGAGTCGTCCCGTGCCGATCGAAACCTTGTCGACATGCCATCCAACCAACTTTGCCATGATAGCGTGGCCAAATTCGTGAATCATCAGAAGGACTGCCCACGAAACGATAAATATCGGGACGCTAAGCTTATAGATGGAAAACTCCTTGAACAACGAGGCGAAGATCATCGCGCCGAAAAAGATTGTTAGAATCACAACCGTCGCTGTTTCAGTCGGGTTTAGTGGCTTGTTCTCGTTTTCCTGAAACTCCGACATTTCAATCCGATGCGTCTCTTCTCATCTTTCGGGACAGACCTTCGATTACCAGAGTAATCTCGCCTTTCACCGTACTTTCGCCAAATTCCGCAATAATTTCCGCCGCCGTTCCCCGGTGGTAGGTTTCAAACCGCTTGGTAATCTCGCGGGCTACACAAACATTTCGTTCAGAATCCAGTGCATCGATCACATTCAATGTTTTAAGAATTCGGTAAGGGGACTCGAAAAAGATCGAAGTGCCCGCAGAGTTCAATGCGGCCTCCAGAGCCTTTTGCTTCTTTCCCGATTTAACAGGCAGGAAACCGTGAAATGAAAACTGATCGGTGGGCAATCCCGAGCCGACAAGCCCGGTGATTACGGCGGAAGGACCGGGTATTACTTCGATACGGATTCCCCGACTCACCGCTTCTTTCACAAGCCGGAATCCAGGATCGGAAATTGACGGGCTGCCCGCATCGGAAAGAACCGCCAGTGTTTCATTGCTTGTGATTAACTTTTCGGTCAACTCCACCGATTTGCGCTCTTCGTTGTGGTCGTGCAACGAGAGCAGGGTTTTCCCGGTAATACCATAATGGTCCAACAACCGGCGCGAATGACGGGTGTCTTCACATGCAATCAGATTCGCCCTTTTGAGACACTCCACTGCACGAAAGGTGAAATCACCCAGGTTTCCTATTGGAGTACAAATTAATTGAATAAGCGGACCAGCACCGGATATGCTCATTTCCGGTTCTACCAGCCCTCACTTATCTGATCGACAAGCTTTTTCGCCGCATCTTCCGCGGCCACAGCGATTGCATTTCGCTCCCCGACCTGATAACTGGCATCAACAGATTGAATTGTATCGCCCACAACTGAACCCATCGCCGATTGAATCACCTCGGAACCGAATTTCACTTCCTCACATCCACAATCGTTTCTGGCCAGAATCCTTTCTCCGGTAGCCGGATCTTCCAGATACCAGGTTACATGCAAAAACAACCCGAGTTCCTGAGAGCGGAGCGTGTCAGTCCGCACTCCTCTCAGCTGCGTCTTGTTGATTTCCTCGATTGTGCCGCGCAAAATGGCGTCAGCATTCCGTTCCCTGGATACCTTGTAAGTACCGTCCATCTGAATTTGTTTAAGAACCGCATTGGTTACCAGGCTGGATATTCTCGGCTCCAGAGTTTTATTCTTGAAGGGAGGAACAAAAATATTATCGATCTCGGCGAATGCGGAAGGCTTCACAGCTCCCAACTGGTACCCGGCGCACCCTGCAAAGCAGACGAGCAGCATAAAGGTTGCAAAGGCCAGTGATATCAGCTTTTTCATTCAATTTCACAGCAGAAATGAATCTGCTTGTCCCTTATAATCACTCCCGGGATAAAATTCAAGGATCACTTACCCCTTTGTGAGGAAAATTCCATCAATCGTTAAAAGAGCTATTCAGAGGCCGGTAGGGGCAACACATCGTCTTTCTTGCCTATACGAAACTTTGGTGCCTCAATTTTTGGTAGCGAAGGCAGAGCTCCGAAACGGTTCGATTTCTCTTCGATTTCCTGTCCGGCTATCACCTTTTGAACTTTCTCAATTCGTTGGGATGCTTCGGCGTAGTATTTGGAATTCGGCTTTTTCACGATCTCCCGGTAATAGACAAGCGCAGACTTAGGATTGCCTGTCTCTTCGTAAAACTTGCCGGTTTTCAGCATTTTCTCGAGACTGCGCTCTTCGATCTCCTCGAGACTTGTCTTCACGATATCGGCGCGATTATCATCCGGATTCTGGGCTAAAAAGTCGAGCCCGGCATCCACTTGTGCCCGATCCTCTGAAGGACTGTTGGAATGGGCTGCAGCCTCACCGCGAAGCTTGTAAATTTGAAACTGAGCGTCCTTCGCAAACGGTGTTCCCCGGTAGTTATCGACCACGGACTGGTAGCTGTTGATCGCTTCCATTTTGAGACCGTCTTTGGAATTCAGTGCACCGATTGCCATCAGCGACAGGGGAGCATACCTTGTGTACGGAGCCGCTTCAGCGATTTCATCATACATCTCTTTTAGATCAGTCGGCTGAATTGTGGCACCCACTCCAAAAAGGCCTTTGCGACCTCCGGTCCGCAATTGTTCCGCAATTGCATACTGGCGCTCAATGGCGCTCTGGAAGTGAGGACTGCTGCGATACTTTGTTATGAGAGTTTTGTACTCATCGTAGGCTTTGCGGCTGTCGCCTTCTCTGTCACGGATTTGAGCGACCCGATACTGTGCTTCAGCGCCGACCTTTGTGTTCGGGTATGATCGAGCAATGGATCGAAACGCGTCTCTTGCCTGGCGAAGCTTGCCGGCCTGTTCGTAGGACTCTGCCTTCTGGAAAGCGGTGCTAGCGCGGTTTTCCTGGTTGGCGATTTCGGTTTCAGATAACACTTTGTCTTTTTCTGCCTTACCTTTGAATCTCGAAAGAAATCCCTGAGCATTCGCATCGCTCAGTAAAGGGGAACAAAAGATCAAAGCGGCGAGTAAGGAATGGGCCGTTTTCATATGAAGTGGTCGTTTCAAACTAGTAAGATGATCCGAAGTAATCAAGTGGAATTACAAAGTAGCAGGTCGAATCTCTTTCGATAAAACGATTACAGGCGGACGATCCTTAGGCACGTATCAGCACCAAAGTCAGAGTATTAATAACTTCCGACAATATATGTAATGTAAAATAGGGTATCATGAAACGGAAAACCACGAAACGAGACAAACCGAAAACAGAATATATTGCTGAAACCGACACAGAATGCGCTGACGCGTTTGAACACCTTTACCGGAGTTACACAGCGGGCAATACCACCGGGAAAACGTTATATGTAACAGGGGACGGTTTTACGCTGCCGGACAGGATTCCGAAGCATGTCAGGCGGCGGGCGTGGCACAAATACAGGGGCAATCACGATTTAATGCAGTCCTTCGCTCTCGGTTATTGGTGGCGGGCTATGGAGGCGACGGAGCGGTTCGAGATGGCGCGACTTTCAGCGAATCTGGAAATCTGGCGCGCACTGTTTGCCGGTGGAATTTTCTACTTGCAAACGGGTTCAACTCATTTACAGATAAAGCCGCGTTAAAAATCTCACTGGTAGTATGCGGTGGGGTTCCGTCGGGCGAATGCGTCCTGACTTACGCCATTACTTTCGTTTTTGCCGGTTCCTTCGATAAAACCGGTGTCGGCCCGTGTCCCTTGCAAGCACGGGCCGGCTCTCCACTCTCCCGCTGGGGTCGTTACAGGCAGCAAGGCGGGAACCGGGGAACCTCTCTTTCGTAAGCTCCTACGTTCACAGGGCTGATAGGATGCTTGAACCCAGGAAACTCAACCAACGGCCCCGACGGCGCTTGCGCCCGGGGCCGTTTTCTTTCCTAGTTCTACACACAATATAAGTGGTAGTCTGGAAGGGGGTCCAGAAAACAGGCCTAACCGGTTCGGCAATCATTCCCGGTGTCCTGACCCTAAAACGCAGGGAAAAGCGCTCACACAGGCAGCCACAGCGTCACAGACCTGATTCCGCGATCCATCTGGGGTTTCATCAAGAAAAAAAGAAAGATCCAAATAAACGCGAAGCGGAAAATCATTTTGAATGACATCATCGGTCCGACTCCGCGCCCAGTTCAGCCCGGAGGGGTTTTCATCGGTCCGACTCCCCCCCCCCTGTTTCATCGGTCCGACTCCGCGCCCAGGCAGCCCGAAGGGGTTTCATCGGTCCGACTCCGCGCCCAGGCAGCCCGCAAGGGGGTTCATCGGTCCAGCTCCGCGCCCAGGCAGCCCGCAAGGGGATGTCCTCCCCCCTAGGCCCTCGCCGATGAGAGTCCTCACGAAGTGACCGCCGGAGGCATCAAGCCCGACTCCGCGCCCTGTCAACCCGAAGGGGTTTCATCGGTCTGACAGGAACTATACCAATCGAAACAGATTTCTGTGATCAGTCTTCAGCATTCACAGACTTTTCCCTTTAGAGGCGCCGCCAAAAAACAACAAGCTTGACAAGTCATGCACGTTACATTAACGGAATAAGACACAAAAGGAGTGAATTGGGCAAAATCCTGACACGCTCCGAAAATAGTTCATAAACACAGTAAAAAGTGCTTGATTTTTGGGTTCTTCACGTTAACCGTCTCTGACAAGTAAGAACCACGAAAATCCTGACAATGACATCAAAAGTATCACGATTCCTGCAATTCCAGCGACAGCAGGCCGGAGTCCTACCCTGCAATCTTGCAGCGGCTTACCTGGGCGTTTCCAGACAGACACTCTATAAGCTCCGGAAAACCGGGAAGATAAAAACCATCGGAACCGGGGGCGTTATTTACTACGGGATGAACTCACTGAATGACCGGAAATGGTACATGAGCGCCAAGAATCTGAAACGGCGGCATTCCATTGAATCGGCGCATATCGATTTAGACGCTGGAGAACAGTAAACATTTCCAAATGGTCTGTTCATTCTAACACTATATGTAATGTAAAATGCAGTGGTGCCGGTTTCAGTGAATTATGAAAAATATAACCCGTAACCACTTAACTTTTAACTCCTTGCAGGTATATGAGCAGTGAAACCAGTCAAGGGAGAGATCCGATTATTCGGAGGGTTCTTTGGCTGTCGGCGCGGAAGGTTGTTTTACTGGCAGTTCTGCTTCTTTTGGCTTCAGTTGGGATTTATCTGTCGTTTCTGCAGGTGCCCGTTGATCTCCGGGCAAACTTGCTTGTGATGGTTTTGATTGTTCTAATTTGTGCTCTTGTGGCATTTGTCGGGAATCGAAATATGGAGTCCATAGCTTTGAACAAATCAGCAAACCAAATCCAAGCATTAGCAGATAATTTCGAGAATTGTGATATAACAGTCCCTTGCGATGGGCTTCGTCCCGAAGTGCCTGCGCAGATTGAGATCGCGACTCTTTTGAAGCTAATAACTGCCGAAGTTGATCGCGATTCTCCTTCTGTTGAGGTGATAACGATTCGGCAACGCTATCGACCGTCTTTAAACCCTCGCGGATTGCCTTCGCGTCGGCGCGGGCGTGCAATTGTTCGTAGCTAATCGCCAGAGAAATGTAAATTGCGCTGATCCGACAAATACCAAGAAAGAAAGCTACGGCGAACGTTATAATTGCTGCAGCTTCAATCGTCGATGGGTTAACCCCTAGTTTTTCCGGATTATATGTTTGCGCAGTGTATGCGAACATCGCCCCAATAGAACCTGTGAGGAAGTATTCAAATTTTTGCTGTGCGGCATGGGCGGCATCGTAAACAGCATCTGCCTTTTCATGTGACATAAATTATCGACTGTCTGATTGTCACATTCTTATATTCTCCAAACTGAACTCATGCAACCAAGGTTCCGCTTTTTCAGGATTGGGAAAATTTACTTCAAAGCAGAACAGTTTTAATCCTCAGACTATTGACTAGGATACGGAAGCTCGGAAATTAACTTCGGTTTCGCCGCATAACATACCGATAGCAACCGATATCAGTTCATGTCTCGCCCCAGTCTGGATCTGCGATATGAGAGATTTATGGAAAATGGAGAAAATTTGAGAAGTGAAACGGCGTCTTGTTCTGGTATAGTTTCCAATCTCGTCAGTAATATCGCCGTCAGGATCACCGATCCTAACTTCAAACCTCTGGCCGAAGCAAAAACCGACAAGGAGGTTAGGGCGCTGGTTCAGGAATATCGTCGGCACGATCTGCATACCCAACAACCTCAAAAACAACACAATGGTCGCCAGGATGAAGGAAAGGCTCAAGATGATTCCGGAACTGTTGAGCACACTGAAAAAATTCTTTGGGTGCAATATAAAGATCATCCCTAAATCTCCCTTTTGCGGGTTGACCATCCACATAAGCGTTTAATTGAGAGTAATCTTTAGTGGGATCAGCTTTCTTTAATTCGACATAAAACTGCTTCATATATCTTCTTTAATTTTAATTCTCATCTGGATACTGAACGCCCTCTTTCTTGACCGCAGGGTTTCTCCCGCCACTCTCAGGGTCAAGATACCACGGAGTTTTCGGCTCTTCCGGTTCCCATGTCAACCTTGGCTTCGGATCGGTTCCAAACTGCTTAGCGAACTCCGCTTCAAACGCCTCGTCTTCTTTCCGTTTCAGGTACCGGTCAGTCATATCAACAACGTCGTCTAATTTCCAGGCTTTGGCGATCACACCCAGTTTCTCAGCCGGGGTGCATTTCAACGACTCGTGCTTACGACACATGTTGTAGATGAAGATATGGAGACTCGTGGTCAACCGGTGGTTTTCCCAGTCTTTGGAATATGCCAGTGTCTTTCTCGCGGTCCTTTTGTTCCCCTGCCTCATCGTGAGGAAATACCGCTCAACATGGCTGGTAGTCGCGCTGGAAAGATCAGGCGCACCGGAAATTGCTTTCCGCTCAACCATCAGTAATTTATCTACACCGTATTTCATCCACTCATGGCCGGCTGACGTTCCGGTTTCTTTGCCGAATTTCTTTTCCTCGGTAACATGAGCCGCTCTATTGCCGAAAGCAGTCCGGATACTGGAGTGATAAGAACTCAAAGAATCGGTTGTGATCTGCACCTGCCCGTCAATCCGGTCGGCGATGTCAGAGACAAACGAATCAGCATGATGTTTCCTCCGCTTCCCAACGTGCCAGCTGACAATAGCTTTTGAATCCGCATCAAGAGCGGCCCAGAGCCAGCAATCCCCTTTCTTCGGGTCTATCTGTTTCTCTTTCTTACTGAGTCGCTCCTTATGGGTATGGACATAGGACCACTGCTCATCCAGTTCCAGGCGGTTCACGTCGAGATCGACGAAATTCCGGTGGTGCCAGTCTTCGCAAGCCTCGCCTACCTCCTTGATAAACGGAGAAGATTAGGCTTTCCGATTTTCAGGATACGGCAGATTCCATTAATCGTGTTCCCCTCTACGAGGAGAGCGAGAATTAATGTGCGCTTTTCTTTTGATGTTGACTTTTGATATTATACATAAATATTAAAATAAAGCAAGAATAAATGTGTATTATATCAAGATGAGCAAAGAAACTACAGGTCATGGCGGTAAAAGAGATGGAGCGGGGCGGCCAAACGAAGGAAAGAAGCGATACCAGGTCAGCCTCACAGAAGAAATTGTGGATCGGGTGAAAGAGCGGGAATCAAATCTGTCCGGGTTGATTGACCAGTTGCTTAGGGAATGGCTTAAGGCCGGATAGGGCCGACCTTAAGCACCGGATTTCCCAACTGCATACCGGATCACTCGCGTTAAGCGTCCACAATCATTGGAATCACCTTCCCGTCGATTGTCCTGAAAATCAGGCGCTTTCCGGGTGGTACGTCTTTATGCTTTTTAGCGTCACTCATTTTGTCAATAAGAGTTAAAATGATGCGCCATCGGAAATTCTGATGATTTCCTCTCCCTATCCGGTGATTTGTGCTACGTTTTTCACGGGTGTGAAGTAGCTCGGTGGGAGTCGCCAATGGCTGGCGCTTACCTTGACTTTGCCTGCCTCGTCAGTGTTATCAGCACTGGCGGGGCCATTTCTTTACGGGCGACCTTGGACTTTCGAGCCGCCCGTTAATTTAATTCTTTTCTAATGATCATGTTATACGCTTGGTTGGTTGGGAAAAGTTAGATTAGGGAGGAATGAGCAATCACACAAATTACAAATCAATGTTCAAGTTTACATCCGATTGTGAGGAGCCTTTCGACTCCGTGAGTTCTAGTCTGCAAACTGGGAATTCACGGAGTCGTTTTGTTTCTCGCGGGCGTATCCAAGGCTGAGGGCGATCCTGCCCGCTGCGACTAATAAGGTTTTCATGACTTTCTACATTTATAGATTGAAATAATCTGAATAAATGCTTGAAACCTTAAGGATTTGACGTAATGATACTACGTGCGGTTCCTTTTGGAATGGCATTTATTTCAACTTAAGAAAGGGCTGCTCAAATCTGGCTGGATGGGAGCGGCTCTTTCTGTTTCCAGGCAGGGCCTTGCCCTGCTCAAATGAGCGTAGCCGCACTTTAAAAAGTACGCAACAAAAAATTGCCCAAACCTTAACTATCGGCAATCCTAAATAAATGCAGGCAAACTACGCCTACTCTGAGTCCTTCTTGATGCGTTCGAGAGCCTCTTTGACTTCTTTGCTCTCTATGAGATCTGCTGCATCAACATCCCGGTCCTGACCGGTGGCGGAGTCTACAAGGTCTTTTCCTTCTGCATTAGCATCGGAATCGCCCTTTCTTTCCTTTGGTTCTGTCATTCTTGATCGGCATAGAATTATTAATGTCTACACATTAATATTAAGGACAAACGAATTAAAATTCAAAGCAAAACTGTTAACAAACTAAAATAAATTCAACAAAAGTCTGAGAAAATTCAACATAAATCTCTGAACCACTAGATTGAGAAACATTTTACTGCGAATATCGTGATGGATATAAATACCATAGTTCATTGAAACCGACACCAATGCAGTTTTAGAATTTCTGGTCAGCATATATATTTATACAGCTCCAACCGCTTTCCGGCCGATCCAAAACGCGGTTAACAAAACGATCAGAAGTCCAATCCAGGCCGGATGAGACCAGATCCGCAGGCGGCGCTCCATTGGTGACGGTTCCGGCAGTTTCTCAATTTTATCGAGGATCTGCGCAATATCCGGTTTCTCTATCAACGCGCCTCTGGTAATCCGGGCAATTTCTTCCATCACATCTTTTCGAGCAGGTTGTCCGACTCTTTCCCTGAGATTTCCCTGAACAGTGAATCCGGTTTCCAGCGTGCCTCCGTTTTCCGCACAGGTCATTGTGACCTGATATTCTCCGGGCTCGGTTGGCGAATAGGTGGCGGTGAACAGCCCCCATTGATCCGCCCCTCCTGTTTGAAAACGAATCGATTCGATCTTGCCGGATGGGGTTTTAATCTGAACGACCACGTTGGCGTTTCGTAGCGGTTCGCCTCCTACACTCATGACGTTGGCGTTCATCGTTAAAATATCCCCGGTTTGAGGCCGGTCCGGCGAATAAAAAAGTCGCATCGTTTCTCCCTGCGACATATTTCGCTGATAAGCCATCCAGCGGGCGACCTGCCCCCAAAAACGGTAATGATATTTATCCTCCACTCCTTTTCGCCATCTCCACGCCCCGTCGGTCCCCATAAACAGAATTTTGCCTGTCCCGAAAGTCTTGGTAACGATGAGTGGAATCCGGCCATACCGGTTTGTTTCCGAAGAATGAGTCGCCAAAACTTCCGTTCCGGACTTGGCCCGGGAAACGCCGGCAAACCATTGGAAACCGGGCAGCGAGGCCCATATATCAGCATTTTCGCCATCGGTATCTTCAAGGCGCGTTAACAAACTCCGCAGTCCAAGATCGGTGAGTTCAAACTGTCCAGGTGTGGGCGATCCCCATCCCCGGGGCTGAGCCTCGTCCAGAACCACTGGCAATAACTCTGCCAGCGGTGTCGACAACAGATCGTGTTGATTCCCCCGAAATCCCGGTAAAAAGACGAGCCCTCCGGCCTGATTCGCGACGTGGTCACGGAGCGCTTTACATTGATCCAGAGTAAGCTGTCGATTCTCCACTCCAACATCCCCCAGGAAAATAACGTCAAATTTTGTCAGTAACTCAGGCTCCGGGAATTCGTCCAGGTAACCACTTCCTGCACCCATCGCTTTCATATCAGGATGGTAGAGCAGGCAGTTGACCTCAACTCCCGGATCACGTTCGAGGGCGTTTCGGAGATAACGGTATTCCCAGCGCGGGAATGACTCGATGATCAGAACGCGAAGGCTTTCTTTGCGAATCGATATAGGAGCGGTCAATTCATTGTTAGCATCGTCCCTCTCTGTTGTGGTGACCGGAATAGAAACCGTCACGTTGACATCTCCGGTAGCGACGGGTTTCCAGGAGAAAGAATCCTGAATGCGACCCATCGCCGGGACGGTCACCTCTTTAGACAGTTTTTCTCCACTGTCAGTGGTCGCTTCCACGACTGCGGTGTAGTCGATCGGTAATGAACTGTTTATGCTGAAGGGAAGTCGGACCGGTTTTCCCACAATGGCGAAAGTAGGCACGTCAAAGGCGGTCATTTCGATATCGGGCAGCTTCGTATCGCTTCCAATCGGCAGAGCGAACACCGGGGTTCCTCTCATTCTCAGCCTCGTTGCGGCCCGGGCGGGTGGTTCTCCCATATTCCAGTCGCCGTCCGATAACAGAACAACGCCACGCAATCCCGGGTTTTGATCGAGTACATTATCCAATGCCTGGTCAAGATCCGTCGCGGATGCAGCCGGCGATGCACCTGACGTGAAACCTTCGAAAATCAGCCTCATTTTTCCATTGAGCCTTTCCCAGCCTTCCGGTTTTGCGATGGCCGCTGCGATTTCTTTTCGCTGACTGGGCGGATTGGAAGGGTTTTGTAAATCAAGTACATCCGCCGTGTCCATGCTGTTGGACTGGTCCCGCAGTATCGCCAGCACGGGTTTTTCTTCCGGCTCGAACACTTCCCGCCATTCCGGTTGATTAATAGCCAGCGCTACGAGCCCCACGATCAGCACTCGTAACAATTCCAGAATGCCATAGTTTCGCGAATAGCCGCTCCTTTTCCACGTGAAGAAGCCGAGCACCAGAGCAGCCAAAACAATCCCTATCCCGAACACAACTGTGAGCGGAGTGGGCTGAAAAGTAAGTTCGCTGGAGGTCGGATTCAAATAAATCTGGGTAAAGTGAACGAAGAGCAGATGAACCGAATGACCCAACAGGGTACAGCCCTGCATTCAACAGGGTACAGTCTCCGACTTAACAGGGTACAATCCGGTAAATTCATATCGCGGTGACGGGTTCTTCAACTTTCTGAGGTAAACAAAGGGCCGCTTCGATAATTAAGGCAAGTGCCATAGCTACCAGAAAAACCCGCCAGATTTCGGCAGCAAGCGAAGAGCGGTTATTTATGCTGTCTTGAATCACCCGGTAATCGAGGCCGGAAAACAAATCCTCCAAAGATTCATCGTTAAGAATTCGCAAATCGTCTTCCCCGGCAGGCCGGTTAAGAGCCAACCATTTCCCTTCGGACCGAAACGCACCAGCATTTAATTCCAAATTGAGTGAACCTTCATCTCCATCGCGAACCGAGACCGGAGTCCAGCTTTGCTCTGCCGGTAAGCTTCCTTTACCCGCATCGCGTAACTGGGCGTTGGAAAGATAATTGCCGCCGAGTTGTAAGGCTCTGTGGATCATTGCGAAAAAGGCCACACCATCTGATGCAATACTCGAATGCGAACTTCGTGGAAGAGTTCCCCAGATATACAGGTTCCCCGGCAGTTTATTGATGTGCTTTGCGATGACGATGCGTCCATCCTGCAGTTTAAGGAAAGCCTGAGTTTCCCCTTCAAATTCCCGAATCTGAAAAATCTTTGTGGATCCTAATGGCAGTGGGTTCCCGTTTCTCGTATTCTGCAAAAGGCCGGAGTCGGTACGCCACCATCCTATCTCGAAAGGACCGGTATCGGCCGATTCGTTGACCGGTTTCCAGCGAAGCCCCATTAAATCATTGGAAGAATCAGTGCCTACGACCGATTCCGGCGGCAAAAGAACCAGACTTTTGCCCGAGGCGACAAACTGCTCCAGCAATCCGGATTCGGGAGAGCCCGGCTTTGGTACAGGTGCGTGCCAAAAGAGCAGGGCGGTATCGTCCCACGGAACCTCAGCCTGTCGGGACACCGGAAATATTTCCGAACTGTATGATCTCGAAGAATCCACAGGAGCTGCGGCGGCAGCTTTGATCGGGCCGGCTGTCAGGGGATCGTCGGAAACGATAACAGTCTTGAGGACCGGTGCTTCATCAAAAACAAAGAATGCCGTGTTATCCCGGTTATTTCCGTCTGCCGGTAAGTCGATTCTCCCCCACCCTTTTGTCTCGGAATTTCCGAGGCTGATGGTGTGCCCCTGCAAGCGAAGTTCGCCGCCGTTTACGGTCATTGTCTCGGCGGTTCGCGCTCCGTTTACAGTCAACTCGACGGGAACTGTGACGGCTTCTTTATCCGACGACTGCTTTACGATGTCGAGATCCATGATCAATTCCATACCCTCCGGACCGCGGCGGCGGACAAGGTTGGATACCGACACAGCGAGGTTGTCATTTTCCACTTCGGGATAATTCAGCAGATAAAAGCTGACTCCTTCCAGTTCGGAAAAAGCGCCCCGCAAAGTATCCCACCGTCCACTTCCCGGTTGCCAGTCGGAGCTTCTCAAATCTGAAGCCAGCCATACATCTGTCCTTCCGCTTTGATCGGTAGCGATGTAATCGAGAGCGGCCTGGAGTAAATCGGGAATATTCGCCGCTGTATCCGAGGCTGTCGTGGTAGGTAAATCGAGCAAATCCGAGGGGTCGCTAATTTCCGTCTTTTCCAGCCCGGCGCTTTCGATGAGAACGATTCGGCTGCCCCTTGCGGTTTTGCCGAGCACATCGGCGATCTTTTCCAGTGCTGTCGACCGCTTGGAAATCCCGGTTTCCAGATTCTGCTGCTCCATACTGGCGGAGCGATCCAACAGGATAATAACGGTATCGGCTTTGCCACCCGAGCCGAGCGCCAGCCATCCGGAGGCAAGGGGGCGTGCGGCTGCGAATACCATTGCCAGCACCGCGAGCACTCTCATCGAGAGAATCAGGATCTGACGAAGCCGCGCGATGCCTTTGGTGAGCTTTTTCGCATCCAGGAGGAACATCATTGCTGCCCAGTTCACGGTGCGATGACGGTTTTGATTGATCAAATGAATGATGATCGGCAAAAGCGCCAACGGCAGGGCAGCCAGTATCGAAAATTGGAGGAAATTCATATCGCTCCTAGCCGGTATTCGCTGCAGTTTTTCGCGTTCTCGGATTTCTGCCAAGAAGAAAACCCGCCAGAGTTTGGTCGTATGGTGTGTCCATCGTCACCTTTTGGTAGTCGGTTCCTGTTTGCGCACAGATATCCGACACGGTCTCCAGATAGTTCGCGACAGCTTCCCGGTATTTTTTACCAATCAAGGTGGGATCGGCCAAAAGAGACGGCCCACCCTCCAGATCGACAAATTTCGTGGGGCGGTCGAAATCGAATTCGATTTCATTACGATCGAGCAGATGAAACATCGCCACGTCGTGTTTGCGAAACCGGAGGTGCTGAAGCGCCTCTTTCAACGGGGCCGGTTGAAACAACAGATCGGAAATGATCACCACCAGAGCACGCTGCGGGATTTTTTCCGCGGCCTCGTGAATCGCTGCCACCAAATCGGCTTCCCCGTTCGCTGCCAGTGCGGCGATCCGGTCCATCACTACGCCTAGATGTACCGGCCCACGACGAGCTGGAATTTCGTCCTTCAGCCCGTCTTTACCGGCCGGGAAAATACCGATAGCATCCCCCTGATGAGCAGCCAGATAAGCCAGTGTTCCCGCCATACTCCGGGTGTAGTCGAGTCGGGTCTCACCGGCTTCTCCATATCCCATCGAGCCGCTGGTATCGACAATCAGACACAGCCGAAGGTTGGTGTCAGCTTCAAATTCCTTAATATAATACCGGTCACTTCGGCCCCAGGTTCGCCAGTCAAGCCGTCGCGTGTCGTCCCCGGGGACATACTCGCGATACTCGGCAAATTCCAAACTCGAACCCCGCACCGGGCTGCGATGGCGCCCCGATACGCTGCCCATCATGGCATGGCGCGCATCGAGCGGAAGCCCGATCAGTCTGCCGAGGACTTTGGGATCAAGGAAATCACTGACCTTTGAATCACTGTTTGCCACAATCGTTTCGGTGTTACAGCTCTGAACTCAATTCGTCGATCAATCTGGCAATCACTTCGCGGGACGTAACTCCGGCGGATTCGGCTGTGAAAGTCTTGATCACCCGGTGGCGAAGTACAGGTTCAGCAACGGCTTTCACATCCTCCTGACGCACCATATAACTCCCGTTTAACGCCGCTCTTGCCCGGGCACCAAGGATCAAATATTGCACCGCACGTGGACCGGCACCCCAACCGACCAGAGGTTTTATCCACTCCGGAGCCTCTTCCGATTCCGGGCGGGTTCGACGAACCAGATCCACAGCAAACTGAAAAATATGATCCGGTACCGGCATACGCCGCACCAAATTCTGGAACTCGAGTACCTGTGGACCGTCGAGAATCGGTTTTAACGTAGGTATATCACTGCCGGTGGTGGTTTTTGCGATAGAGATTTCCTCGTCCCGGGAAGGATATGTCACACCGATCATAAACATAAAACGGTCGAGCTGCGCTTCCGGTAGTGGATAGGTTCCCTCCTGTTCGATCGGGTTCTGCGTAGCGAGGACAAAGAAAGGTGGTTCCAACTGGTGGGATGTGCCGGCAATCGTGACCCGGCGCTCCTGCATCGCCTCCAGCATTGCTGCCTGTGTTTTCGCAGGAGCCCGGTTGATTTCATCCGCCAGAACGATATTGGCGAAGACCGGGCCTCTGGAAAATTCAAAACTCCTTTTTCCTGTCCCGTCATCCTGCAGGATCTCAGTTCCAGTGATATCCATTGGCATCAGATCGGGAGTGAACTGGATGCGACTGAACGACAGCGAAAGAGTTTCCGCCAATCTCGAAACAAGCAAAGTTTTCGCCAGACCGGGCACTCCCATCAAAAGAGAATGCCCCCGGGCGAATAACGAAATGGCCAGTTGCTCGATTACTGCATCCTGACCAACAATAATTCGTGCCAGTTCACTTCTAAGATCCTGATAAGTGTTTTTGAGACGATCAATCGCAGCCACATCGTCGTCTTTCAATTTGTCATCCCCGGGGGGAGAAGCTTGTCCAGATTTACTCATAAAAAATTCTTCCCTATTAAAGCAGTCTTCAAGACCGGGAGCAAAGGGAGAATCCCGTTAAAATATTAGACGAATTTCATTCTTTACCCCGGCGTAAAGCTTGACCGTGAGACGATATAATGATCAAATAACTTAGTGGTCATTATTTCGGTAGTGCCGCCAGTAAAATTAACTTCAACCTCAAAGGAGGGGATTATGAGTTCGGAAGAGCTCCCAGAGCATCAAATTTTTCATATCCTGCGAAATGGCGAGCAGGAGCCCATAGGGCCTTACAGCCAGAATCAACTGGTCGAACTGTTAAACACGAAACAAATCAAATCGTCCGATTTCGTTTACTATCCGGAACTGAAAGGCTGGAAACCGATGTCCCAGGTTTTTGATTTTCATCAGCAAGTTTCCAATTTTGGAGATGAAGGCCAGGATCCGCATGTCGTAACGGAGTGTTTTAACTTTATCAACAGCCGTTCGGAACCCGAAGAGGAAATCTACTATATCGCTGTGCAGGAGCTTCCTGCCCTGAGTTTGACAGCTGCTGTGCGGCTCACTTCTCCCAGGTCCATGATCATTACCAATCATCGTTTTTGTATTCTGAACCCAAAACTCATGGGAGCGATTGATTTCGATGAATACCCGCTGGATCAGATTGTAAGCGGCATCAAAAAGATTAAGACCGGCAAATCGACAGGAATTTTTAACATCGTGCTGAAGAACGGGGACTGGGTCGAGATCGATAAGATTCCGCTCGATCAACTGGCAAAACTGGAACAGCTTTCCAAAGAGCTGCTCGGAACCTGATGGCGTCAGTCCCCCAGATTCCAGGGAGGATTTCCGGTCTCCGGTCGTTTCAATGGGAGTTGTTCCGCATCCGCTCTGTCGGGTGTTCCTGAAATATGCGCCACTACCTGGTCAGATAAATCAGGAGCCAACGCGAGTTTGGTCGGCCAGGTGACAAGCACATTGCCAACCGCTCTACAAAAAGCCCCCGGCGGGCGATCACCACTTTCGGTGAAAGGTTCAGCCCGGTTTGCTCTCGCGGTGAAAAATTCGTAACTGTTCCAGTTTATCCACGGCATCAGCCTTTTCATTGTGGCGCGCCCGTAGGCAATTTGCTCTTCTTCGGACCGCTGCACTCCCTCTGCTTCGGCAATATCACCGCCAATCCACCAGATTGTCCTTCCTTTCGAGTCGGTGTGAGTGGTTGTCACAATGGGAGGTTTCGGACCGTTGCCAATGCAGACCGAATAGAAATCAGGCAGATCGCCCCGAATAATCAATTGGTGAAGGGGCCGCAGCTGCATTTGAAAATCCGTGATTCCCAGCTGTTTCATCAGCACCCCGTTGCCCGCTCCAGCTGCGAAAACGTATTTGTCGGCAAAAATTTCTATTCCATCGATCGTCAATTTATCGATTTTTCCATCGCAACCGGTGAGCGAACAATCGCCAAGGTAACAGTCGTCTTTCAGCGGAGCGCTCAGCCTTTGGACCACGGAAACCGGATCCAGAACCGGTTCGTCGATCCGGAAAACTCTGCCTTTATAATGCGGAGACTGAAGCGCCTCCGGCCAGTCTTCCCGGGGAATGGAACCAGCCCGCCCGCGCATCAGTTTGGAGCCGAAAAAGGACACAACCTGACTGGTCACTCCCGGCAGACTCCAAAGATACTGATGAGGACTCAGCACAGTAACTCCCTGCAACGTAACGTCGCCTTTTCCCTCCAGCGCATCTTTCCAGCGCCCCGGCATCGCCGCAAGTTGCTCGGAACTGTCCGTTAATTTACCGGCAAGAGCATATTTCGATCCTCCGTGAATCACGCCCTGAGCAGCCAGAGTCTGACCGTCGCCCAGAGCCGTTTTCGACAGCAATACAACGGAAAAACCTTTTGCCTTGAGGGCGTTGGCGGTCCAAAGCCCTGCAACTCCGCCGCCGATTACGGCTACATCAAACCGGGCCATTGGCAGCCCTTCTGTTTGATCGTACCCTGTTAGGTCCGGGACTGTACCCTGTTAGGTCCACTAGATTCTGCCGGCGAGAAGCTCTCTTTGAAAAATCAATTCCTTCGGGAGATGATCGTAGAGTTTCAGGTACAAATCAGCTTCCGAGAGCAATTCCTGACGAAATTCACTCTGATCGATGCTCATCAACTGCTCGAACTTGTCTTTCGGGAAAACGAGCCCCGTGAAGTTCAATTCTTCGTAATGTGGCATCCAGCCCAGTTGCGTTTCGTGCCCTTTTGCCCGACCGCCGACCCGGTCTACGATCCATTCGAGAACCCGCATATTCTCTTGAAATCCCGGCCAGAGAAAACCGCCATCTTCGTCTTTTCGGAACCAGTTTACGTGAAAGATTCTGGGAAGATGTTTGATGCGCTTTCGCATAGAAAGCCAATGGGCAAAGTAATCCCCCATGTTGTATCCGCAAAACGGAAGCATCGCGAAAGGATCGTGCCGGATTTTACCAACAGCTCCGACTGCAGCCGCGGTGGTTTCGGAGCCCAGATTGGCTCCAAGAAATACGCCGTGAACCCAGTTGAATGCCTGGAAGACTAAAGGCATCGTAGTGGCGCGGCGGCCTCCGAAAATGATCGCATCAATCGGAACTCCATCGGGATTTTGCCATTCCGGATCAATCGCCGGGCACTGACTGGCCGGCGAAGTGAAACGCGAATTCGGGTGAGCAGCCGGCGTGCCGGATTCGGGCGTCCATCGATTCCCCCGCCAATCGGTAAGTTCAGCGGGCGGTTCTTTCGTCATTCCCTCCCACCAGACATCGCCATCGTCGGTCAGGGCGACATTGGTAAAAATTGTGTTTTTCGACAGCGAGGCCATCGCGTTGGGATTGGATTCCTGCGAAGTTCCCGGAGCCACTCCAAAATACCCTGCTTCCGGATTGATCGCGTACAATCTGCCGTCTTCACCTGGCCGCAGCCAGGCGATATCATCTCCAACTGTGGTAACCTTCCAGCCTTTATCTTTGTAATTCTGTGGCGGAATCAGCATCGCGAAATTCGTTTTTCCACAGGCGCTGGGAAAAGCGGCCGCCACGTAGGTTTTGTTGCCGGAAGGATCCTCCACGCCACTGATCAGCATGTGCTCAGCCATCCAGCCTTCGTCCCGTGCCTTTACGCTGGCAATCCGCAGAGCCAGACATTTTTTTCCGAGGAGGGCATTCCCCCCGTAGCCGCTGCCGTATGACATAATCTCGCGGGTTTCCGGAAAATGAACAATATATTTGTCCTTGTTGCAGGGCCAGGCCACATCGTCGGTTCCGTTTTCGACCGGCATGCCGACCGAGTGAAGACAGGGAACGAATTCGCCGGCATCACCCAGCTTATCGAGAACCGCCTTACCCATACGGGTCATGATCTTCATGTTCACCGCTACATAGGCGGAATCGGTGATTTCCACGCCAATGATTGATGAAGCGGAATCGATTGGGCCCATACAAAAAGGGATCACATACATCGTACGACCTATCATTGAGCCCTGGAAAAGCTGGTTGAGCTTTTCCTTCATCTCTCCCGGATCACACCAGTTATTACTGGGCCCGGAATCAACCTTCCGTTGGCTGCATATAAAGGTGCGGTCTTCCACCCTTGCAACATCGTCCGGATCAGACAATGCGAGAAAGGAGTTTGGCCGAAGCTCGGGATTCAATCGTTTAAACGTCCCGTTCTCAACGAGTAAACCGGTTAACCGGTCCCATTCTTCATCTGAACCATCACACCATTCCACAGTGTCAGGCCGGCACAGTTCAGTCACATTTTCGACCCATGTGAGTAAATCTTTATGCGAAGTCGGATTTTGCATGGCGGAATGATACCTGGAGATCACGCAAAGTCCCGTGGTTTTTCATTTTATCCCGAAGCTGACCGGGGCTATGATATAAGTATGGACCTGTCATTTATCATGTATTTATGTCTTTGAGTTTGGAAGAACTGGGATGGAACGCCGATTTTGAAAAAGCGTTTAAGCCCTTTTACAAAAAACACTGGATTCCCGGTCGTCTGATCCGGGATAACAAGATTTCCTACGGGGCAATTCTTGAAGGAGGCGAAGAATGGGAAGTCTTCATGAGTGGCAAAGTCTACCACGCCGCCGAAGCCAACGCGGAACTCCCGGCCGTAGGTGACTGGGTGGCAGTCGATCCCGGTTCGGATGATGATGAACCGATGATCAGGGCCCGGCTGGAAAGACAGACTTGTTTCTCCCGCAAAGTTCCCGGAAAAAGCACCGAAGAACAGGTGATCGCAGCAAATGTTGATACTGTTTTCGTTGTGACCGATGCCGGAACGGATTTCAATCTTCGGCGAATGGAGCGCTATTTCACCCTGATCGCCCGTAGTAAAGCCCAGCCGGTTGTATTGGTGAACCGGTCAGATTTGTATGCCGAAGAGGAAAACGAGGCTGCGGCCCGGGCCATTCAGAAATTGAATCCCCATGCAGACATTCACATCACTTCCGCGATTCACGAAAATGGTGTTGAGATCATTCGCAGCCACCTCAAACCGGGAAAAACGGTCACTCTGGTTGGTTCAAGCGGGGTCGGAAAGTCGAGCATCGTAAACCAACTCCTCGGTGAGGAATGGCAGGTCACCGGTGAAGTGAATGAAGTTTCCGGAAAAGGAAGGCACACGACCACTGCACGGGAAATCGTCATTTTACCGGAAGGCGGCCTTCTCATCGACAATCCGGGAATCAGGGAGGTGCACTTGTGGACTGATGAGCAGACTCTTTACGAGCAATTCGCCGATATCGAGGAAATTTCCCGTGAATGCAAATTTCATGACTGCAAACACGGCTCGGACAAAGGATGCGCCGTCCGTGAAGCGGTGGACAGCGGTCGGCTCGATTGGATGAGATATCAGGGTTACCTGCGTCTCGACGATGAAATCCACGAGTTAAAATCGAAACGGAAGAAGCGACAAATGACCTTCGAGCGTCGCAACAAACGGGAATTACGGAAAATTGTCCGAAATCCCGCTGATCGTGAGCAAATGCGCAAAGAACTTCGGCCTTCCTCCGGAGGTAAAGTCGAAGAATTTGAGGATTAATTAGCCCTCTTCCACCACTCCGTTTTTCACCTCAAACTCTCGGCACCAGCCTTTGATCTCCAGATCATTGAAGATTTTGCCCATCACCCTGCGGAGCAGGCCTTTGAGATTGGCGTTTTCCAGTTCCGACAGACTTCGCACAGCGGCATCCTTGTACGTCTCCATCAACAGCAGACACTTTTCATCTGCCTCCAATTCGTGAGCGAGCGTGCGGATTTTATGGATGGCAACATCTTCAAGATCTTCATGGCTCCAGAGTGCATCCATCACAGCACGGTCATCGCCTTTAGCCCGCTCTCTGGCCAGAGCGAGTAGAACACTGGGTCTCAATTGCTTGAGTTCGTTGTCCCCTGCATCCTCACCAAGGTCATCCATATCATCCCTGATTTGGTAGGCAATGCCGAGGTTTTCGGAATATTTGCTCAAAACATCGGCGACCTCGCTCAATTTACCGGCGTAGCTGGCCCCCAACTTCAAAGCAACTTCAAAGGCCGGGGAAGTCTTTTGCCGGAAAATCTCAAGCACCTGCTTCGATTTCAACGGCTTGGGTTCCCTCGCCCAGATCAGCTCGGCACCCTGGCCGAGACACAATTCCCGTTGTCCCTGACTGGCAGCGAGAAGCATCTCCGCTTTTTTCGAATCACAAATTTCCGATTCACCAATCATCCGGTACCCCTCACCGATCAAGAGGTCACCGGCATTTAATGCCACCGGCAGACCGTGTTCGACATGAAGCGTAGGCTGATCGTATCTACCAAAATCTTCGTCCTCAATATCATCGTGAATCAGAGAGGCTTTGTGAAACAGTTCCACGGAGATTGCGATTTTCTTGATGTCTTCCGGAATCGGTTCGCCCCTATCTTCTCTCAAAGCCTGATAGGCAGCGACAGTCAAAAAAGGACGCCAGCGCTTACCGTCCCGCAGCAACCACTCCCGTGCAATTTCCTCCTGACGACCTTCCGCAGGCCCCATAATTTTGTCGATGGACTCCGGTGTAAACCACTGCCGGACATCTTCGTGGAGAGCATTTAGATCAAGCCGACGGGTTTTGTCGTCGCTGGTCAGGTGGATATACTCCCAAACCCAGTCGATATCGACCGTGGTATTGATACAGTCATCCTGCAGAAGCGGAACGGCAATCGACGGGATCGCCG
>JARGOZ010000258.1 GCA_029213025.1 Verrucomicrobiales bacterium
TTATTGAAAAAGTCTTCAAGACCAACCGCGCCAATTTCTTTAGGGACCGACAAAAAGGTTCGCGGCAAACATTGCTGCTGGGGACAGCCTATCTATCCAGTGCTCCAAGCGAAGCTATCGGGTTGGATGGGGTGCAATTCGGACGACTTCAAAGTGTGCAGTAGGGAATGGTACGATGAGGCCGGTCAGATTTTTCAGGGCGAAAGAAACCTGCTATCAAAAAGCGGCCGACTCGGACTTTGTCGCCTGTTCAGGAACTTCAGTCAAGAAATGTTGCCCAATAATGCAACTATTCTCTCGCAGGGTCCTTGAGCACAAGACTCGCAGCCTCAGCGGTCCGCTCCTCTATGACTGAGGCATTCCATTCTTCATACCCAAGAACTTGGCTACTTCTTGGAAAATCGCTGACTCGTTTAGCCAAATACTTCTTTTTCTTCTCCGAGAACTCCTTGTTGCTTGCAGAGGAATTTTTGCCTTGGCTTAGAAGAATAAGATTACCCAACTTGTTAACAAACGTTTTCCGCTCCTCCTCCGTAGCTTGATTTGCCCAATCGCTGTCTTCTTCAGGTGTTTGAGGGAAGACATGTTCTGTGGTGCGAGCTGTAAACTCTCTTATTTGATCTAACTCAGCAACAGCCAGTTCGAGGCGCAGCAAGACGTATTTTTCGTATGGCTTCTTGTAAATATCATCTTCGGTGAGCCTTTTCGTAATTGCATCCTCATCGTATTTAATGCTTCCTATACATTCTTCCGCTGTCTTCGACTTTTCAATTGCTGTTAGGATCGTTGTGAAATCGTCATATCGCTCGTCCTTTCGAATTCCGCTGACCGCATGTGTAAGTGTTACCTTTTCGATTTTAAGGCAAAAATCATAAAGGTAATCGCGTCCATATTTTCGAGCAAACGATAAAACACACGCTCGCCATTCAAAGGTTCGAAGGCCGCTATCCATGATTGAGATGAGGGCGCGAAAATGATTACTCAAATCATGGTCCTTTAAATACGAGTAATCTTGGAATATCTGCTTATATATATCAACAAACCTAGAAACTTCCGAAAAGAATTTTTCACCTTGATCCATTTTCCCATTGTTGAAGATTCTCTTTTTGAATTCGGAGAAGAGATCTTCTGCAGGCTTAGACTTGGTGAAAATCAATCGGATGATGTTGAACAAAGATTCGAAATCTCCTTCGCCAATGCTCGCCTCATCCTGCTCCCATTGGGTAGCGAGTTGCGACCTTTTAGCCTTACTGGACACAAAATCGGGATTTAGGTTGTGCGACTTCAGAAGGTCAATTCGCCGAAGCTGCTTTCCACGATCGTTCACGACTTCAAACAGCCGGAACGCCTCGTCGAAGGTGTCAGCCTCCAGATAGATCAGTATACAGCGATTTGACACAAATCGCATAAACTCAATAAGCTGATCTTGGCTAAGCTTACTCAGTTTCTCTCGAAACACGTTTCGTGCAATTGCATATCTGTTGCTGGGCTCATCAAAGTCTCTAGGGTCAAAATCTTGATCCGTGCCGGCGATTTCACTAACCATGCCAGCGAACATATCGCGATCTTTGACTAAAAGCCGATCTCGACGATCGATTTCTCGGACTGTGTCTTCCGGTTGGATAATTAAGCCTTGTAAGTCTGACTTTACCTTTTCCTCTTCAACCAGATCTCTGATACAAGCGAGCAGGATCATCAACGAAGTCAACCGCTGCTGACCATCGACGACTATCCGGTCTCCGTTTTCAATGTAGTAAACAATACTTCCGAGGAAATATTGTGACTTAAGGTCGGTATTGAGCAGATCGCCAATAAGGTCTCTGAAGTGGTCTTCATCCCACGAGAAAGGGCGCTGAAAACTCGGAATCTCGTAAAATTATTCCTTATCAAAGAGCTGAGAGAGAGACGCTGTATCAGATTTCATTGAACAAAACGGTTTGCTGGATACGGCTTCCTCTTCCCACCAATTTCGATCAGATTACTTACTTCAGAAATAGCTTCCAAACCGGCGTTGCATAAATCTTTCGGTTTTTTCTCTGAATGGTGTTCCTCACCCCTTTCCCGGCATACCGGCGCGAAGCCTATTTCCTTCACTCTGCCTGCATCCGGTTGAACGGCCCACACAGGAACCTCCCGGAATCGATTGACCAGTTTCGGGTTATCAGTCACGAACGACTGACCACTATGGAAAGCGATCTCGCCTGTTACCCGCTGGCGAGCAACCCTGGCTGAAACCGGAGTGGAGAGAGTGTTGGTTGATGCCGTCATCTCCATTAATAACTTGTAAAATGCCCGTTCTTTCAAGTGCTTTCCTGAAGCACTTGTTTACCGATACTCCGCGAATGTCGGCGGGGCAGCCGCCTCCCGTCTATTCAGCACCTCCAGCTACGTGGATGAGGATCCTGACGAAAGAGGCTCCCGGGTTGGGCATGTCAGAATCGAGGCGGCGCTTTTCTTTCCAGAGTTGGCCGACCCGCGCCCGCTGCTCGGGTTTGAGACCGGCCATGATGCGGTCGACGTAAGGCTGGTGGCGGCTTCCGTTGATGCCCTTGGGAAGAGGATTCTTGTCGATGCGGGCGAGGAGGGTGTGTTTCCCCGATTACTATAAGCCTGCATTTTTATTCTATTCTTATTAGTAAGCCTGCATTTTTATTCTTATTATCCCCGGGAATTCGTTTATTTTTGTGGAGATGAATGCCTGCTTTTTGCACGATCAATAATCTGCTTTTGCTGAGCAGAAGTAAGCGCCTGAAATTCTTCTTCTTCAATCCTGGAAACGCTGCCGTTGTAGTAAGCCACGATTCGCTTTCCCGTTGATGGAGGGGACGCCAGTATAATTAATTTTGCGTCGTTTGTATCAGGGGCACTCATGCCCTGGTCGAGAAGTTGGTAGGACTCCGGGAAATATAGAAATTCCTGTGCTATTTCGCCTCGATGTTTGAAGTGCCAAAACGATTCTTCACTCAATGGGGAATCTATGTATTCCGGATACAAGTCATAGATTTGCTCCGGCACAGCAGCGTAGTCAGACTCATAAACCCGCAAACCCAGCACAATTTGCCGCATACTCGATATGGAACGGATATTCTCATAGCTCCTCATCGAACCGATCGGTTCGCGAGTTAACCACGCGATTTGGTGGGCCATTCCTGTAGTCGCAATCGAAGCGTAGAACAAAAGCCCGCCCATGACGATCCACCCCACGGTCCATTTCCCCCGCCAGTCGGATTTAAAGGTGCGAGCCAGGAAATGAAAGCCAAGTCCAGCCAGTAAGAGTATCACTAGTGAGCTGCCGATCATTGACATATTCCATGAAACCTGAGGGATCACTCTTTGTAGAAACGAAAACCATCCAGAGAGCAATTTGAAAGGGATTTCCAGGACAAGCATCGGGCCCAGTATCACAATCGAAAAAATCCAGCAGACTACAATAATCACAATTTTTCCAGCTCTGGAGAAGGCTTTGCTTTTCCGGGGGGCTGTGGAGCTGACCGTGCTTTCCTTACTCATTCAGCCCTTTCTGCTCGTAAACTAACTCGCGAACAACCGACCAATCCAGCTTCTGAATCTCTCCATTGGTGAATAGGACAAATCGATCCGAGCCAGCCAGTGGAGGTTCATAGGCGACGATGAGTTTTGCGGTACTTTCAAGCGAATAATCCAGCCCTCCTATGTACTCAAATGGCATCGATTGCTTTCCATCCAGACTGTAAATCCATGTTTCGACGGGGATTTCAGGTCCGAGCCTTTTAGTCGGTAGTTTACCATCGGTAGTATTCGCGTATTCCCGAAGTCGTTGGCTGAGGTTTTCGATCATCAGCCGACGGTGTTGGATCTTTACATCGGTTTCAGTCTGGGTGCGTAACTTGTAGGTCGCTCCATTTTTGATCCACGCCCCCGGAGTCATCAATTCCCGTGCTCCGGAAATCATTGTCAATACCACATACATAAACAGGCCGGCGACGCCGAGCAGTGCCAGTGACTTTTTGTAGCTGACCTGCGGCATCCATGAGAAATCCGGAGCCAGGTAATTCCACGTCAATTTCAGGACCAGAGCACTTGCCAGAAAAGTGGCGACAAAGAAGGACAGCACCTCGAACCTCATTTTTGCGAGGTCCGTCAGTGAAAAGGAGGGCATCCCGGCAATAACGATTGAATCAAGGGTGGCGATGTCACTCAGCATAGCAAGCGGGCGTTTGAGAAGTACTCTATTCAATTACCTAAGGCTCAGTCAAGATTAGGTTCGTGAAAGCAGAAGACTCCCAAATTTGACATTTCGATAAAGCGTTGAGATTTTGAATCTCCATTGATATGAAAATAAACATTGTTGCCATCTTTTCCATGTGGGCCGTTGCTTTTCCGGCGGTGTATTTTCTGGCTGGTTTTCCGGGAAAGGAGTGATCGGCTTTCTTTTGAGACAGGAGTTTTTCATCGACGAAGGTCCATTCTGTGAGCTGTTGCTCCGCAGCGCCGGGGTTGGTGGTCAGGGTGATCCGGGTAGCGTGCCGGTCTTCATGAAAGAGGGCATGGACGTTAGTTTTTCCTGGGCGGCAGCCCGCTCCGTTCTTCTTGCCAGAAGGCCGATTGTGGGGCACTCTGAAGGATGAAACTTCGGTTTTCGTCCGTTCTTCTCCTTGTTATCCTCTGTTTTATCGGGCCGGGGTATTCTCAAACCAAAATCAAAAAGGAGATCGATGTCGGATTTGCCTCGATTGACTCGGTTCGACCGATTCTCCAACAGGTTCTCTCTCCGCAGGGGAAATTTGTCATGCTGCCGACGAAAGGGGCGGTGCTGGTAATTGACGACGCGGCGCATATCGCTGCGGCGGAAGCGGCTCTTGCCGGCGGTGCTCTCCCGAATCCGAATGTGGCTTTGAATTTCGCCTTTCAGACCGGGCTGCGGCCCCGGACGACGAAGATTTCCGTAGGGCGGGAGGTCTTTTTCCCCACCGCCTACGACCCGCCGCAAATCCCGAATACCTTTTTTGGCGGCGGCGGCGTTTTCCCGATCACTCCGGCGCATCCGACCGGATTTGTGAAGCGGCACATCGGCGTAACCAGTGAGACTACCGCCACGGTCAATCCTGACGGAACGGTGACCATGGATATCAATATGGAGAACACGGAATTTGAGGGTTTCATCAACTACGGATCCGCTATTTTACCGGGAGGTCAGGTCGGTGTTGTGCCGGTGAATGGTCAGGTAACCAATCCGACCTTTTTTCAGCCTTTTGTGCCCAATAATATTTTACTGCCGATCATCAGCACCACCCGGATTTCGACATCCATTGTGATTCGCCCGAGAGTTGAGCTGGGAGCCGTGAATCTCGACATGATTCCGCGGTTTAAGGTTTTCGCCGGGGAATCGTCAGAGACGGATCAGGAATTCGATCTGAAACAATTTCAAACTACGGTAAGTATGAGCAACAACGGTCTCGGCAAAGTCTATGGCTTTGCCAATGCGAGTGAGGAATTTAACCGGAACTTTCTCGGCGCAAAAGATCTCAGCAAAGGCAGCACGGCGATTGTGGTGAAGGCACAAATCACGCCTTCTGAATCTGCGCAGAGCACTGCACCGTAAATATTTTCAACATATATGGAACGAGAAAAACATGTCATGCTCTACGACGGGGACTGCCCGATGTGCACCTTTCAGATGCTGACGATTCAGGCGCTCGACTGGCTCAATAAAGTGGAGCTGGTGCCGATCAAAGATGAAAGGGCGCAGAACATCGCACCGGATGTGACCCGCGCCGATTTGCTGGAGGCGATTCACTGCGTCACGCCGGAGGGAAAAATCTACCGGGGAGCCCGCGCTTTCCGTTTCCTCGGATTTCGCATTCCGTTACTGATCCCGTTGGGCCTGTTTCTCTGGATTCCCGGTGTGATTCAAATCGCCGAGGTATTCTACAAATTTGTGGCGGACCGTCGCCATGTCATCAGCAAAGTCTTCGGCTGCAAAGGCGCATGTGCCATTTTTCCGGATCAGGAGAAATAATTTTGCAGCAAACTGGTGAAAATTGGGCCGCCGGGTGTTTAGTCGAAGGTGTTGGATATGACCGAAGACGAATACCAGTTTATCGCCAAAGACGAGGAGATCGAAGAGGGCAAAGGCCGCCCCTATGTGATGGGGGATCACCGGATAGCTCTGGTCAGGTATGAGGGTGCTCTTTATGCGCTGGATGACCTTTGTCCGCATGCCGATGCCTCTCTCGCGTTCGGGCCGGTCAAAGAGGGGTGCCTGATTTGCCCCTGGCACTACGCGGAATTCGATTTAAAAACCGGCGAGGTCATGAGTGGACCGTCTCCCCGGGGAATCCGGACCTATGAGCTCAAAGTGGAAGAAGGGGATATCCTGATCAAACTCGCAAAATGAGCCAATCCTACCACGATTTTGAGGAGTTGGCGCGGCGCTGGGAAAATCTCGCAGCCGGTCTGCCCGGGGTTGAGCTGTCGCAAATGACCATGGCCGACGGCTTCCCGGTGTATGCTCTGGAAACGACTGGCAATCCTGGACCCGCCTGTTATCTAAGTGCCGGCGTGCACGGCGATGAGTGTGCTCCGGTGTGGGCTTTGCTTCACTGGGCGGAGGCGAACCGGGACGTTCTGGCAAAGGACCCGTTTCTGATTTTTCCCTGCCTGAATCCGCACGGATTTATCAATAATATCAGAATTGACGGCAGTGGCATCGATCTCAACCGGGGATTCCAGAATCGTTCAATCCCGGTGATTTCAGCCTGGCAGGAGAAAGTGAGTCAGAAGAAATTTCGTCAGGTGCTTAATCTCCATGAAGACTACGATTCGCGGGGAATCTACCTCTACGAAATAGCGAAAAACCCGTATCTCGGTCGCAAAATACTGAATGACTGTTCATCGATCATTGCCTGCGATCCCGACCCGGAAATCGACGGTCAGCGGTTTGAGAACGGACTCTGCTTTCATCCCGGTGAAAACATCCGCGAAGTTGTCGAAAATGACCTTGAGGGAGGCTTTCCCGAGGCAATTTATCTCTATCTTTTCCACACCGAAACAGCGCTGACATTTGAGACGCCCAGTGAAATGGGGATCACTGACCGGATTGCGGCTCAGAAACGTGCCATCGAATCTTTCGTCGCCGGTTGATGAGGCCGAAAATATCTCCGCGTATTCGTGCTTTCTAACCCGGAAAAAGTGGCTGTAGTCTTCCCGCATGAAATTATCGAATTGGCTGATTATTCTCTGCTTTTTTCACACCGCTTCTGTAGTGGCACAGGAGAAGACGATTCCTTTGTGGGCGGAGGGAAGCGCTCCGTATTTAAAGGACGGTGACGGCGGACCTACCCTGAACCTTTACCCGGCGGCGGATGGCAACGGGGCGGCAGTTGTTGTCTGTCCTGGCGGTGGATACGGTGGGCTGGCCAAAGATCACGAAGGTCATCAGATCGCCAGATGGTACAATGACAGAGGTGTTTCCGCTTACGTTCTTCACTATCGTTTGGGTAGTCAGGGGTATCATTTCCCGACTCAGCTCGCCGACGTGCAACGGGCGATGCGAATGGTCCGGGGGAATGCAAAAGAGTGGAAGGTCGACCCCGAACGGATCGGGGTGATGGGTTTTTCCGCCGGTGGACACCTCGCCAGCATGGCGGCCACGAAGTTCGATGAAAAAGCCTATGACCCGGTTGATGAAATCGACAAACTCAGTGCCCGCCCTGATTTCGCCGTTCTTTGTTACGCGGTGATTAGTATGGATTCCGTATCAACCCACAGTGGCTCCCGCCGCAATCTGTTGGGGCCGGACAAAAAAGATGATCCGGCTGCGGCCACTCATGTGTCGTCGGATAAAAACATCACCGCCAACACTCCGCCCACCTTTCTTTTCCATACTGATGAAGACGGGGCGGTTCCTTCGGAAAACAGTATTCTATTCTACCTCGGCTTGAGAAAACACAAGATACCCGCAGAGATGCATATCTATCAAAAGGGGCCGCACGGTGTTGGCCTTTTTGAGGGCGATCCGATTTTGGGAACCTGGTCGGGTCATCTTGAAGACTGGTTGAGAAGTAATGGATTTTTCGCGGCCAAAGAATTCGAGCAGGCTGCTGTTTCAGGAACGCTGAATCTCGACGGGAAGCCGGTCAGCTGGGGGACGGTTACATTCTATCCGCAGGACAGAACACTTCCGGTTGTTACCACCCGGGTACGGCGCGGCAAATTTTCGGCAAAGAAAGAAAGCGGACCTGTGATTGCCAAAAGTTCCGTGGAACTTACCGGTAGCATCTGGGAGGAAACCGGTAATGCTGCTGATAAAGTTGTCGAACATACCCTCGCGGAAACGGTAAATGTCACAGACGGGGCGAAATTTGAATGGGAATATACAAAATGAGTAACAAAGTCGCATTTGTCACAGGGGCCAGTAAAGGGGTCGGTAGAGGGATCGCTTACGGCATGGCTGACGCCGGTTGGGATGTCGCCATTAACTACAACAGCGACCTTTCCGGAGCTGAAGAAACACAGGCGAAAATCGAATCAAAGGGCAGGAAGTGTATCATTCTGCAGGGCAATGTCGGGGTGAAGGCCGAGGCAACTCGAATGTTCGAAGCGATCATTGAGGAGTTCGGCAAACTCGACTGCCTGGTAAACAATGCCGGAAGACAAACCTGGGCACCTCTCCTCGAACTGAAAGAGGAGGACTGGGACAAAACTCTGACAACGAATTTGAAGGGGAGTTTCCTTTGCACGCAACTGGCGGCGAAAATTATGAAGGATCAGGATGGTGGCGGTTCCATTATCAATATCGGTTCCGGAGCCAATAAGCAGCCGTTTATGAACCTGGTCGACTATTGCGCATCCAAAGGCGGACTGGATCAACTGACCCGGGTCAGTGCCTGTGAGCTGGGGCAATACGGAATCCGCGTAAACTGCGTCGGTCCGGGAGCGATTGAGATTGAGCGAACCCGCGAAGAGTCGCCCAACTATGCTGAAACATGGAGCGCGATCACTCCCATGGGACGAGTCGGCACGGTAGAGGATGTTGCGGCCGCAGTAGTCTTTTTCGCCGCCGACCAGGCTGAATTCATTACCGGTCAAACTCTCTATGTGGATGGCGGACTCTGGACAAAGGCGCAATGGCCATATGAAGCGGATTAATCACAGAACTTTTGCCCTTTTTTTACTAT
>JARGOZ010000259.1 GCA_029213025.1 Verrucomicrobiales bacterium
TTTCGAAGCTTAATGCCTGGATTCACGCACTTCCAATGAAACAATGAGGTACAGTGAGCTGTTGTTCCGGTTACTTTTATTACCACTTCATTCCACTCCTGAGGTTTGTAGGCTTTTAGATCCGTATAGGGTCCAGCGAGTGAAAAATCGCGACACTGCAGCTGTTTGCCGCGAATGAAGATTCCGCTGTCGGCATTGGGAGTCGCCCGGAAATCGAGTTTCAGAGTAAAATCTTTACTGAACTCTTTCGTCGTCCAAATTTGCTGGATACGACGCCCTGAAGGCGGAGTCGCCACAATCAATCTGCCGTTTTTCGCCCGGTATCGATGATCGGGGCTCTCCGTTTTGCCGTCAAAATCCACCGCCTCGGTAACCACAGCAAAAATTGGATTGGGCTTTTTGCGCGGCTTCGTTGGTCGAAATCCCCAACCGCTGAGATCTTTGCCATTGAACAAACTGACATAACCTTCCTCTACCAAAAACGTATCCGGTTCGGTATCGAGCAATCCGAGTGTAGCAAAAACCGGGGCAAGTGCTTTAGCCCACTTTTCATAACCGGTTTTGTTGGGGTGCAGTAGATCAGGAAATTCCACTTTCTTTGCGTCCCCCGCTTCATCGGCAAACAACGTCCAGGTATCCACTACCGTAATTTGTGGATCATCTTTCACTACAGCAGCATAGAGTTCGTTGATCTTTTTGATCTTGTCTGCCGGTCTCTTCTTTGTATCCGAACTGGGAAAGACGAGGGATACCACAATCGGCATATCAGGGTTGTGTTTTTTCAGTGCAGCAACAATTAATGAAAAGTTGGCCGCTATGACTTCCGGTTCGGCACCTTCTTCGAGATCATTGGTCCCCAGTAGCATAGCCACACCGGATGGATTCAATGAAAGCACATCCTCTTGTAAGCGGATTAACATCCCGCGGGTTGTGTCGCCACTGATACCGCGATTGGCCACTTTCATATTACCAAATGCGCCGTGCATTGTTGCACCCCAGCCCTGGGTAATCGAGTCGCCGAGAAACACAACAGCACCCTGATCTTTTGATACTTCACCGGCCCAACCGCTTCTTTTCTTTTCCCACAGTTTGCGGAACCAGTCATACCTGCGAATCGGTCCGGCACCCGGCAAACCTTCGTCCGTTTCCGGAATTGTATATTTTGATTTACCCAGCAGGATCGATTCAATAAATTCGTTCCCCGACAAAGGCGGACTGGAATGGCCCGGTATATGTAAATAACAGGTTTGCCCGACTTTGTCGCACTTTTCCTTCATCTTCACTCCATATACCGGGTGATGAATACCGTGGCCGGCATTTTTGGACGGCAGTGTCATGTCGCCGCCATACGACATATACAGAGGCGGATCGTCTTTCGTAACATGATTGTATGCGGAGAATTCTTTATATAGAGATTCGTGTTTTTGGTAGTTTGCCAGAGCGCCCTCCATCGTCTTTTCACCGACTGCCAAATTGATCATGCGGTGCTGAAGAACATTCGCTCCCAGCCAGGGTTCGATTTGTTTGGGATCGATCGATGTTTGGCCTCCCGACACCACGGCCCCCTGCACCCGGGTGGACTCTCTTGCCACCGGATCATCGGAGTCAGGCTGTGCGAGATCGTCATGACACAAAATCCACATAGACGTACAGGCACCGGCACTGCCTCCGGTTAAGACCAGGCGATCCTTGCGCAAATTCCAGTCGGCCGATTTGCTCTTGATAAACTGGATAGCCCTTGCGGCATCATGCACCGGAACGGGCAGAGGTGCCTCGGTGCTAAGCCGGTAGTTTACCGAAGCGTAAGAGATTCCTTTCTGTAGCCACGGAGTCGGGTCCGCATTGCTGTTTTTATCGCCGGATGTCCAACCGCCGCCATGAATATAGATCAGAACCGGCCGGGGCCCGTCGCCTTCAGCCTGCCAAAAATCGATTTTGGTTTTTTCATATACATCGTAGGCTACGTCCGGATAAGTCGGAGGCGGTCCTTTTCGGACTTTTTTCGGTTTCTGAGAAAACCCGGGAGCGGATAAGCCCAATACAATGAGTGCAATGATCCAATACTTCATATATTTCCGCTACTATTCGGAAATATATGCCCCGGTCTTGTGGCTTGTTCGCGGAAACGCTTGCTACGATTTACCAGCCGGCAGTTCACCCATGTAAATCCGGTGAATTTTTCGCTTCGCATTGACATGTTTCGCACAGTGAGTTTCCTCCGTGCGGAAACCGGCTCTGCGCATAGCTTTCATCAGTTTCGGTTCATTTCCAGCCGTCCAGATGGCGAGGCGACCACCGGGATTCAGCGCATCTTTAATCAAATCGAGCCCGCTGGTTCCGTAGAGTTGCTGATTCTGTGGTTGAATGAGCCGGGAAGGGCCATCGTCAACATCGAGGAGGATCGCATCATATTTCGGTCCTTTTTGCGCAGCAGTCAGAATCAAATCATAAACGTCGAGATTCACAATCGAACTGCGCGAATCGGCGATGATGTCGTCATTCAATCCGTTGAGGCATTCACTGTTCCAGCGGACCACTTCGGGCAGCAGCTCAGCGACCACCACCTTTGAGTCGGGCCCGGTAATCTCCAACGCCCGTCGCATGCTGAAACCCAAACCGAGCCCGCCGATCAAAACACGGGGGTTTTTCATTTTATGACAGCCGATATCAGCGAGCAACTTCTCGGAATGAGTCAAAGTAGTCGTCATCACCGGATGGCGGTCCATATGCAGTTGGTACTGCCCGTCGTGCTCGTACAGCTCGAAGGTGGCACCATCCGGAGCGGTGGTCTGGGCGACTTTGGTCGTAGGTTTCATTAAGCGTGATTGTACCCTGTTGGGTCGAAAACTGTACCCTGTTGAGTGCGGGACTGTACCCTGTTATGGGAAAAAATCACTTAATGAGTCAGCGCGTAGAACACAATGTTTACCCCGAGCGGGTAGGCATATTTCTCCGAGAACTCCCGGAAATACCACGGATCGGTGCCCTCTTCCTCCCAGCCGTCGCCCAGATCGGTGTTGAAACAGATAAACATGCACATTCTGCCTTTGTCATCGAAGATCGCCCGGTAGTGCGGCGTCTCCGAACCGGGCTTATTCCACTCGTAGGTAATCCCCTCTTCACGGCCCATTTGTGCCATACCGACAGCGGGAATCTGCGGCTTGATTTCCAGGTCGAAAACAATGTGAAAAATGGGATGATCCAACTCCAGATCCACCGGCTCGCGATCCGGGAAAATTTGCTTCAGGGCGCGGTAGAAATTCTTCCATTCATAAGTACCCCAGAAGTCATCAACCATGATAAAGCCGCCGTTTAACATGTAGTCCCGCATGATCCGGGCCTCTTCGTCCGTGATCCAGATGTCTCCCGGCTCGATCATATAAATGAAAGGATAATGTCGCATTTGTTCGGGATCGATATCGACAATTGCCCCGTTCGGATCGACTTCGAGAGAGGTCAGTTGCTGGAGACGGTAGGAAAAATTCAGCTCACTGTCCGGGTAGTCGATCATCCATTTGGCGCGGCGGCCCATCCACGTTCCCGAGTTGTAGCGGAGCCGGGCAAAGGTAAAAACATCGTTAGGCAGCTCTTCGTTGACTTCCCAGGCGGGGAAATCATAAAACTGGCCGCGACCGAAATCCCGGGGATCTTCGGGAAACTGGCCGTCATTGATGCCGAAATAGACCGGTTTACCGCCTCTCCGGGAATCCTGGGTGATCCCGAAGCTCATCCACAGAACAACCAGCGCTGCCAAAGCGAAACGACATATACTCTGCGCGGAAAATCTCACGGTGTCATCGTCCTTCTATCCCGGGGGTGCGTCAACGGCGATATTCAGCCTTTCACGTATCGTCTCAATTCAAAATCCTCGTTTCGGTGGACAATTTCGAGCAGTTCAAAATCATCTTCGAATTCCACTAAAGTGGTATCGCCTTCATGAGGCTCGAAAACGTGACTCAGATAGACTTCGGAACACATCGGCAGCATCTCCCGGTAGATTTCCGCACCACCAATGATACAGATGATCTCTTCGTCAGCGAGGTGGGAAATGGCTTCCTCACAGGACTTCACCAGCTCAAATCCATCCGGCACTTCGGTAAGATTCCGGGAAATAACGACATTTCTGCGCTTTGGCAGAGACCGCCCGAGAGATTCCATTGTCTTCCGCCCCATCACAACCGGATGACCCAACGTCAGCTTTTTGAACCACTTTAAATCCTCCGGTAGCCGCCACGGGAGCCCCCCGTCTTTTCCGATAACTCGATTGGATGCCATCGCTACGACAGCTCTCAGGGCAGGGTATTTTTCGTTCATGAATCAAACGGCGATCGGTGCTTTGATGCCGGGCCATGGATCATAATCCACGAGCGTAAAGTCGTCACCGGAAAACCCGTCAATTTCCTTAACTCCGGGATTCAACAACATCCGGGGAAGTTCACGAGGTTCTCTCGCCAGCTGTTTTTTCGCCTGTTCAAGGTGATTTTGATACAAATGAAGATCGCCAAATGTGTGCACAAAATCGCCGGGCTTCAAATCGCAAACCTGCGCCATCATTAGAACAAGAAGCGAGTACGAAGCGATATTAAAAGGTACGCCGAGAAACAAATCCGCACTTCTCTGGTAAAGCTGGCAACTCAATTCACCGGCTGTGGTATCGACATAAAACTGAAACATGGTGTGACAGGGAGGCAGAGCCATTTCATTCACATCGGCAACGTTCCAGGCGCTCACGATGTGCCGTCGACTGGTCGGATTATTCTTAATCGAATCGACTACCTGCGCGATTTGGTCGATCGGAGCCGCTCCCTCAGCCCCCTGCCAGGAACGCCACTGTTTACCGTAGACAGGACCCAGATTGCCGTGTTCGTCAGCCCACTCATCCCAGATTGTTACCCCGTTGTCTTTGAGGTATTTGATATTGGTATCCCCTTTCAGGAACCAGAGCAGCTCATAAATGATCGATCTCAAATGGAGCTTCTTTGTAGTCAGAACGGGAAACCTTTCGCGGAGATCAAAACGGGCCTGAGCGCCGAAAACGCCCAGAGTGCCTACGCCGGTCCGGTCGCTGCGCTCTTTTCCTTCTGTCAAAACGAGGTTCAGTAAATCAAGATAGGTCTGCATGGATTATATGCTAGAATGCCGCCGATGAGACTTTTTGCAATAATCTGCGCGGTTTTCTCCACGGCACTTTGCATTTCACCGGCCGGGACGAAGCCCAATGTCATCGTCATACTGACTGACGACCAGGGATGGGGAGATTTAAGCCTGTCAGGCAATACCAATCTGCAGACTCCGAATATCGACTCGCTCGCCAAAGACGGTGCCAGTTTTGAGCGATTTTTTGTGTGCCCGGTTTGCTCACCCACCAGGGCGGAATTTCTGACCGGCAGATATGCAATTCGCAGCGGGGTTTATTCAACATCCGCCGGTGGTGAAAGGATGAATCTCGACGAAAAGACGATCGCCGAAGTTTTCAAAGACAGTGGTTACACAACCGGGGCGTTCGGCAAATGGCACAACGGAATGCAGTATCCCTATCATCCCAACGGGCGCGGCTTTGATGAGTTTTACGGATTCTGTTCGGGGCATTGGGGCGACTATTTCAGCAGCCCGATTCTCGAAAACAACGGGAAAATCGTTAAAGGCGATGGTTTCATCATCGATGACTTCACCAACCGGGCTATCCGGTTTATTGAGGAAAATAAGGATACCTCATTCTTTACCTACCTGCCCTACAATACCCCACACTCTCCCATGCAGGTTCCCGACGAGTATTGGGACAGGATGGAAGATAAAGAATTCACGATGCACAACCGTGAACCGGAAAAAGAAAACAATCTGCACCTCCGAGCCGCTCTGGCAATGTGTGAAAACATCGACTGGAATGTTGGACGCTTGCTTAGAAAACTCGACGAACTCGGCATCGCGGACAATACCATTGTTGCCTACTTTCACGACAATGGACCAAACGGAGTGCGCTGGAATGGTGACATGAAAGGCCGAAAAGGGTCTACTGATGAAGGCGGAGTTCGCAGCCCTCTTCTTCTCCGCTGGCCGGTGGCTGTTGAACCGGGAACAGTAGTGAAAACTAACGGAGCGGCTATAGATTTACTGCCAACCCTGGCCAACATGGCTGAAATTAAAATTTCCGGCACCAAACCTCTCGACGGAATCAGTTTGAAGGCCGCGATTCTTGGAGAAAACAATGAGATAGTGGATCGAACCCTGATTTCATCATGGAAAGGCAAGGTCAGCGCAAGATCCGACCGGTTCCGACTCGGCAACAAAGGACAGTTCTTTGATATCGATAACGATCCGGGGCAAAGAGTAAATGTTGCGGATCAGTTCCCCCGCGAGTACAAAAAACTCAAAGATTCCGTTTCGAAATGGAAGGCGGAAAACCTGCCGCGGCTTACGCAGGAAACAGACAATCGGCCGTTTGTAATAGGGCACCCGGACTACAGATACTCCCAAATACCGGCACGCGACGGCATACCATCAGGTAGTATAAAAAGATCCAACAAATATCCAAACGACTCTTTTTTCCACAACTGGGTTAATGCCGAAGACTATATCACCTGGAAAGCGGAAGTCGCTTCGCCGGGCAAGTATGAAGTGGAAATCTACTACACCTGCCCGCCCGAAGACGCGGGCTCCACAATTGAACTGAGTTTTCAGGACGCCAAACTACAGGGTAAAATATCCAGAGGGCACGACTCCCCGCTACTCGGGGCAGAAAAAGACCGCTCTCCCCGGATGGAATCCTATACAAAAGATTTTACTTCCATGAAGCTGGGCACGATTGAACTACCTGCAGGGCCCGGCACACTGAAACTATCGGCTGTCAGCAAGATCGGGACTCACGTAATGGACTTCCGGCTGATGATGTTGACCCGGGTTGAATGACCGGTTGTTGCCCACATACCATTGCGAAATCTGCAACCGGCACAGCAAATCGAAATCAGCCAGTTCAATTTCCAACTCGTCGATTCCGGCAAAATTACCGGGCTCCTGGATTTCGTGGATCCACTTGACGATGTCTTTTTCCCTGCCCCGAATGGTAATATCCAGCCTCGCCCGGTCATAGGATCCATCGTCGTTGAGCGATACGACCATAGGAGCGATACGGGGATGGATAAAGTGATCCTCAAACTTCAGATAATTTTCCGCCAGAGAGCCTTTTACATTTCTGAGAAGGTAATGAGCCGCATCGTTCTGGGTATCGAAACGGGGAATCCGTTCACCAATCCACTCCGCTCTCGCGTTCCACATTTCTTTGGACTCCAACAGGCTTTCCATAGCGAAAAGTTCACTCATCAATGCCGAATCTTCCTCATTGAAGGAATAGATTCGCTTCGACAGAAAAACCGTCAGAGCAACAAACACCACGCCACAAACCACCAGAACAGGCGTTTTCTTTCTCAAGGCAATACCGAATTTCTCCTTCATTATTTAAATCCTTTCAGTTCAAAAAGTGTAGTGCCGTTTTTTAAGGTTTCCGGAGTGGTATAGTCCCACGAAAACGAACCGAGTTGCGCCGTCATAGCCAATTCATCAATGAACCGGAAAGCCGCAGTTACATTTTTCGCTGTGCAACTCAGCTCGACTTTATCCTTCGCGATAGCCATGCGCCGTATATCGACGTCCGCAGCCCCGGGCATAGCGAAAAGATTTCTCCATGTTTCCAGAACTGAAGCATTTCGGTCCACAGCCGGAGCCATCTCTTCCCACTGCGATTTAATTAGATCAAGGCTTTCCGCCTCCGGTCGTAAATCTGAAATTCTTTCCCGGTGTTTAGCGATTTCCGAGGTGGAATAGGTATATCCTCCCGCGATCAAAAATGTGATTAGCGCTGTAATAGTACTGACAGCAGTCCTTTTGAGTCGCTTCTTTTTCTTCGCCAGCCGGGATGCATCATTCTCCCGGAAAAGCGCTGGCCTCATTCCCAGCGACGGTCGCAAGTTCACCGGATCAGTTCGGTATCCCGCGTTAACATCAATCGTAAGTATATTTTTATATACATCAAACCCATTCCGACACCACACATGCAGAGCTGACGATTTATGTATCACTCCGGTTTCTTTCAAAAACGGCAGAATCTTCCTGATTTCCCGGGCGCAATCAGCATTTCGCTGTCCAGCCAGTTCGCGATAGTAGATAATTCCGCCACCTTTTTCGACAGCGAGAACTTTCTTTCCCATCTCGGTCCATATCGCAAGATCATTTCCCGGCACCGGTAACAAAGTAGCCGCCGGAACTATCAAATCCGGGCAGAGTTTTTCTGAATATACTGTCGGCCTTAAACCGGATAGTGGCGCATCAACCCGGGCCAGGGTGTTCGGCGGATACCCGCAAACGGGTTGTACCCCGATTCCTTCCAGGTCGCACTCGAGCCCTTCTTTTTCGACAAATTGAACAGCCCCTTTCAACAATTTACTCTCGCCAAAAGCCGTTGACGTAAAAGCGAGTGGAGTTTGGCTTCCCGCAGGCAGGGCCAATACCCGCTTGCGAATTCCCCTGCGGAATTTCAAAAGGCGGGAGTCTTCACAGGTGTCGATGAGGCGCGCCCGTTTGCGCTGGTCAACGAACCACAGTTCCCAAACCATTTCGCCGGGGAACCATACCTGATAGGGCTGTGATTTCAAATTACTCATTTATAGAATTTATAGTATTTATTATAATGATTCAATTAGAAATTAAGAATTCCTAAGTTTTTCGGTGTTTCACCTCGAACTGTACCCTGTTGAATCGCCGACTGTACCCTGTTGAATCAGCCAGTTGCGCTGAATCCGGACGATCTGATAGTGATTTACTTTTTTTGAAACCAACTACCGCGAAATTGGTTTAATTTCCGGTTCTCTACGCCCACAATCCATTTCATGCCCGCTTTTGCCTACATCGCA
>JARGOZ010000260.1 GCA_029213025.1 Verrucomicrobiales bacterium
TCCGGCGTGCTTCAGTGATATTAACAGGGCTGCCCCCGACTCCGCAGAGGGCCGCCCTTTTTGAGGAAGCCTACCGGAAAGACTCTGGATCGGCCTATCACAAACTCGTCGATGAATTACTTGAATCACCTCACTTTGGCGAACGCTGGGCCCAGCACTGGCTGGATGTGATTCGCTGGGCGGAAACAAATGGCTCTGAGGCGAATCTCTATCGGAAAAACGCCTGGGTGTATCGCGATTATGTCATACGGGCGTTCAACGAAGACATCCCCTACGACCAGTTTGTCCGCGAACAAATCGCCGGGGATTCGTATGGAAGTGGCGAGGCCACCGGTTTCCTCGTCGCCGGGCCGCATGTTCCGGCCGCTACTGTTGGGAGAGAGCCCACTGCTATTCGCCAGGCCCGGGCAGATCGAATCGATGAAATCATGCAAACCGTCGGCGCTTCGGTGATGGGATTGACCATGGGGTGCGCCCGTTGCCACAACCACAAATTCGATCCCATTTCCATCCAGGACTACTACAGCATGACCGCCGTTTTCCAGGATGTGGAATTCGGCAGTCGACAACCCGAACTTTCTCCTGATCACCCGCGCAGACTGGCAGCTCGGGAATTGTGGAAAAAGACGGCGAAACCACGGAATATACTCAAAGAATCCGGTTTTTGGGAAGAAGATTGGGGCGGTTACAAAGAAACACACTTCACTCCAGTCGAGGCGGCTGCGCTTCGGGTCACTTTTCTGTGGGGCAATGCCGGAGTCGACGAACTGGAAGTCTTCGGCCCGATCGGCGAACACACCAATTTCGCCGCTTCGAAAAGAGGAGCCACAGCCGAGTCTGCTCCCGGAATGGAATTAACCGACCGAAACCCGGTAATCAATGCCATCGACGGGCAATACGGAACCATGGCATGGAGAGCCAAATCTCCGGACAAAAAGATTAAACCCTGGCTTGAAGTAACCTTCAAAGAACCCAAAACCATCGGGCGGATGCGTATCAGTTCGAATCGGGAATACTATTTTGATACCGATTACCTCACCAGGATGGGCGGCGCTTTCGCTGGTGATTACAAGCTTGAATATCGGGACAAGGAGGGAAACATCATCTCTCTCGGAGGCACCAATCAATTCAAAAACCTGCTCAAAAAAGACAAGCATCTGGCTGCCGCTCACGGCGAAATGAACCGCCTCGCTGCGCAGATTAATGAAGACGGCCCCCGCCCCAGTTTTATCGCCTCATTCATCGAACCTGCGGTGACGAAAGTTCTGCACCGCGGCAGCCCCGAAAATCCCCGGGATAAAGTTCCCCCGGCAGGCCCTGCCATTTTACACGGCGATCTGAAGCTCGATTCCTCGTCACCGGGTTCGCTGCGGAGAAAAGAATTCGCCGAATGGATCACCGGTAAAGAAAATCCACTTACGGCGCGGGTAATGGCAAACCGAATCTGGCATCACATTTTCGGCACCGGCATTGTTGCTACCACCAGCGACTTTGGCGTGGCCGGTGTCGAACCCGGTATGCCGGAG
Organism: Verrucomicrobiales bacterium; assembly: GCA_029213025.1. Lineage (GTDB taxonomy): Bacteria > Verrucomicrobiota > Verrucomicrobiia > Verrucomicrobiales > DEV007 > Arctic95D-9. The sequence goes on from JARGOZ010000260.1 coordinate 1,527, forward strand.
TTGCTCGACTGGCTGGCGGCTGAGTTCACCGCCCCCAGCCACACAGAATCAGCGCCGTGGTCAATGAAGTCTTTGATTCGTATGCTTGTGACAACCGAAGCATTTCAACGTTCAAGTTTACCCAACGACCGGGCCCTGGCTATTGATGCCGGCTCTTCGTTCCTTTGGCGCTTTCCTCCCAAACGGGTCGAGGCCGAAGTGATTCGCGACAGCATTCTCCAGGCATCCGGAAAACTGAATCCGCAAACGGGTGGGCGCAGCTACCGCATTCACAACGTAAAGAAAACCTATGCCCAGTGGCAAGTGGTCGACAACCACGGAGAAGACACCTGGCGACGGATGATCTATCAGGAAAGAATGCGCCGGGTCGACGATCAGATCTTCACTGCCTTCGATTTCCCGGATTGTGGTCAGGTTAGGGCGAAACGCCCCGTTTCCACTACACCTCTTCAGGCCCTCAATTTGATGAACAGCGACTTCGTCGTCGAACAGTCGAAATATATCGCAAACATCGCGGAAGCGGAAGCCGATACCGAAAAGGCAGTCCGCAAGCTATACTCTCTTTTACTACTTCGTCAGCCAGACAAAGACGAACTGGCCATTTGCAGGGAAGTCGCAGAAGAAAACGGTCTCCATGTCGTCTGCCGCAGCCTGATTAACTCCAACGAATTTGCATTTCTTCCATGACTACACCATCCATCCAACAGGGTACAGTCCGTGACTGTACAGGGTACAATGTGCGACCTAACAGGGTACAATTTGTCCTGCTATGTCTATTCATCTGCGTATTCACCGGAAAGGTATTCGCCGCCGGTAAACCTAATATCCTGTTTATCGCCATAGATGATCTACGACCCGAATTGGGATGCTACGGATCAGAAATTGTGCAAAGTCCGAACATTGATAAAATCGCTGCAGAGGGGCTGCTCTTCAATCGAGCCTATTGCAACCAGGCAATCTGCAGTCCTTCGAGAGCCAGTCTGATGACCGGATCCCGGCCTGATACCATTGGCATCATTGAAAATCGTGCCTACTTCCGCGGTTTAAACCCCGATATTGTGACTCTGCCTCAGCACTTTATCGCAAACGGATACAACGCCCTGTTCAGCGGGAAGATCTATCACAACACCGGAAGCATGGCAGACCTGGATAAGTCGTGGAACATGGAACCTGTCCCGCCCAAAGGACTAAAGAGAACAGGAGGATATGCGATTCCGGAAAACATCCAATTGGTAGCAAAAAGGAGAGCGGAAGCTATAGAGAAATACGGGGCGGAAAATACCAGCGGGCTCACCAGCGGGTTGGCGATCGAGGCAGCGGATGTGGACGACAACGGATACGCAGACGGCTATAACACTACGGTAGCAATCGATACACTCGACAAACTTGTAAAATCTGAAAAACCTTTCTTTCTCGGACTTGGTTTCAAACGCCCTCATCTACCTTTCACCGCTCCTAAAAAGTATTTCGATCTCTACACTCCCGAAGATATAGAATTGGCTCGACAGACTTCGCCTCCGAAGGATGGTGCCACCGTGGGCCTTCATCCCTCGTTTGAGCTTCGCACCCGCGCGGAAATACCGAATTTCGGTCCCATCGACGATGATCTTTCCCGCAGGCTTCTGCATGCCTACTATGCCTGTGTCAGCTATGTCGATGCACAGATTGGCAGGATGATTACCGCCCTTGAAGAAAAGGGAGTGAAAGACAACACGATCATCATCATCTGGGGTGACCACGGCTGGCATCTCGGCGAACACGGAATCTGGGGAAAAGCCACCAACTACGAAATCGCCACCCGGGTGCCTATGCTAATCTGGACGCCGGATATGAAAGTTAGAGGCAAAAAGACCGATGCTCTTGTCGAGCTCCTGGATATCTATCCCTCCCTTTGCGACCTGGCCGGACTGGACAAACCAGACCATCTCGAAGGCAAAAGTTTCGCTCCCCTTTTGGATGCTCCGAACCTCGATTGGAAACCTGTGGCGATCAGCCAGTTCCCTTCCCCCGCTTTGAGAGAATGGGCGGCCAATCCCCTGTCCGAGGGCATGAGAGAAACCTACTTTGGGCCATTGATCGAAGAGGTGGAGGCAAAAATCATTGCTCAATTTGGTGACCGCTGGGACCGGGACCTTTTTGAAAATCATCTCATGGGCTACACCGTCCGGTCGGATAAATACCGGATGGTAACCTGGGTCGATCACCGTGATAAAACTTCCGAGCCTCTGTTTGTCGAACTTTACGATCACTCCACCGACCCGGACGAGACGGTAAATGTCGCAGAGTCCCACCCCGATGTGGTCAGGGAACTGACCGGGCACCTCAAAAATTCCGCCGGTTGGTAACAGTAAAAACAGGAAATTCCCGTCATGAACGAATCAGAAAAAATCACTCCGGTTGGCCGTAGTCTACTCGACCGCCGTCAATTTATGAACCAGGCAGCCTTCAGTTTTGGCGGTATTGGTTTGGCACAGTTGCTGTCCAGTCAGGGACTGTTGGGAAAAGAGGACACCACCAATTTCACCGGCAAATTGCCGATCCGCCCGCAGATCGATCCCGACGATCCCTACTCACCAAGGACCTCGCACTTTAATACACCGGCCAAACAGGTGTTGGTGATCTACTGCCCCGGCGCCGTCAGCCACGTCGATACGTTCGACTGGAAACCCGACCTTACCAAACTTCACGGACAAAAGCCTCCGGGGATTCCGGAAGTCACTTTTGAAGGACCTCCCGGAAACATCGCCAAACCGTTCTGGGATTTTAAACCACGCGGGCAATGTGGAAAGATGACATCCGATCTGCTTCCGAATATGGGCGCCCTGGCGGATGACTTTTGTTTCCTCCACTCTCTCCACACCCAGACCAGTGCTCATCCGCAGGGCGAAAACTTCATGAACACCGGTTTCACTCAGGAAGGCTTTCCCTCCTTCGGGGCATGGGTTACCTACGCCCTGGGATCGGAATGTGAAGACCTGCCGGCTTTTGTCGCTATCAACGATCCGAGAGGCATGGCCCGCTCCGGAAAGAATAATTTTGGCAGTGCGTTTCTACCCGCCTCCTTTCAAGGCACAGACTTTAACGCCAAAAATCCTCCCGCCAATCTCGGTAGACCAGGTTCGTTTTCGGCGGCGGATGACAAATCGACGGTCGATTTGCTGAAGCGCCTCAATGGCAGGCATCTCGAACAATATCCCGGAGACGAAAACCTCGCCGCCCGGATAGCCTCCTACGAACTGGCCGGCCGGATGCAAATGTCGGTTCCGGAAGTTATGAATCTGGCCGGTGAACCGGAATCAATTCACAAAGAATACGGAACCGACTCCGGAACCGATCTGAAAAAGGAATATGCCAAAAGCTGCATACTGGCCCGGCGCCTCGTCGAAAAGGGTGTCCGGGTTGTCCAGTTATTCAATGGTAGCGACCCGAGTGGAGGCAATGGTATCACCAACTGGGATTCCCACAGCAACATCAAAGATACCCACGCGATGCAGGCGGAAATCATGGATCAACCCACAGCCGCATTGATTCGCGATATGAAACGCCGGGGACTCCTCGAACATACCTTGATTGTCTGGGCGACAGAATTTGGCAGAATGCCATTCCTCCAGGGCAACGGCACCGGACGCGATCACAACCCGGATGCCTTCACCTGCTTCCTGGCCGGAGCCGGAGTGAAGAAAGGTTTCAGCTACGGAGAGAGCGATGAATGGGGAGCCAAAGCAGCCGTAAACCCAACCAGTGTTTACGACTTCAACGCTACGATTCTTCACCTGCTCGGTCTCGATCACGAAAGACTTACCTACTACCACAACGGACTGGAACGACGCCTCACCAATGTTCACGGTCACGTTGTGAAAGATGTATTGGTCTGATAGAATCAACCATGTTATTTGGAGGCGAGTTTGATGCAGAACTTTTGCAATGCACCGGAGCATCGGGAGTAGCCGGCACCGAGGTAATTCAGGAATTATGGAGCGGCTACGGCAAAATAGTCAGAGTCCATCTGCAGGGTTGTTCGCGAAGCTCCGTAATCGTGAAGCACATTCAACCGCCGGCAGGTTCGTCCCACCCCCGCGGCTGGAATACAGATCGCTCTCACAACAGGAAAGTTCGATCCTACCAAGTCGAAACCCACTGGTACCAAAACTGGAGCCGTAAATGCAATGATCTATGCCGGATTCCGGATTGCCTGACCGTCCTACAAAACGGCACGGAAAATTACCTGCTCCTCGAGGATCTCGATGCGTCAGGTTTTCCGGTCCGCCTGGGTCACGTCGATTGGTCTCACGTTGAAATTTGCCTTCGCTGGCTGGCGAATTTTCATGCCGTTTTCGTCGGCGAAAACCCCGGGGGATTGTGGAAAACCGGCACTTACTGGCATCTCGAAACCCGCCCGGATGAGTTGGAAGCGCTCGATGATCTTGCGTTGAAAAGGGCAGCTCCGGCAATCGATTCCCGACTCAACTCCGCGAAATATCAAACGATCGTTCACGGCGATGCCAAATTGGCCAATTTCTGTTTTTCCGAAGACGGCGGGAATGTGGCGGCCGTTGATTTCCAATACACCGGAGGCGGGTGCGGGATGAAAGACGTGGCTTATTTCATCGGCAGCTGTCTTAATGAGACCGAGTGCGAAAAACAGGAGCAAAAACTCCTCGAATTTTATTTCGGCGAACTCGACGAAAGCCTCCAGATTAATCAACCGGAACTGAACCGGGAAAAATTAATCGCCGAATGGAATCTGCTCTACCCGTTAGCGTGGACCGATTTCCACCGGTTTCTGAAAGGATGGTGCCCCGGCCACTGGAAGCTCAACAGCTACAGCGAAAGAATATCGAAGCAGGTGGCACTATCTGTTGGGAAATAGTTTGGTTCACCTAAGAAGGGAAGAAAACGATTCTTGCCAGGTAATTACTTAACGACCAATTTCGGATTTCAGATTTTAAATTTCGGATTACCATTCCCTATGCCGAACCGTCCCCTCATCCAGATCATCATGGTCATAGCCGGGGCGTTTTCTCTTTTTTCGACCGCTACGGTTAAGGCACAGACCTTGAGCGAATTCCGCGCGCAGTATCTGGCGGCCGAATCTTTTGAGGAAACCAAGATGAGAGTGGATCCGGCCAATCTGAAATCAATCTTTTATCAAATTCTCAGGGACGTGATTCGCGATGATCCGGACAATGCCGCAAACATCGTTCTGCATACCAACAAACTGATCCTTCGCAATATTCAGGAGCGGGGCAGCTTCAAACCGGTGAAAAGCGGTGGCAGCTACATTCAGAGCTTTCTCTCCTACTACGAGGATGTCATCGAAACTCTGGATTGTGTCGGCGTTCTCGTCAGAACGTATCGGGAAGATATCAAGGGCCAAATCCCGTACACCGGGCTGGGAAACAACGCCCAGAAATTCGCTCTATATTCCCATTTTCTCAATCTCGGTGGAAATTACGACACCTCCGGAGCAATGGACAGAATGTTGAGTGATCTGCGGATTTCCTGCGGCGAAGGAAACTCGATTTTCCTCGCCCCCTATTTTTTCGATTTCGCCTACAATTTACGGCCTCATCAGCGGGATGAACTAGCTAACTGGGCGATTTTGCAAAGCAACGACCCGGATCTCACGGTTTCCGGGTTTGGAGGAGCGATCCATCTCGGACTGGCGCTGTTTGAACATACCGAGGGAGTATCAGTCAACTGCAGAGAATTGATGCGCGGAGTCGAGTTGGATTCAAAACTGATCGAAGTGTTACGGGATACCCGACTCAGTCCCGCGTGGCGCGCCGGTTTCACCTCACTGATGGGCCGGAACTTTCGCGATAAATTGTCTCCTGCCCTGCGCGTCGAAATCGGCAACGTACTCACCCGGGCTTTGCTGAAACAAGTCAGTTTCCCCGGCACCGCCTTCCGCTACAGTATCGCCGCATTCTTACGGGGAGAAGAGGACGATTCAGGGTGGCGAAGCCAGGGAGTGGAACTCGTAAACGCATGGGAAAAGAGAGCTTCAAAGACACTTTTGCCCGCTTCTCAACGTCTCGAGCCAAATGGCGACTGGATCGTACCGATGACTGAACTGATTTGCCGGGTCGGTACGAAAGAACAGCTTTCCATTCACTTTCGGCGTTTTTGTTTTGATGATCTCGTTTATCCCGGCATCTGGATCAATTTAATCAAAACGGAAAATTTCTCACTCGCCAATCAGGCCCGACTCAAACAGGGACTTCTCACTGAATTTTCGCCCGATCATTATAAGATCGACACCGGCTACGATGAGCGTCTTGCGAAAGCGACCCCAGCCTATTTGAAAACCATATCAGCGGAGAAAGATCGTACCATCACAGAACTCCTGATAGCTGCGGTTCCGGATCCGGAAATTCCTCTGAGCGAAAACTTACCATCAGACCGCCAATCGAGATTGAAGGAATTCGTAGAACAATTCAAAGAAATGCCGGACTGGAGCGATAACTACGAAGTGCGCGCATTGGAGGTCCTCTCCATCAGCCAGAAGAATCCGGTTGCACGGAAATGGATCGAATCCCGGCAGATCGGCCTCGAAGAACGGATTGAACAGGATGAGCCGCAAGTCCGTCCTTACTGGGCCGGTAGGATCGAAATGCACTCCGCTGCCGAGGAATTGGAGGACGGCAGTCAATTCCCTATCGAACTTTGGTGGGGACGCGCCGTAAAAGATGATAATCAGATTATTTCCCGCCGCAGGGGCGACCTTTGCCGGGCGATTCTCATGATGATGGATGAAAGGATTGCTTCGGCCTGCAAAGCTCGGGACATCGAAAGATTACGCAAGTTTCTGCCGGTTTCACGCGGCATTCTGGAGTCGATCCCGGAATATGTGTATCGCTCATACGTGAGGCATTTCACCATCCGTTCTGTCGCAGCCCATTCGCTCTGCGGTGAATCGGCCGAGTGGTCAAAATGGTGGCAGGCTCTTGATCCGGTTCGCAAACGACATCTTGTCTCCGTGCTAACCCATTCCGGAGAACTGATACCGGTCGTTTCCGAAGTGTTAAATCCGAACAAACGCGATCCTCGAGAAGCATTCCAATCGGCTAAAAAACGGCGCGAAATTATCAAAGGAATACTGGAAACCGCCTGGGTCAACGACAGTTACGACGGCTATTCAAACCTGGCCAATGCGGCTGCAGTAAACCTCCTCGATACCCGGGATCTCTACGAAATCGCGGGCGGACTGGCTCGCGAATCCCCCCGGAAAGGTAGTTCGTGGCGGGAGTATTTCGGAATCCTCAGTGACACGGATCAACTGGAGGAAGCTCTCCGAATCGCCGACGAAGAGATCGAAAAATCAGA
>JARGOZ010000261.1 GCA_029213025.1 Verrucomicrobiales bacterium
GGCACATTGGGCGGAGGAGGAGCCGGTTTGTCGTGGAGTAATTTCTCCATCAACACCGCACCGCGAATCACCGGCGAGGAGCGTTCTCCATTGGATCCCAAAGTGAGAAATGCCGTCTGGCCGGGAAGCCCGCCGCGTGGCGAATCAACCGGAAGCACCACTTTCTGAAACTGATCGGAAAAATCTCCCGCTATATCATAGTGCGCTGCAAGAATGGCATTCACGACTACAAAATCGGAATCAATTAGATTTGAAGCCGGGAGATTTTCCGATACCAAGGTCTTGAAAAACTGAACCACTTCCTGCACGGCGGAATACCGAATCCCCTTGTTAAAATGATAGAACTCGGATTCATCCACCGTAATCGCATCAAATCGAGCGAGGTCCGCCCATTGCTTAACAAAACCCTCGAAAAACACCTCCGATTTGGGATCACGCAACATTCGCTCAACCTGTTGATTGAGAATTTCGGGGCTCGCCAGATTAGCCGCATAAAGCTCATCATCCGGTGGAGAACTCCACAAAAAGTAAGCGAGCCGAATCGCAAACTCCCGGTTATCCAGAGTGCGCTTTTTGTCATCACCGGCTTCCTGCAAATAGAGAAATTGCGGAGAGGCCAAAATGACACCGAATACCTCGGCCATCGACTGATTAAATTTCTTACTCTGCGAAAACTCGCTCTCAAACAAAGTCACCAATTGATCGATATACAGTGTCTCGGGCCTCTTGCGCCGGAACGCCTCAAAGGCAAAAGCCTCAATCAGTTCGCGGGCATTATCCGGTATCCATACCGTCTTGATTCGCTCCCCCTTGACCGGAGCTTCCGGATAAATCAAGGATTCAAACCAGGAGCGCTTTTCGTCATAGAAAGGCCCTTCTATCTCCAGCCAGTCGATATAGATAGAGGCGACATCCCCCTCCGGATCGACCCGTTTTAAGTAGGAATCCATCACCCGGATATCCGCCCGGTTTTCTGAGACGTGAAAGCTCAAACTCCGATTCCGGATCGACGGACGATGTTCAATTTCATGAAGCTCCGGTTTGGTATCGGTCCCAGCCACTTTTAGTACCTCCAGAGGTCCGTTATTATTATCGATCCTGACAAATTTTCGAATCTCCGGCGGACTGCCATAGATACCGCCCCGCATCCGGAACCGGTAGGTCCCGCGAAGATCCGTAACCCGGTTGATCGAAGCCCGCTTGGTCTCGTTATTAACTTCGAACAAATAGATTCCCTCCTCAACTTTGGGCAACTGGAGGTACTGCCTCGGTTTTTCGGCACGATTGTTGAACTGGCTGAAAAGGATCTTCATTTCACCTTCGTCCTTGAACCCCATCTTCTGCCAGGTGGCACCCGCCTTCTTCATCGCCATTTTGTGATCGAGGTCCACAAGCTTTTCGCGCAACCGTTTCGTAACCCGCTCTTCCTGCTCTCTCCGGGTCACGGTCGCTTCCACCCGCGGTTTCGCACTCCAATCGAGACCGAGCTTTGCGATTTCCCGCCCGAGATCGAGATACTTATCAAAATGCGAGGAAGTGAAATACTGCTCTGCCCCCACGGTGTCAAAAGTCGCCGCCTCGCCATCGTCCGGAAGCATATCTTCAGTAAGCCGGAATCCAAAAAGGTCACGAATCGTATTGGCGTACTCCCGGCGGTTGAGCCTCCGCATCGATATTTCCCCGCCGTGATCGGTGAGACGCTTCCTTGCCTTCAGGATCGCTCCGGTCAGGGTATCGAGAGCGTTAGACATTTCGTCGTCTGTCGGCTGCGTCTCATCTTCAGGAGGCATGTCGCCGCCGTTGAGAACATCGAGGACATCCTGCCATCGTTGAGCGGTATCGTTGTTTGAGATTTCCCACGAGACTTCATCAAATCGAACCTGGCCCTTTTGTTTATCCGGACCATGACAGTTGATACAATACTCCTTCAAAAACGGTTCGATTTTGTGTTTCGGCATCATCACACTTCCCGTTTCTCCCGGTAGAGAAAAGGGACAGCAAATAATCGCCAATAAAGCGACACAAACTAACTTCGTCATAGTGGAAATATCAGGGGCGGGTTTCGAGATAAATACGGCGAATTTCTTCAGAATCCAGAGCAGTTCGCCACACGGTTACGGTATCGAACCGGCCTACAAAATTGCGGATTTCATACTTCCGGTTGTTTTGCTGATAGGGCATCCCCCAGTTACCTATTTCGGTAGCACCGAGCTCAATAGGTTGATCAAACAGCAGGCGTTCTTTTGATACTTCCCGACCATTCAAATAATGACTGACCGTGCCGCTATTCCGGTCATAAACCGTGCAAACAAAATTCCATGTGCCAATCCGGCGCGGGCCAAACAAAGCCGGGCTACCGTAGCCACTGGCTTTTGGTTGCTGCTTTTTCCGGGTATGAACACTTCTCGGAAGTCGTAGCCCGAGTCGGAGATTTCCCTCTCTCGAAACCTGCCAGTGGGCATGTCCGACTTCATATCCATCGGTAAGCAGGAGCGCCTGAGTCCTGCCGGTAAGGGCATCCATCCGCAGCCATGCGCTGAGAGTCAGCTGATCAAACTCCCCCGGAACATAGATGCGAACCCGGTCGCCGGGGCGTTTAAATTCGAGAGCACTTTTCCCCGGGAAACGGCCCCGCGAAATTTCACTACCGATAATCGTCCCGTGCCTTCCGGAAGCACTGCGGTCAAACAATTCCAGACTCTCGCCATCACCTTCAAAATCGTAATGCACCACTACCCGCGGATCATTCGGAACGGCCTGATTCCAGCGTTGCCATTTCTCGAACCGGCGGGTTTTCACATCACGGTTTCCCGCCCTGACCGCTTCAAAAGAAGCAAAGGACTCGGATACAGAATCGAAAGTCGTCGATCCCCCCGCGCCGTCCCAGGACATCCCGGACCCACCCGGAAGACGCGTCTTTCGGTCCGGCGACCGACGGCCGTCAGGCGGATACAACTCAACTTCCCCATCGAATACCTCGACTTTCGCTTTTCCTGAAGCTCCTATTTCCACGCCAAACTCGGTTCCCAAATCCACCAGTTCAAATGTGCTGGAAAGAACCGTGAACCCCTGAGCCGCTTCCGGAATCAGGGCCCGAAGTTTACCACTGTGACAAATCACCTGATTAACCGATTTGAGATCGAGGCTGACAGGACCTTCTAAAATAAGCTGAGCTCCATTATAGAATTGCAACTGGGCCAAACCACTGGTCAGTTCAAGAGAACCCGGTGACAAAATGCTACCGGTAGTTAGTCCGGAATCTGAAGCCCACTTTGTGTCGATAGCATGTTCGATCGTTGCAATACCATCCTCCAGCACCTCGGTATCTGTAGTAGCGACTGAAGTCCTGGTAAAATTAATGAATCCTCCAAAACCCAGGCCGAGAAAAAACACCAGAGTCGCAGCGAGAGCCAGGATAAGATTTCGCCGGTTTTGCTGTTCCGGAGACCGCCCCGCAACCTGCCACGCCCGCCGTTGAAAAGTATCGCATTCGATCCCGGCCTGAAGGAACGAATCCATTGCAAGATAACTCCGGGCCAGTCTCCTGAAGGACTCCGAAGTGCGAAGTTCCTCCTCCATCAGAGCAAATTCCTCCGGGGAAATCACTCCGTTACAGTAGTCCTCGATCCACCGCTTTTGCTGCTTCGAAAAAGCATCACTCATGCCGGTTCCTCCCTGCTGATTTCCCGGTTAATACAGTCATGCAGAACTGCCCGGATCCGGTTTAACCGCATATAAAATGTGCCCGGCTTAATCCCGACCCGCTCTGCTTCACTTTTGATCGAAATGCCCGGAGTGTAGGCCAAATTGACGAGGTCCCTTTGTTTTGCCGGTAGTCTGGTGAGGCATTTTTCCAGAGCATCATGTTCGCGTTTCCGAAGTTCCACTTCCTCAATACCTTCCTCCGCCATGATCTCGATCAAATCGGACTGAAAGGAAAGCCGGTCCCGGGATGTTTTGCGAAGGTGAGCCAAAGACTTAAATCTCGCAATGGTGCACACCCAGTTGATGAATGAAGTGCCAATCTCAAACTCATCGAACTTCCGCCAGGCAACCAGAGCCACCTCCTGTACAACCTCCTCAGCATCGTGCCACGAAGGCACCATCCCGCGAACGAAAGCTCTCAGCGAAGCCTCGTTACGGGTGAACAATTCGACAAACTGTTCATATTTTTCATCCGGAGAAAATTCATCCATTCATAATGGTAATCGCCTCGTTTCCTCAAACCTCACATTTTTTTTGGTTCAGAAAAATGAATCCCCAAAAAGGTATGATTTTTATTGAAATTCCATCCCCCGGAAAGTCGCGCCACCTGTCTTCACAAAATCATTTTTCCCAAACCCGAACGTAGTCGACAAGCATACCGACGGGAAATTCCGCGAGAATCGCAGCCGCTTCCGTATCGGCTTTTGGATCAATCGCGTTGTTTCGATTGTTCTCGAACCGGACAAAGGGTTTTCTCAAACCAAGCGAAAGGGCGACATGTTTAGGGCGATGCCACAGGGTGTTAGGCTTTCCAGCCACCTCTTTCCCATCGATATACCAGATGATATCAGATCGGGATACCTCGCATCCATAGACATGAAAATCCTCGCGAGGGTCCCACGGTGCACGCCATTTGTTTAGCTGCTCTTTGGCGAAACTTTTAGGTCGCCGCCAGTTTCTTTTGCCATTCTTCTTTACTACACAATGTAGATTCATATCAATATCGCGCACATCGTCCTGATGCCCCTGATACCAATCGTATTGCTGCAACTCCACGACATCGACCTCGCAATAGATGACTTCGCCTTCCGGAGCATCATTGTCGAAATTGCTGTATAACCAGAACGAAGGACAAACCCCGGACCCTGACAAAGCCGCCCCTTTGATCCTCGCCTCAAAGTAGCCATAGGTGAATGTGCGGTAGGATTTCAGGATCCCCGAGGTAAAATAAGTTCCTTTATCCGACTCGTTGTCAGAATTGTGCCGCATCGTCAGCTCAGCAATCCCGTCTTCGACAGCTATGTTTTTTACATTATCCCACTTCCACGAAGTCGTGTCCGGAAGCCCTCCCTGTTTGATCCACTTCTTCCAATCCGGCTGGTGCCCGTTAAATTCATCGGAAGTACTCCACCGGATTTTCCAGTCCGAACTCGGGTTGGAACTATTAACCGGCATTTGCCCGTGAACCGGGCTAAACACGGCCAGAGCAAAAAGACTGCAGACGAAAGGTTTGATCATCAATTGGACTTGTCCTACAACTCAGGAGCCTCCCATTTCGGAATTCCACCGGCGGCTTTTTGTTTCTCAAAATCCTCAATGAACGGTTTCCCTGAGTCAAGCGGGGCGTCTTCATTGTCCATCAGAGGACGGACTTCTTCCCACCATTTTTCGTAGGCAGTAAGCATTTCCCCGGCAACTTCGGAGTGTTCTTTTATCACGTTTTCGGTTTCGCCGGGATCCGCATCGATGTCATATAATTCACCTTTTCCAACCAGTCGCCACCGTTCATTTCGCACCGCAAAATTTTTATACTTTGCGCTTTCCGGAGTGGTTTCCCCTTTACTCCAGCGGCCGGGCGCACCGGCTTTGGCCCAACGACCTTTGTGGAAAAATGTATAGCGATCCCCCCACATCGCGTCGGAACTTTCCAGCAAAGGCAGAACACTGCGGCCATCCAGCTTCACATCCTCCGGCACTTTCGCTCCCGCAAGGGATGCGAAGGTAGGGAAGAGGTCGACATGCCGTGTAAGCGCATCAATATCGGTTCCCGCCCCAATCCGACCCGGCAGGCGCATAAACAGCGGGACTCTTGCACCACCCTCGTTGACGGAACCTTTGCCGCCTTTCATGCCCGCATTGTAAATGCGGGAGCCTTTCGCGGATCCGTTGTCGGTCATGAAAATTAGAAGAGTATCTTCAGCCATCTCCCATTCATCCAGCTTCGCCATCAGACGACCCATGTTTTCATCTATATTTACGATCATTCCATAGAAAGCAGCTGTGGCATCATCTTTCACCTTATCCTTGAAGGGTTCTTTGTATTTGTCCGCTACGATATAAGGACCATGCGGCGCGTTTGTCGGTATATAGGCAAAAAACGGTTTTTTGCTTTCGCTGCAGTTCTTGATCCAGCCCATTGCCTGGGTGAAAAATACATCAGTACAGTAGCCTTCTGTCTGAACGAAAGTACCGTTGTGTTTGATGATCGGATCAAAATAGCTCGTACCGGGGACCGCGCCCTGAGTGCCGGGAAAATTCTGACCGATCCCGCCGGCACCATGGATAAAAGTTTCGTCAAAACCGCGGCTGTCCGGCTGATAGGCATCGTCATCACCGAGATGCCATTTGCCGAATATACCGGAAGTGTAGCCCACCTCTTTTAATACTTCGGCGATCGTTGTGGATTTCAGAGTCATACGCTCCCGTTCGAGGATGGTGTGAGTGACCCCGTTCTTAAAAGGGGCCCGCCCGGACATCAAAGCCGCGCGGGTCGGGGCACAGGTCGGACTGACGTGGAAATCCGTGAACCGGGTCGACTGCGCATAGAGCTTGTCGATATTCGGAGTCTGCAAAAACGGATGCCCATGACAGCTCAAATCGCCATAACCCTGGTCGTCGGTCATCACAAGAATGATATTCGGGCGGCTACCGGCCAATGGAGCAGCCATTCCGGTGACGATAGAAAAGAGGAGCGGAAAGAGGAAGAAAAGGAATCGTTTGATCATGCCTTTGTGTTTACGAAAAAGCGGCTGCTTAATCAAACACATTATCAGGCCGATAACAGGGAACTACCCAAAGCCGATGGCAACCGATGGCTTTACTTCGAAAAGATCTCCGGTCCCGGCCATCGATCCTCGAAACTTTTTACCTGCTCCTCGATCGGCGGCTTGATTCTCGGCCAGATTCCGGCGCGGATGCGGACGGTTAGACCGGGGCGGAAGCCTTCGAGAATCAGGGGGACCTCGAACTGGATTTGAATGCCGCTACTACCGGCTTCGGGCGTGCTTTCGGTCTTCGTCACTCCGGTAATTTTTCCCTGCATACCGTCGTGATCGGGCCACCACGTTCGGAGGGTGGCCTCGGCGGCGGCCATCTGGGCTCCGGTTCCGGTTTTAAAATCGGCGTATAGAGATTCATCCATGCCGCCATATAAGGTCGCGAAAATCGTGGCTTTGCCGAACTTATCGAAGTCGACGGAATCGACCCGGGCGGGCATCCAGCGGTTACGGATGTGGCGGATATGGACCTGCCGCTGACGCTCGCTCGCGACTTTCATCGCGGCCTCGTCGAGCCAGATGTCAGCGACGTGAAACTGCTGATAGAGGTAGCGGGGATGCCACGTGAGACTCATTTGCACGGCTTGATTTTCCAGCGATTTTTTACCACTTTCCGGCCACGTGCCTTCGGCGATCAAATCGTCCATTCCCAGCAACTCACGACCGCGCCAGAAACGGGTCGAGCCGTCGACCGTCAGTTTGCGTTCGCCGCCAGGGCTTTCTTCCCGATCAAGATTCGCGATGATCGTTCCTTCGCTTCCTTTGATCTCGACTTCGGAGAGCTGCCAGCTTTTGCCTTCGCGCAGACAGAGGCTGGGCCCGTCTTCGAGGAGGATCGCGTAGTTTTCAGCGGGCTTCCCGAGTTTGGGCTTCTGGATCACCGGAACGGCGGAGGTTTCGGGATCGGGCGGCAGATAGAACTTGCCGTAGAGATTGGTGCCGATCGGTATATCGCGAAGCTCTGCCGGCGCACCGCGGTAATAGATCATTCCATACGGCAGCATCGCAAAATGATGGAGCCGGTCTTCCTTATAAAAATCGTCGATATGGAGCCGCAACGTTCCGCGGCGATTGACGTGATCCACAAATACCAGTTCGCCCCGCCACGAGGTTGCTTTCTCTATATCAGGAAATTCACCTACTTCCGGACGATAGAGTTCTTCATCAGCCGCGCAGTTGAGCGCAATAACGATCAACAGCAGGCCGAGTTGCCAGTTTTTAAGAGACTTCATCCGAGTTGAAGGAGCGTATTACTGTCGCCGAACTGATCGGTTTCCACTTCCATTTTCTGAGCCATCATCAGCAGCAGATTACTCATGTGAGCATCGCTGTTGGCTGGGCGGCTGCAGAGACGGTAGTGCGATCCGGGACTGTCGAGATTGTACCCGTCGAAGTGTCCCTGATTGAGGTCGAGGTGCTGACCATGCTTCAGCCCGCAGCCACTGCCCCCGGCGAGAACGAGCGGCAGATTGGCGTTGCCATGGCTGTGCCCGTAGGCCATCCCGCTACCGAAAAGTGACATCGTGGTATCAAGTAGAGGTTTCCCATCAAGATCTTTAGTCTCGGCCAGTCGGCTCAGGAAGTAGCTGAATTGCTCAACGGCGAAGCGATCACTCATCGTCAGTTTTTCCATGTGCCCCGGATCGCCATTGTGATGGCTCAGCTCGTGGCGGGTCTGCGAAATTTCGAGTTCCGGAATAGCGAGCCCCTGACCTTCCAAACCACTACTAAAGGTAGCGACACGGGTGGCATCGGTCTGAAACGCCAATACGATCAAATCATAGATGGTGCGAAAGTAGGCACCGGCTTCGGTTTGCGGTACGTCTTTGTCGGCGCGCTTGCGATCCGCGTCAGCCAACTTGGGGCGCGGCACATCGAGCCACGCATCAGCGCGCTGGGTGCGGATTTCCGTTTCGCGGACCGAGGTCAAATATTGATCGAGACGCCCTTTGTCCTCGACGCCGATTCTTTTCTCCAGCGACCGAACCTCTATCAGATTGGCATCGAGCACGCTGCCTTTCCTCCGCAGCTCCCGACGCTGCGCTTCGGTTCCGTTTTTCGGTTCCTCAAAAAGGTAGGAA
>JARGOZ010000262.1 GCA_029213025.1 Verrucomicrobiales bacterium
CAAACCAGCCGAGAAGTCCACCGCAGATAAGAGTTCCTGTAGTCCCGGCGATGAATTTGATCAGGCTGCGCTGCCGGATAATGGCGGCTCTTTCGCGATTGGCGGCCTCGATGAAATCGTCTGCCAACTCAGGAGAAACTCCTTCTTTCCGAAGGAATTTATAAACATCCTCTTCGCTCTCTCCCCAAATGATTTTTGAAGCGGCCCGGTCACGAAGAGAATCGAGTTTCCGGTTGCCGGTGCTCTGTTTATCCATGACGGCCAGTCTGATATGCACCTATGCAAACTTCGAGAAAAAAATGAGAAAACCTCCGCCCTTTTTGCCTGTCGGCTCAAGGACGGAGGAGATCAATCACGCTTTACCTTAAAAATTGTTTACCAGCAGTAGGAAGTTGGAGTGTAACAGGCCGGGCGTGGTGCACATCCGGGGCTGTAAGTGTAGGTAACCGGTTTAACCACCTGGTAGGTCTGAATACACGGCTTTACGTAGGTCGTGTAGCAGGGTTTTTGTACAATTACCTTCTGTTCGTAGACTACCGGCTTGCAGATTTGTGTAGTCACAACGTTCTGGTAACACGGCTGGTGAACGACTGTGGTAAGCGGTGCGCAGTGCTGTTGTGCTACTTTTACGTAGGAAGTTCCGCACCCATCTGCAAAGCTGTTTGATGCGGCTGCTACAGAGAAGACGGCTATGGCTGCGAGAAGTAGTTTTTTCATGGGATGATATAGGTTTGAGTATTTGATTAGATGGATTTGATAATGGCGAACAATCGCTGTCATTGTTGTTTTACCTATTGGGCGGAGAAGGTTACAAGTTTCGGGAGAAAATCGGTGAGCGAATTCCCCGTTGAAGCAGGATACAAAAATACCTGAGGCAACGAGTCGCCTCAGGTATCAAATTCGATTGGTATGAAAAAGCAGCTGACTAACCGGCACCCATTAGAATGCGCAGCTCATCCACCAAATCACCGCCCATGGCAGAATTCAGGCCGTGTTTTGATTCTTCTTCGATGATGTCACGAAGGCGGTGGCGCATTCTGTGGACTTTGACCTTGATATTACTTTCTGAAGTTTCGAGTTGCTGGGCTGCTTCCAGATAGGTGCCTTCTCCTGAATTCCACGAGAGGAACGGGCTCAAAACTTCGTAATCCTTTTCTTTTCCTTTGGCTTCAAATTCGAGCCGCAGTTTATGAAAAGCGGAATCGAGAATCATAGCTGCCCAGCGGCGGTCGAAAGCCTGCTCCGGGCTGAGGGAATCGTCTTCCGGTTCGACCTCGTAGCGGCCTTCAGCCCACTCCTGATCGATAGAGACCTGAGCGACGTTTCCTCCCCGTTTCTGGGCGTTTTGTTTGCGGTAGTCTTTGGCCCGGTATTTTGTCAAAGCATCCAGAAGAAACGTTCTGAGCTTGCCTTTTTCCCGGTCGGCGGATTTGATGTAGTCCTTTTCGACCATCATGGCGAGAAAGCCCTGAATCAAATCCTGAGCGTCCGCCTCGGAGGAACCGGTGCTGCGGAGGAATCCGTAAAGCGGATACCAGTAGGCCTCGCAGAGATCGCTTAGAGCGTCGAATGCTTTTTCATTGGCTTGATCCTGGGCCACATTGATTATGGTCCATCGCGTTTCCGGGAAAGGGCTGGATTTTTGGTTGTTGTCAGTGGAATCGCTCATTGAATAGGATGGTCGGATTCTATTTTTTAGAAATTGAAATTTCGGTCGCCATTTTTCCGGTGGCATTTTGGTCCACCATTTCCCGTAGGTGTTGTCGTTCGCGGAGACCGGCCGCCATCCGGTTGAATTCGTGTGCGAGTTCGCCAAATTCATCAGTTCGGTAGGACTCGATCTGGACATCGAAATCTCCCTCCCGAATCCGAATCGCCGCTTCCCGCAACTCCCGGACGGGGACAACCATCATGTAACGGAACATGAAAACACCGAGCAGGACAAAACCTATCGAGATGAACGCCACAAACGGAGCGAACAACGCACCGCTGCCCTGGCCAACGTCCCTGCGGTATTGCTCAAAAGTTTCACTGTCAAAGGAATTGACGGAGAGAACCAGAAGCAGCAAGGCGAGGATGGGGCACACTGACGATGACACGATCCAAAAAATTCCACGGGTTTCCAGCAGCACATTTTTGAATCCGTCGACGTCCGAGGGACGTTCATTTCGCGAAAAAAAGTGAGGATAAAGCAGCTTCTGCGAAATCATATCGATCACGAGAAAACCCAACAGAATGGTAATTCCCGAGTTAATCAGGATGGAAACAGGCAGAAGGAATTGCACACTTTTCGGGATATCCAGCCCCCTCATCAGAATAAAGAGAGCGGGAATCGTTGCGATCCAGCCAATGGCGCTCAGTCCGGCACCCCACCACGGTAAATTGAGAACACTGCGTTTTGTTTCAATTTTTTGGGGATCTTTGTGGAGCAAGCTGAAAACCACCCACGCCCAGGCAGCGGGAAAGGTGACATAGCAAATCAAATTCCAAATTTTGATCTTCTCCTTGAACAGCGCCATTTGGCCTTCCTTTTGCTGATCCAGAAGGCTGCCAAGGTGAAAGGTGTTGAAGTAGATATCGAAAAGGGAGGCGATGCTCGAAACCAGGAAAAGAGAGAAAAAGACAATGAAGAGACGTTTTGTCAGTGACTGGCGACTGAGTGTATGTTTGCCGACTTTGCCGTCAGGCGTGCTGAAAGCGATTTCGTCGAGGGCTTCCTTCACTTCATCAATTGATTGAAATCTTTCTTCCGGTTTTCGCTTGAGGCATCTGCCGACGATATCATCAAAGCGCTCATCCAGGTCGGGGCGGGCCACTTTCAGCGGCTCCCAAAATCCCGAAGGAAGTTCCCGGGTCAGCATTTGATACAGTAAAACACCAAAACTGTAGATATCGGACCGTTCATCCGATTGCCCGTCTTTTTCAATTTCCGGAGCGTAATAGCCGGGCGTCCCGAAGCCTACCTGAGTGTTGAACCGGTTACTGCCCATCACTTTTACCAGGCCGAAGTCGGTTACTTTCGCGATGCCGTTCCTGTCGATGAGGATATTGCCCGGTTTGATATCGCGATGCACCATTCCCATTTTGTGGGAGTGAGAAAGGGCGCTGCAGATCTGCCGCGTGATAATGAGAACATTCTCCACAGCCAGTTCGCCGTTATCCAGAAGCGTCTCGATATCCTCACCATCCACGAATTCCATGACGATGTAGTGGATACCGTCTTCGGTCTGACCAAAATCATGAACGGCCACGATATTCTGGTGAAGAAGACCCGCCATGGCTTTGGCCTCTGCTTCAAAGCGTTCGCTGACAGGGAATTCCGCCGCATCCACCATGGAGATGATATGGGGAGGGAGGATTTTTATCGCCACAAGCCGGTCCAGCTGGATGTGACGGGCTTTATAAACAGCACCCATTCCGCCCGTAGCGATTAGCTTCTGGACTTCATAGTTTTTGCCAAGCTTCCTTTCCAGGCTTTCGGCTTCCGGAAGTTGGTCAGGGTGAGCCATTTAATTAAAAAGAAATCTATATCCAAAATTAGAGGACTGCCAGCAACTTATCGTGAATTCCGCCGAATCCTCCGTTGCTGAAAACGATGATCACATCACCATTCCGGGCATCGGTTTTCAAGCGCTCGACAATCGCATCCGCATCGGGTTCGTAGTAGGCTGGCTTTCCGGTGCTGCGCAGCGTTTCCATTAGCAGCTCAGGGTCCAGTCTTTCCTCCGGGGCCAGCATGTCGGCCCTGGCGATTTGCGACAGGCAAATAGCATCGGCCTGGCCGAGGGCGGCAGGCAGGTCCTGCTGAAATACATTGCGTCTGGTGGTGTTGGATCGGGGCTCGAAAACGGCCCATAATCTGGCCCCTTCAAATCGATGACGCATGCCGGCGATCGCTTCTCTTATGGCTGTGGGATGGTGGCCGAAATCATCGACCACGGTGATGTTTCGATCGGTTACACCGCGAATTTCCTGCCTTCTTTTTACCCCGATAAAGGTTTTCAAAGCTGCCCGGATCCGGTCCGGAGTCACCCCGCCGAATGTCGCTGCTACAGCGGCCATGGCGGCGTTGCGGACATTGTATTCGCCGTTCATCAAGATGGTAAATCTTTCTCCGTGAACGGTAAATGATGTACTGTCTGTCTGGTAATCCACTTCTGTTATCCGCATATCGCAGGCTTCGCCAAAACCGACGCGGGTTCCGGGCGAATGACCTTCGGCATCGAAAACGTCGAGACAGTTTTGGTCATCGCCGTTTAGAATCACGAGACCGTTTTCGGGTACGAGTCGAACCATGTGACCGAAAGTTTTCCGGATCGCTTTGATGTCATCGAAAATATCGGCGTGGTCGAACTCCATATTGTTCAAAATCGCGACCTCCGGGTGGTAATGGATAAATTTGCTCCTTTTATCGAAAAACGCGGAATCATATTCATCCCCTTCGATGACGTTGAATTCCGAGTCCGTGAATCGAGCTCCCTGATCAAAGTTCCCCGGGATGCCGCCAATCACAAAACCGGGATTTTTTCCTGCTGATTCCAGAATCCAGGTCAAAATCGAGCTGGTGGTGGTCTTTCCGTGAGTTCCGCTGACGACAAAATTTCGTTTCCCGGCGAGAATTTGCTCCCTGAGCAGCTGCGGCATTGAGATATAAGGCAGCTTTTTGCTGAGCACCTCTTCGACTTCCGGGTTGCCTCTGGATTGAGCGTTTCCGATTACAAAAAAGTCGACATCATCGGGAAGTTTCTCCGCTTTGTAACCGTCGAGGATAGCGATTCCACGCCGTTCGAGAAAGGATTTCATCGGATCATATACCGAAGAATCCGAACCGGTGACCCGGTACCCGGCGTCGCGAAATGCTGCTGCCGCCGAACCCATCGCGGTGCCGCAAATGCCCATAAAATAGAGATGAGGCTTGTTCGGATCGGGATTGGAGTCGCTCATATTTGTGGTTTGTTAATCGTAAAACGGGACCGATGCAAAAGGAAAACTACAGCCGGGAACCCGGGCATCTTACGGTGAATTGTAGAACGACATCTCGTGATTTGACGCCATGTCAGGATGGGCGTTAGTAGCGCCATGAGTAACTTCGTGAAGAGGGGATCTGATCCCGATCCCAGAGTAAAATTCCTGAGCGTCGCCCTTGCTGTCGTTTTGGCATTGTTCTGGGGTGCTCTCATCGCGGGTATCTGGTGGTTTTTTGATACCCGTGAAAACACCTTTGCCGGAGGTATATTGAACTGGGTCTCCCGGTTTCACGTGTTGCTGGTGCATCTCCCGGTGGGGATGATTTTTCTTGTGATTGCGCTGGAATTGTTTGGCAAACTTCCCGGATTTCACCATATCCGGGAAGCGACGGTGTTCACCCTGTGGTTGTCGCTGCTGGGTGCGATTCTGGCCACTTTACTGGGATTTTTGCTTATGGAGGTCGAAGACGTGTCCGGAAAAGCGATGACCTACCATTTATGGACCGGGCTCGCGGTAGTGGTTCTTTCCCTTCTGGCCCTGATTTTCAAAATAAGAGGGCACGGTTTTATTTACGGTATCACTTTGCTGGCCTGTGCTTTTTCGATCTCAGCCGCCGGCCACTACGGTGGAGCGATGGTTCACGGATCTGATTATTTGTCCAAACACGCACCCGAATATGTGAAGCCGGTAATGTTGGCGGGTCTTTCGGATGCTCATGCCGGGGAGGAGATTCCCGATGCTGAAGAAGTCGTCGAAGTGAAGATGGAGGATAAAAATGTCTACTCGACCTACATTCACCCTATTTTGGAGAAGTCCTGTAACGAATGCCATAACGAAAATAAGATCAAAGGCAAACTCAGAATGGACACCCACGAGCTGCTCATGGCTGGAGCGGACGGGTCGGATTACCCGACCGTGGTTCCCGGGGATCCCAATGAATCCGAACTGATTGTCCGGGTCACCTTGCCAAAGGACAACGATGAATTTATGCCGCCGAAGGGAGACGGTTTAACCGACGACGAAATCAAATTGCTCGAACTGTGGATCAATGCCGGTGCTGGCACGGATTTGACAGTTGCCCAGCTGGGCGACGATCCTTCGATCTTCACTACAGTGACTGCGGTTGATGCGACGTTTTCAGAGGATTTTGCCGCCGTGGTTGACGAAGTAAATCAACCAACTCTGGAAGCGATTTGGAATACATTAAGCGAAGAGGAACGCGAAGCCCGGATCGCTGCTGTGCAGACGGAGGCTGAAAGATTGAATATCTCGGTAATGCCGGTTTCCGCCGAGGATTCCCGCCTGAGAGTAAACGTGCTGAACGGTGCCGACGGTTTTGGGGACGAGCAAATTGCCATGTTTGAGCCGGTGGCTGAGCGCATTGTATGGCTCAACCTCGCTAAATCACAAATCACCGACGAAGGGCTGAAAACGGTCGGCAAAATGATAGGCCTCGAAAAACTTCATTTGGAAAATACGCCGATCACCGACGCTGGTATTGCGCACTTAAGCGCTCTTTCCAGGCTGGAGTACCTCAATCTGTATGACACGAAGGTGACCAACCAAATCTTCGATACGATGAAAAAAATGTCGTCACTCCGCAAGGTATATGTCTGGCAAACCGACGTTGATCCTGAGGAAGCACGCCGGTTTGAGGAAAGCGTAAATCTGGAAGTTAACACCGGCATCGATCTGGAGGTTGCCGCCGCCGAGGCCAAAGCTCTAAAAGAAGCGGAAGAAGCCGCCAAAATGGCTGAAGAAGCTGCGAAAAAGGAAGCGGAAGCGAAAAAGAAGGCGGCGGAAGACGCAAAGAAAAAGGCTGCTCTGGCTGTGAAGAAAATGGCGGACGAGGAAGCCGCGAGGAAAAAAGCTGTGGAGGAGGCCGCCAAACAAAAGGCTGCTGCTGAAGCGGCAGCAAAAAAAGCCGCCGCTGAAGCTCTCAGAAAAAAGGCCGCTGACGAAGCTGCCAGGGCTAACCCTGCAACACCTGAATCCGCCACACCTGCGCCCGCGCCACAATAGAATTTGCGATGATTGTACCCTGTCAAGTCTCCGACTGTACCCTGTTGGATCACTGACGGAACCCTGTTCAATCGCTGGTCGTATCCCTTTACGAAGAATATCTTCATGAAAAACACTTTTTGGTTAATTGCCTTCACATCTCTGTTTTTGACGGGATGCAATGACTCTGATGTAGTCGAAATCACCCAGGTAAGGGAGATCGATCCGCGTGCGGATTTTGAAGTTCCCGTTTTGGCAGAGTCCGATGAAACCCGTTTCCGCTATTCGCCAGGAGGTGCTGCGGAACCTGCTCCGGCGACCGGGGAAAGTCGTGCTTCGAGCTTGACCTGGAAAACTCCGGACGGCTGGAAGGAACTGCCCGCCACTTCTATGCGCGAGCCAAACCTTCGATTCGGCGAAAATGACGAAGGCGAATGCTACGTGACCCGGCTCTCCGGAGGAGGCGGGGGAATGACGCAGAATGTAAATCGCTGGCGCGGGCAGGTAGGTGCCGAAAATTTGACCGATGAAGAGGTCGCTGAATTACCGAAGAAAACACTTTTTGGCCAGCCGGCGACGCTGGTTTCTGTAGACGGAAAATTTTCCGGTATGGGTTCCGCTTCAAAAGAAAATTACCGTCTCCACGGTCTGATTCTTGAGCTCGGCGGGGCTATGGTAACCGTAAAGATGACAGGACCGAAAGAACTCGTGGCGGAAAACGAAGCAAAATTTGATGCCTTCTGCGCATCGCTCGATCTCAGGCGCGGCGAATAGACAAAGAACTATGGATATACTTCGTAAGATCTACAAATTTTTCACCTCCTACGCGCTTGCTGTAGCTGTATTTGTCCTGCTGACATTGATTACTCTGCTGGGCACTCTGGAGCAGGCTCCCCTGGGCCTCTGGACAGCAGTGAAATCCTATTTCCATTCCTGGTTTGTTGTCAGCCATATTTTTGAGAATTTCGGCAAGTTTACTCTGCCAATTCCGCTGCCCGGTGGGCTTTTGCTCATGGTGATCCTGTTTATCAACATGACGCTGGGCGCTGTCGTGCATGTAAAGAAACGCCTCCGTGGCATTCCCAATTTGGTATCCCACCTCGGAATGCTGTTTTTGTTTGTCAGTGCCTTTGTTACTTTTGTAGGGAAAAACGACGGTTTCGTTGCTCTCTTTCCCGGCCAGAAAAGTAATATGGCGCGCAGCTACAAAACCTGGCAGCTGGAGATTCTGGAATTTGCCGGGGAAGGGAAACCAACCAAAGCGCACATCGTGCCGTGGGAGGAATTGACCAGTATTCGAGGCGGTAAAGATAAAGAATTCACCTCGAAAGAGCTGCCTTTCTCCGTGAAGATTGATTCCTTTCTGTATAACGCGACCCCGGTATCCGCTTCGATACCTATAGCAGCCGGTGCGGCAGGGCGTGAGATCAACGGGTTTAAACTTCTTCCCCGGACGAAAGATAAAGAGGCCGAACGAAACTACCCGGGATGTTTTGCAACGGTATTTGCGAACGGCGAAAAAGTCGATGAAATGATCCTTTCCGCCTACAGCAATACAACTGTGTATCAGAGTCCCGGCGGGCAGTCGGTAGTGATGCAAAAGCCTGGAGACAGCCCGCGCGCTGCCGGATTTACGGTAGATGGCAAGCAGTATGGATTGCTACTTACGAAAACGAGTTGGCCAATCGATTTTTATATTCAGCTGGATC
Organism: Verrucomicrobiales bacterium; assembly: GCA_029213025.1. Lineage (GTDB taxonomy): Bacteria > Verrucomicrobiota > Verrucomicrobiia > Verrucomicrobiales > DEV007 > Arctic95D-9. The sequence continues at coordinate 8,679 of JARGOZ010000262.1, forward strand.
GCTTTATTTTCGAAAAACATCCGGGAACCGAACAGCCGAAAAACTATGA
>JARGOZ010000263.1:0-7032 GCA_029213025.1 Verrucomicrobiales bacterium
AGAAGTATTGCCTTGCCGCTAACGCGGCTTCAATGCCTTCTCATATAATCTGTTGGGTTATGGACTGTACTCTGTTAGGTCAGTCATGGTACCCTGTTGAATCCAGGTAAACGGATTACAAAAATTTTCAAAATTTTTTTCTACATATATGACGGGGTAATCCGTCCTAGTGTGAATGGAGGCCAAATCCACCACACGAAACATTTTCGCTATCTGGTTTCTCGTAATTTTCACCACATCTCTGATCTACGGGGAACAGACGGCAGTTAAGTCCAGAACCAAACTTCCGAGGGGAATGAAGACGACTGATCTGATTCCGACCTGGAACTATCTTTTGCATTTGCCTACCGGCTATACCGGGAAATCGCATCCGTGGCCGTTGATCGTCTATCTTCACGGTGCGAGTATTCGGGGAAATGATATGGATTCCGGATTGAATCCAGTGAAGCGGTACGGGATTCCTGCGTTTCTCGATCGGCATCCGGATTTTCCTTTCGTCGTTGTTTCGCCGCAGTTACCGGAGGATAACTGGCCGGCAAAATCACTACTCAATCTCGTGGATGAAGTGATGGCCAGGTACAATGTAGATCGTGACCGGGTGTATCTTACCGGCGTGGATATCGGCGGCGAAGGCGCGTGGCACCTTGCGGCGGCGGACCAGAGGAAGTTTTCCGCCGTGGCTCCTGTGTGCGGTTTCGGGGATATGTCACTCGTGCCGGATTTGACCGATATTCCCATCTGGGGATTTCATGGTGATGCGGATAAAGTAAAAGCGGTGGGTCCTCACAAAAGACTGGTTGAAGCGATACAGAGGGAAGGCGGGGACGCAAAAATTACGGTGATTCCCGGCGGAACTCACGGGGACGTGATATTTCCCACCTATCAGCGAAAAGATCTATACGAGTGGTTTCTTTCCCATTCTCGAAAAGTAGCTCCATTGCAGCCAATCTTCGTGCCCAAACCGGAAGTTAAACCTCAAACCGTGCCCGAACTGACGACCAAAGAGATCCCTGACCGGGTTTTCGCGTCGAAGAAAAACGTTCATCTGATCAAAAAAGGAGACACGTTGTGGCGTATCAGTCAGACATACAAAGTATCGGTTGATGCTCTTCGAAAAGCCAACGGACTCAGGGACAACACGATCCGCATCGGGGAGGAACTCGTGATTCCCGGGACGTAGGATCCGCCGGGCTGAACCTTATATGACCAGTGCTTTTCCAAAAGGGACCGGGTACCTCGCTTCACTGGTTCGTAAGGTGAAACTGGATATCCCGGCTCTTTCGAAGCCCCTTCTTCCCTGTGAACTTTCCGTCTGCCACGGGACCTGTTGTCATGATGGCGTATATTTGACCGGTGAGGAAGCTCAGGTGCTTCGCGATTTGGCCGATACGGAATCTTCAGATTTGGAGAAACTCGGCACGGAGCTACCACCGCAGGTTGTGGTGTACGGTCGATTTCATCATATTGCCTCCGGGCCGAAAACGGCTGTGCGGGCGGCTCCAATGAGTGAGAAGGTTGCGGATTATCCACTTCATTTTCAGAATACTCAATGCGTGTTTCTTTTACAGGATGCTCGTTGCGCTTTGCAGGCTCTCGCGATGGAAAGAGGGTTGGATCCGTGGTTTTACAAACCGTTCACATGCTGGATTCACCCTTTGTCGTTCACCAAAGATGCAGAGGGAGAGGATATTCTGACCTTGTATGACAAGAATACCGATCCCCACAAATTCGATGATTATGACGGATTCACTTCGCAAACCCACTGCGGTCGGCAATGCGACACCGGCTCCGGTCAACCTGCTTACGAGGTTTTGGAATCAGAGCTGGATCGCCTCGGCCAAATCGGAGGGCGCGATCTGCTGGCAGAAATTCGGAATGCTTAAGCGGCCGAACTGTCCTGCTTCCCGGCGAGCATGAAATTCAGGAGATATCCGAGAGTTTCTCTCATCACTCCACGGTCGACAATCATATCGATGAGGCCGTGTTCTTTCATGAATTCAGCGGTCTGGAAACCGGGAGGAAGATTTTGGTGAGTTGTCTCCTTCACGACCCGTGGTCCGGCAAAGCCGATCATACATTTGGGTTCCGCGATGATAACATCTCCGAGAGTGGCAAAACTGGCGGTCACGCCACCTGTAGTCGGGTGCGTTAAAACGGAAATGTAGGGCAGGCCGGCCTGGGAGTGACGGGCCAAAGCACCGCTGGTCTTCGCCATCTGCATGAGCGAGAGAATGCCTTCGTGCATGCGCGCACCACCGGAGGCGCAAACGAGAACCAGACCTCGTTCCTCTTCGGTAGCCATTTCGATAGCTCTGGTGATTTTTTCCCCGGCCACTGATCCCATACTTGAAGCCAGAAAGCGAAAGTCCATAACGCCAATCGAAGTCGGGGCCCCGACGATGCTGCCGCGACCGGTGACGACGGCTTCTTTGAGGCCGGTCTTCTGCTGGTAACTCTTAATCTTCTCAGGATAACCCTTGAAACCGAGTGCATTGACTGTTTCCAGGTTAGGGTTGGTTTCCTCGAAAGAGCCGGGGTCGAGCAGCATTTCGATACGCTCAGGAGCGGAAAGGGTGAAGTGGTAGTCGCATTTGCTGCACACCCGGTGGCGCTGTTGCAGAGAGGTCTCGTCTACCATCTCTCCGCAGGAAGGACATTTTTTGAATAAGCCTTCCGGCATATTGTCCTTCTTTTTGCTGTTCGGCTTAAACTGGCGTCGTTTGAAAATTGGCATGGTCGTGTTTGCGGTTGAGGTGTTTCGTTAACTGAGGTCTGTATTTAACGGTTGCCTTAAAAGTAGCGAGGAAAGACACAAGCACAAATGCAAAATATCACCCCCTAAGTACGGTTATTACAGTAATTTTATTAGGAGAGAAGGCCTCACGCAAGACCGTGGCGCATTCAGATGCGGTTGTCCCCGTTGTTAGAACGTCATCAACGATGATAAAATTCGCATCTTGCGGGCAGCGGCGTCCAGCGCGCGACAGGGAAAAAGCATCGTGTAGATTGGTCAACCTTTCGCGTCGGTCCAGTGTGGCCTGTCTTGTGGTGTAACGGTCTCTTTTCAGGGCGTTTACAATTCGCATTTTTTGATCCGGGGGCGAGTGACGCATCCATTCTCTGGCGATTTCCAGCGACTGATTAAAACCTCTCTCGCGGAGCCTTTTCCGGTGCAGGGGAACCGGAACGACAATCCATTCTTTCTGCGCAGCCATTCGGTTGTCCTCCCAGACTCTCGTCATCAGTTTGCCGAACATCCGCGCAAAATGGATCTCCTGAGCGTATTTGAAGCGATGGATCCAATCCATGATTTCGCCTTCCGCATCGTAGGCACCGACGGCGAAATCGAATTCGAGATAGCGGTTGCGGCAATTGCTGCACTGCAGGTGCGAGGGCATTTTGCCCCGGTAGCTCTGCCCGCAGACTTCGCAGTACGGTTCCGTTAGCGGAAACAGTCGCGCTTCGAGGCAGGAATCGCACAAGCCCGGGGTATCACCCGAATAATACGCATCCCCGCAGCCTTCACAGACCGGTGGCCAGGCAATCTCGAGGACGGATCGAAGCATATGCCGGCAACTTAGTTCACCGGCGAGTAATCCGTCGGTGTTAAAAATGTCGACTGCACGCCTTTCTTCACCAAAATCGGACCATCCTTTTGGGATTCATCTTTTGCCTGTATCCAGGCAGGATCCTGACTGAAGGCTTTGAAAGAAGCATTGCGGGATTCCTCGTCGTTATGTGAAATTAAATAGACCAGCTTGTTGGCGGCTTCATCCTCCCTTTTGACCGGAGTGAAATAGGCAAAGTTTTGGATACCGTGGTTTTCGAACAACTGGCAGGTATGATCGCGAAACCGGGCGTTCAGGTCATCCAGTTTGCCTTCGTTGGTGGTGTAGATGCGGAGTTCAAAAAGCCGGTTGGTATCGCTTCGAGTCAGCGGAGGCATTTTTGAGTAATCAGTTGGCTTCAGAAATACACTTTCGACATTTTTCACCAGCTTACCGTTTTCGATCGATTTGCCGTAGGCCGCTTTCCAGTCCGGATCATTCAAAAATCCTTTCCAACTGGCTTTCCGGGATTCGAGGTCCGGGTAACCGAGGAGATAAATCAGAGTTTCCGGCTGATCGTTCGGGGTCCAATAGCCGATATTTGTCATACCATGCTTTTCGAAGAGCTTGCAGGTATGATCCCGGAAGCGGTCGTGCAGATCGTCGAGTTTCCCGTCGTTGGTGTGATAGGTCCGCAATTCAAAGAAGGAGACACCGTCCTGAGCGGATGCTGAGATCGCAAAGGCACCAAGGAGTGAGAAGAGAAAAATTCGGACTGTATTCATAACCAAAACCAAAGCGATAACAGCCCGAAAAACAGGGGCGTGATTGAGACGCTACGTGGTGCTACATTTTTTCGGTCGTTTGGATACCCAACAACCCGAGAGCGTGTTTCAAAACCCGGCCGGTCAACTCGCAGAGCGCGAGCCTGGATTCTTTGACCGCACCTTCCGCCTTCAAAACCGGGCAGGCTTCCCAGAATTTGTGATAAGTCGTGGCAAGTTCATAGATGTATGTCGCCAGTGTGTTGGGCCGAAAATCGGTTAGGATAGAAGGGACCACTTCGGCATATTGCGCCAGTTTCATGGCGAGGGCACTTTCCGCCGCTTCGGTGATTTCGATGTGATCCACGCCCTGAAAATCGCTTCCCATTTTCCGGAAAATGGCTCTCGTTCTCACGTAAGCATTGAGCAGGTAAGGTGCCGTGTTGCCTTTCAGGGCCAGCATATTATCCCAGTCGAAAATGTAGTCAGTCATCCGAAACTGACTGAGTTCGGCATATTTCACGGCACCGATGCCAATAACCCGTGCGATTTCCGCTTTCTCTTGCTCCGGGAATTCCGGATTCTTTTCCTCCACAATCTTTCGAGCCCGGGCTACGGATTCGTCCAAAACATCATCGAGCTGGACGGTATCGCCGTCCCGGGTTTTGAACATCTTCCGGTCTTTTCCAAGAATACTTCCGAAAGACACAAACTGCAGATCCACGTTGTGACCCATTAACCGGGCTGCTTCGAAAATCTGGTCAAAATGGAGTTGCTGCGGGGCTCCGACCACATACCAAATCGATGTGGCGCCAAACTCCTGAACCCGGTGCTCGATCGTAGCCAGATCGGTTGTGGCGTAAAGAAATCCGCCATCGCCCTTTTGAATGATTGCCGGCGGCTGGTCGGCGAGTTTTTCGTGTTCCGGAAAGAAAATGCAGATCGCTCCATCGGACTCGGAGGCAATGCCTTTTCCAACCAGATTATCCACCAGTGGCTGAAGCTTATCGTTGTAGAAGCTTTCACCGAGCCAGTGGTCAAATGCCACATCCAGCTTGTCGTAGATTTTTTGCAGCCCGACCTTGGACAGCTCGACGCATTCTTCCCAGATTTTCAGGTTCTCTTTATCACCGGCCTGGAGATCGACGAGTTGCGCTTTGCAGACTTCCCGTAAATCCGGGTCCTCGCTGCAAAGTTTGTTCACTTCTTTGTAAACCCGCAAAAGCTCCGGCACCGGGTCCGCTTCGAGGGCTTCTTTGTCGAGAACGTTTTTCCAACCATACAAAATCATCCCGAACTGCGTTCCCCAGTCGCCGATGTGGTTGTCGGAAATCACATTGTGGCCGAGAAACCGGGCGATTCTCGCGAGTGAATCACCGATGATCGTACTCCGGATATGGCCGACATGCATCGGTTTGGCGACATTTGGAGCGGAGAAGTCGATTACGATGGTTTCCGGATCTGTTACTTCTTCAACTCCGAGTCGATCAGTATCTTCCAGGAGATCCTCTACCCTCTGTTCGAGGACGTTCTTGCGGATTCGAAAGTTGATAAACCCCGGACCGGCGATTTCCGGAGTTTCAGTAAGTCCTTCCCCGTCGAATTTTTCCACAATTTCGGCGGCCAGCTCCCGGGGATTCTTTTTCACCTGTTTGGCTAGAACCATGGCGGCGTTCGTCTGATAATCACCAAATTGAGGATTCTGCGCGGGATCGACCGAAGGCACAAAGCCGTCGGGAAGATCTCCGGAGATACCGGTTGCTTGAAGCGCTGCGGCTAGCCGCGGCTGAATGAGAGCTGGAAAAGTCGCTGCCATAATATGGGACGGGGAATTTGCCGTGTTATCAGGGATCTTCAAGGAGGAAGGTGAAAGGATGAATTCTTAGGTCTTTGTGGGCCGTGAATGCACCCTTGTTCCGACAAATCCAGATCCGATAGTACTTTATGAAATTCGCCATTTTCCTGACCTTTATGCTAACCGCCTCATTTTTATCGGCGGCGGTCGGCGATTTGCCTCTCGAAGACGGGGATATCATTTTTCAGAAGTCGATGAGTCGTCAGTCCCAGGCGATTGAAGCGGCGACGCATTCACCGCTGACCCACGTGGGCATTGTTTTTTATGAGCGGGGAGTTCCCTACATTTACGAAGCTGTCCAGCCCGTGAAAAAGACCAAATTGTCCGACTGGGGCCGCCGGGGGGAAAATGGGTCCTTTGTGGTTCGACGACTGAAAGATAAGTCGAATATTGATATGGACCGCCTGAAAAGCGAGGTGATGACCTACCTCGGGAGAGATTATGATGCTCTCTTCGGTTGGTCGGATTCGACCATCTACTGTTCTGAGCTTGTCTGGAAAGCCTACGACCGGGCCTGCGGTGTCCAGATTGGTGATCTCAGAAAACTGAAAGATTTCGATCTCAGCCATCCCGTAGTGCAAAAGACGCTAAGGCAACGCTACGGCTCCTGCATCCCATTCGATATGGATGTGATATCACCGGCTGATATCTTTCAATCCGGTTTGCTTTTTACCGTGGTTGCGAAATAGCCGCAGCTGTAGATGCGACCGTGAGGGAGTATCGTTTCATCGTCCGCGAGCACAGCCCCGAAACGGACGCATCGGGGTAGATCAGCTACTCGGCACAGCCTCGCAGCTACATTGCGCGAAACTGTAGATGCGACCGTGAGGGAGTATCGTTTCATCGTCCGCGAGCACAGCCCCGA
>JARGOZ010000263.1:7132-8465 GCA_029213025.1 Verrucomicrobiales bacterium
AACGGATGCATCGGGGTCGATCAACTATTCGGCACAGCATCCACTTGTTTAAAATCCCGCGCGGAATGTCGCTCCGATCCATACGGGGCCCCCGCCGAGGCACATTGAATCCAATCCGAAAATAACTTTCCCCTCCCGAATCCTCTGCCAGAATAACGGTCTAACGATGAATACCGAAGGTTCTGCTTTTCTCTCTCACAACACCGGCGACAAACCTTTCGTCGAAGCAATCGGCGAAGCTCTGGTGGCAAAAGGCATTCCCTGCTGGCTGGATAAATGGAACCTCATTCCCGGCGAGGAATGGCAGGAGGAGATCGAAGCCGAGCTGAAGCGCTGTGGCAGTTGCGTCGTGTTCCTCGGTCCCGGCGGCATTTCCACCTGGCAGCACGAGGAAATGCGTCGCGCCATCGCCCGCCGGGTGGAGAATCGCGATGAGAAATTCCGTGTCATTCCGGTGCTGCTGCCGGGTGTCGATCCCGGCAAACGCAGCGAGCTGCCGGATTTTCTTACCCGCACGCTGTGGATCGAGTTTCGTTCCGCAAATGATGAAGACGCCCTGCATCGACTCATCTCCGGCATCAAAGGCGAACCTCCGAAGAAACATGCGCGCATCGACAGCACCCGCTGCCCCTACATGGGGCTGGATGCCTTTCATGCCGAACAGGCCGACCTCTATTTCGGTCGCGAGGCGGATGTGCAGTGGCTGGTCAAAGAGTTAAAAGAAACCCGTTTCCTCGCCATCGTCGGTGCTTCCGGTTCGGGGAAATCTTCACTGGCCCGCGCCGGTCTTGTTCCGGTTCTGGCTGAGCAGGAGTGGAGCAGCCACTGGCCGGTAGTGGTGCTGCGGCCCGGTCCGCGTCCGCTGGAGAATCTGGCCACTGCGCTGGCGAAGGCCGGATTGTACCAGAATCCCGGCCAGCTGCAGGAGGAAATGGCCACTCGTGATAACCGGCTGCATCTCACCGTTCGACAGGCGGTCGATGAAGAGGCCAAACCTGAGCAGCGTGTTCTGCTGGTGGTTGATCAGTTTGAGGAAGTTTTCACCGTTTGTGATGATGAAACCCAGCGCAATGGCTTTATCGAAAATTTGCTCTACGCCGCCACCATCGCTGGAGGTCGTACTGTGGTGGTGCCGACCATGCGCGCAGACTTTTATCCGCAGTGTCTGTCTTATCCGCAGCTTGCCGCCGCGCTCAGTGATTCGCAACTGGCGGTCGGCGCTATGGATCGCGAAAACCTGCGCGAGGTGATTGAACGGCCCGCCGAAATGGTCGGCTGCGAATTTGAGCCGGGGCTGGTCGAGCTGCTGCTGGATGATATGGAAGATCAGCCG
>JARGOZ010000263.1:8475-8719 GCA_029213025.1 Verrucomicrobiales bacterium
TGCCTCTGCTGCAGCATTGTTTGAAACAACTTTGGCAGCGCCGCGAAGATGGCCGCAATCTCACCGTGGCAGAATACAAAGGCAAAGAAATCGGCGGCATCTCCGGTGCATTGGAAAAACACGCAGACCGCATCTTCGAAAATCTTTCCGAAAAAGAACAGCAGGCCTGCGCCGCGCTGTTCACCCGCCTGGTGCGCCCCGGCGAGGGCGCCGCCGACACCAAGCGCATCGAGCAGCTCGAGCG
>JARGOZ010000264.1 GCA_029213025.1 Verrucomicrobiales bacterium
AAGAAAACTACATAATGGCGATCTGGAGATCACCACTACCCATATCGCACCTGTGAACCACCGGAAAATGGAGGGCAGCCAGATCGTCGAATATCTTGCGCAAATAGGGAGTTATCGGGCGTTGATTCGAACTACTCTTATCCCGAGGCATCCTCATAGCCAAACCAGCCCGGTTCGGTCTCCGCTTTTCACGTTGGGCGATGCCCGGGCCTCGAATCATAGAGCAGGGACGTCCGCTCTATGGCAACGATGCGGAAGGGAGCCTGATCCCGTCATTATTCGATTGATCTTCCAAGCAATGAAAGGAAATGTATACGAAATGAACGACAACCGGTTACGTGCGCGACTCGCTGAGGAGCTTGGTGCGGGAAAATCGCACGCTGGGATCTGCGAGGTGGACGCCAGGTAACTGGCGTTTTTATCTTAATCGCCTGAAAATGGACCAGGAAATCAAGTTAGCTATTTTGACCCAAGAGGGCGTGCCGGATGCTATTTGGTCTGACTTTTTAAATCATTGCCATACTCCCGGCGCTGAAGATGTTCATGTCAAAAAATTACCGCCTGAGCCAAAGTGTGGGATTCTGGAGCTTATTCCAGCAGCGATCGCACTCTACCTGGCTAAGCCATTTTTTGACTCTTTCCTGAAAAGCTTAGGGACAGATGCATACGCGAAAACTAAATCGCGATTAGCTCAAACATTCTCTAATACGAACAGCCTAAATCTCACTATCGCTGCATCCGGGGCGAAAAAGATTGGCAAAGGAACTAGTTACTCCCGGATTTTCAGCATCCACTCGAACACGTTAGATGGGAGGGCTATAAAATTTCTCATGCCGGACAAGCCAACAGAGGAGCAGTCCGAAGAGATTATTGGTTCCCTTATTGATCAGATGGCGGCTTACTACGAGACATCTGAAGACTCAGAGATTCTGAATATTATTTTAGATTCTGAGAGTCGAGGAAACGTGTATTTATCGTACTCATTCGAATCAAAGTCTTGGTTTGAAGTGACCACCATGGACCTGCTCGGACACTGAGCCGACCACTACCCATATCGCGGCCTATGAGTGACCGGGAGATGGGTGGACCAGACAGCTTGTTTGGGGATTGTAATTTCCGTAATCACCCGGTGATTTTGATGAGCTAACGGGCGGGAGAGCAATTTACGACATTATTTTTAAAAAAGGTCTACGGTATAATACTGTCATCCGTTTGTAATAGCGGAGAATTACTTTCCGGTGTCTGATGGGCACTAAATTGGCAGTTAACACGATGCCACAACTCATCGAACACTATACCCCATGGAAGCTCTCGAAACACTAGCAGTTGCCCTTGGATTTGCCTCGCTTGCCGGGGTGAATCTCTACCTTACGGTCTTCGTCACCGGTCTCGCTGTGAATCAACAGTGGATTGATCTGAGTCAGCAATATCCGGAGTTGATGGTTCTCGGTGAACCCGTTGTCCTCATCGCTGCGGGCGCACTCGCTGCCATCGAATTCTTTTCCGATAAAATTCCATGGGTCGATTCGGCCTGGGATTCGGTGCACACCTTCATTCGCCCGGTCGGTGGTGGTTTGCTGGCGCTTACCGCGCTGGGTCCGGTTGATCCGGCTTTGGCGGTAGTTATCGCAATGCTGGCTGGCGGGACCTCTTTGATGACACACGGTTTGAAGGCAGGAACGCGTCTGGCTATCAATCAGAGTCCCGAACCTGTATCAAATATGGCGGCCAGTATGACGGAGGATATGGCTGTAGTAGGCGGGCTTGCGCTGATGAGTATCAACCCGCTGGTTTTCGCTGCGATCTGTATTCTGTTTATTATCGTGTCATTGATTGCCGCGCCCAAACTGTTTCGCCGGACCCGCACATTCGCCTGGTTATTCCGGGCAAAAGCCGGATCTCTGTTTCACCGTAAGCAGTCCGGAGAGCTTTTGAAGCAGCAGATTGCTGTGGAAGACGAAGTCGCTTTAAATCGCTTTGTCGACGGCAAACCGGAAGTAACATGGTCGGTCCCTGTAGTTCTCGGCGGGAAGTGGAAATTTCCCGGTCTCACAGCGAATACTTTCGGCCGAATCTATGCTTTGGATATCGATGCGGGGCAGGTTCATTTTATAGGCAAAAAAGGCTGGAAACTCTATCACGCGAAAATCAATCTCGACGATTTGTATATTCGCCAGGAAACCCGGTTTGCCAGTGAAGATGTTATTCTGGAAAACCCCGGCAACGGTAAAAAACTGGTCCTTCGGTTGCCTTCCGGTTCGGAAAATGTCGCAGCGCGGGTGGTTGCAGAACTAACCGCCGCCCGGATCAAACATCCGCCCGCCTATGCCGACAAACCTTCAACCCAACTGCTACCCGCGACCTGACGAATTTCTTTACTTTTTTATTGGTAGCGTGGTCTGAACTCGCCATTGTGGATACTCTCCCGGTGGCGAGTTCTCCTTTTTAGAGGTCACGCCCGCGGGTGGGTTTCCTCATAGACTTCTTTCATCCGGGCTACCGAAACGTGGGTATAGATTTGGGTAGTGGATAAACTGGCGTGACCGAGCATAGCCTGCACACTGCGCAGGTCGGCACCACAATCGAGAAGATGGGTCGCAAAACTATGGCGCAGTTTGTGCGGGCTGACATCGACCGGAATACTGGAGTGGGCGTGGTATTTTTTGAACAAATTGGAAATCGCACGGGGAGTCATCCGCTTGCGAAGTTTACTGATAAAAAGCGGGCCTTCGGTGACGCCCGCTTCCTGCCGGTATTTGAAAATGGCTTCGGCAGCGGGAGCCCCAACCGGGCAATGGCGCTCTTTATTTCCCTTTCCCTGCACTTTGATACATTCGTTATGCAGGTCAAAATCCCGAACGTGCAGGCTGGCCAGTTCAGCGAGACGAATTCCCGAGGAATAGAAAAGCTCCAGTATCGCTGCGTCACGAAACGGCAACCAGGATGGAGCCTGCTTCGCATGTTTGATTCTGAACGGCATCTCCAGCAACTCGACCACCTGCTTCTGAGTCAGAACTACGGGAAGTTTTTTCTCTGCTTTCGGTAGTTGGATCTCTGCTACCGGATTGCAGGTGAAATTTTGTCGCCGGTTTAGATATTTATAAAAGCTGCGAAGGGCCGCGAAGTGTAAGCGGATCGTGGCGCGGGCCCACTCCTCTTTCATCATCTCAAAGAGATAGTCGCGGAAGTGGTCTGCTTCGACTAAATCCCAGCCTTGAAACGTATCGCCCTGGTCGCGAAACCGGGCGATGGCATATTCGTAGTTAATGAGAGTTCTGTCGGAGGAGTTTTTTTCTACCGACAGATATTCGAGGAACGATTCGAGAAGGAGATCGGGGATGGCAGGCTCTTCGTTCTTCTCTATGGATTCTTCAGCTGGGTTCCCCATAAGCAGTGATTCTCTAATTGGCGGAATTCTGGTGGTGTCCCCAGAAAACCGACCCACGGTAATCCATAGCACTGGAATGTGCGCCTAACGGATTTTCCGGTAAGTCAGGGAGAATAATCGACTCAGTAAAGATCATTGTAAAGCCGTTTACATCGGACCAGCCCAGCTGGATTTCATATTCCCGTTCTTCGGCCAGTAAAGGAATGATGAAATGACCGGACTCACGATGCAAAATAATGGTGTCGGTAAGATCAGATGTTTGTCCGATGATTTGCAAACAAAGCCTGCCGCCTTCGTGAAATGGCAAATGACGGTTCGAAAGGCTCCAGTATACGACGGCAGTGTCAGTATCGCGCGGAACAGCGATAAAAGAATCCGGCACGGTCTCTTTCAGTTGATCCGGAATTAAGGCAGGCTTTGATTGATGATCCATAATTTTTTGATTGGTTGCGGTGATAAACTAGTCTTTATTTAAAAACTTTTCAAACATTTAATAAAACTTTACTAATTTTCTTTGGTTAATCGGAGTTTTTGTTACGCTTTTTCTCGAAAATTATCAAAAATCCGTATATTCCGCTCATGCTAACCAAGCGAATCATCCCCTGCCTTGACGTTACCGATGGCAGGGTCGTCAAAGGAACCAATTTCGTGAACCTCAGAGACGCCGGCGATCCTGTGGATTGTGCGGTGGAGTACAATCGCCAGGGAGCTGATGAGCTTGTTTTTCTCGACATCACGGCATCATCCGATCACCGGGAGACGATGACGGATGTGGTCAGAAAAACGGCGGAACGTTGTTTTATGCCGGTGACCGTCGGGGGAGGGATTCGAGTGGTCGAGGATATGCGCCGCATGTTGATGGCGGGAGCTGACAAAGTCGGGATTAACACCGCTGCGGTAAATAATCCGTCGGTTGTCTCGGATGGCTCGAAGGCTTTCGGAGCCCAATGTATTGTCGTAGCCATTGATGCAAAGCGGCGCAAGGACCAAAGCGGCTGGGAAGTTTTTACTCATGGCGGTCGAACCCCGACCGGAAAAGACGCAATCGAATGGGCGAAAGAGGTGCAGGATCGCGGAGCGGGAGAAATCCTTCTGACCAGCATGGATGCCGACGGAACAAAGGCCGGTTATGATATCGAACTAACTGCTGCGATAAGCGAAGCATTGGAGATTCCTGTCATTGCCAGCGGCGGAGCCGGAACTCTCGACCACCTGGTGGATGTCCTCGACCGGGGAAAGGCGGATGCGGTTCTCGCTGCGAGTATTTTTCACTTCGGGGAATTCACGGTTGGAGACGTGAAAGAATACCTCGGTTCGCACGGAGTGCCGGTTCGTCCGGTTGTCACTGCGTGATTTACCTTTCGATTCCTACAGAAAAGCTGAAACCGTTGAAGCCGCCGTCAGCCGGCGCTCCCATATCATCGTCTTCGTGAGTGTCTTCGAAGCCGTAGGAAAAGTTGTGCCAGGTTTGCCATTCGTAGCCGGCTCGCAAAAACAGTTTCGATAAGCCAATGCAGCGGTTGTGCTCCAGTCCGAAACCCAGTTCGGTGATCCCGCCGGTGGTATCTTCCAGAATTCGAGTCCCCGCACCCACTTCGGTGATTACAGCGTCCCCGACAATGAGAGAGTGTTTTCCTTTCGCATACAAAAGATTGTTTCCCGGAATTGTTTTTCGAACTTCGGCACCGAGAATCGGCCCCCAACCATCCAGTTTTTTGCTTGTCTCCGGTCCGGGACCGTTGGTCAGATCGATAATGGCCTCATAATAACTCGCCCTGCGTAAACCGGCACTCAGCTCCAGTTCGAGGTCACAAAAGGAGAAAGTATCAAAAGCTTCAAAATCGAAAGTTGAAGCGTCCGCGAGAAGATGATTTCCCTCGGCTGTGATCGACGGGTCATCCGGTAGGTACCTGGTTTCGAAATCACCCCAAAAACGGGCTCTGAGACCCAGCCCGGATGCCATCCGGTACCCGAGGGTGTAGCGGGGGGCGAATTCAAAATCGTTGTCTGTTGTTTCGTTGCCGTCATCATCAACGCGCAGGCCGTCTGCCCGGTTGAACTTGAAGAACGTGGATTCGACCGAACCGAAAAGTCCGTCCCGGCCCGAATCGTCGGCAAAATCATTGATCAACGGTGCATTTTCCACACCGGGATCCCTTCCGGTTATTCCGACAGAAAAGGTCAAACCGTTAAATCCGGCATCAGCGGGTGATCCCATAAGCGACGGAGTGAGCGCATCCTCAAAAGCAAACGAGAAATTATGCCACCGCTGCCACTCATATCCTCCGCGGAGAGATACTGTGGAATTTCCCAGGGAGCGCTGGTGTTCCAGTCCAAACGCCACCTCAGTGATCCCGGCTGTGATATCCTTCAATGTGCGACTACCGGAGGGGAGCCCCGCGCCATTAAAAATATGGCCGGTGATCGCATCGCCGGTGAGAAGAGATTGCCGGGCTCTAACGTAAAATAAACTGTTATGGGCAAAATCGCGTCTCAGTTCGCCGCCCACCACAGGTCCCCAACCGGAAACTTCTTTCGTCAAGCCGGCGATAGGAAAGGTGCTGTTACTCAAAGCTTCGTAATAACCTGCCCGTCGAACACCGGCACTTAACTCCAGATCATATTCTTCGAGGCAGAGTGTATCGAACACCTCCAGGTCCAGCGTCGACGCCTCCGCTTCAATTCGGCCGGCGAAAGCTCCCGGGGCCACTGATCTGTTGTTGGTCGCGGTTTGCTGGTGATCTCCCCAAAAGCGAGCCCGGGCACCAAATCCTGACGAAGTGGAATAACCGAGCGTATATCTCGGCGTAAATTCAACTCCGGTATCGTCCGTGGTCGCAAAAGAAAAAGGGAGAAATCGCAAACCGTCGGAGCGATTTACATCGAAGAACGTAGCCTCGACCGACCCAAAAAGGCTTCCTTCCTCCTCGAGGAAATCGACCGCAACACCTTCGTTGAGCGATGACTGATTTCCGGCTTCGGTGATTCCCACAGAAAGGTTGAAGCCGTGAAAGCCTGCGTCTGCCGGAGCACCCATGTCGTCATTGAAATGAGTGGTTTCAAATCCGTAGGAAAAATTCTGCCACTGTTGCCATTCGTAGCCTCCCCGGAGGGTCACCTGTTTGGCACCGAAAGTGCGGCTGTGTTCCATTCCGAAACCCAATTCGGTGATTCCATAGGTCGAATCTTCGAGAGTGATTGTGCCGGTATTGACTTCTGAAACCAGCGAATCTCCGAGAATCAGGGAATGCCTGCCTACGGCATACACAGAACTTCCCCCTCCGATGTGCCTCTTCGCTTCCAATCCAATCGAGGGACCCCAGGCTTCGACGGCTTTGGAGGTCTCAAATGCCGGTTGTTGATCGTCGAGGATAGCCTCGAAATAGTTTACCCGGCGCAACCCGGTGCTGAATTCAAAGTCATAATTACAATGGGACACAGTCTCGAAGTATTCCAAATCGAGAGTGGATGCCTCGGCAAGCAGACGATTTCCCTGCGCTGCTATGGCTGGTTGATCGGGTAGGATCAGTTCATCAAACTCACCCTGGAATCGGATTCGAAACCCCCTTCCGGGATCGATGGCATATCCGAGAGTGTAGCGGGGAGAATATTGGTAGTCACTTTCCGCATTTTCGTTAGGGTCATCATCCACCCGCACTCCGTCGGCCCGGTTCATAGTGAGAAATGTGGATTCTACAGATCCAAACAGTCCCGTCTGCGGTTGCTGACATATAGCCGGACATTTGTCATTAAGGATCAGGGGCTCACCGGCTCCGGTAGTGGCAGGCAGGGCTGCGACTACGGCGGTGACAAGGGTGAAAAAGATATTTGCAGCCGCCCTCATATCATTCTGTACTTCAGCGAGATACAGTGGTTAGTTAAAGTGTATAATCCAACAATCAAGAACCTTTTTACAGGAGCTGAAGGTTCGGATTGATATCCTGATCAAATCCGGATGCGGGGAGTCCCGCCTCAAAACGGCAGGCAGCAGCGTACGCTATCATCGCCGCGTTGTCTGTTGAGTGAGATGGCGTTGCCAATTGCAGTTTAACCCCTGCAGCTGCACAGGCATCGGTCATTTGTTCGCGGAGACCCCGGTTGCAGCTTACCCCGCCACTTACGGTCACCAGTGACGCTCCCGTTTCCCTTACCGCTGCGATCGTCTTCCCAATCAGAACATCGAGGATCGCTGCCTGAAACGATGCGCACAGATCACTGACGAGCTTTTCATTATTGCTATCCCACTTATTCCCGAGGCCGGCGATCCTGTGGCTCATTGCCGTTTTCATTCCGCTGAAACTGAATTGGAAGTCGCCACTTTTCAGCATCGCCCGGGGAAAGTCGAAAGCGTCCGGGTCTCCATTGGCGGACAGCCGATCAATTTCGGGTCCTCCCGGATAGGGCAATCCCATCATTTTCCCCGCTTTATCAAAGGCTTCACCGGCTGCGTCATCGAGAGTTGCCCCCAGAATTTTATAACCTCCCACCCGGTCGACTTTGACAAGCATCGTGTGTCCTCCGCTGACGACCAGTGAGATGTTCGGCAAAACTCCGGTCTCATTTTCAATAAATGGTGACAGCATATGGCCCTCCATGTGATTGATCGAGTAAAACGGCTTACCTGAAGCAACTGCGATGGCCTTTGCCGTGGTATCACCGATTAACAGCGAGCTGGCGAGACCGGGGCCGGAAGTTGCAGCGATGGCGTCCAGATCCTCTATGGACAGGCCGGACTTGCTCAAAGCCGTTTCGATCAAAGGCCGCAGAGTAATATTGTGATTACGGGAAGCCAGTTCCGGAACCACGCCTCCGTAAGGGGAGTGCAACTCAATTTGCGAAGCCACTTCACTGACCAGAATTCCCGCTGTCCCCTCCGCTACAGCAACAGCGGTTTCGTCGCAGGAGGTCTCGATAGCAAGGATAAGCGGGTGTTTGGACATCTGCCACGAAGGTAACAAGGAACATTTTAAACGCCAGGCGAAAGCAGGCAGAATAGACTTCTCAAAAAAAACGCGCTTCCAGCCGAAACTTTAAAAAAGAAAAAATCAGTGTTGACGAATCGAAAGCCAAACGATAAACCATATGGTGTCTTAGAATATTTTTTACAAAAAATTCAGGGACGCCACGAAACACATTCTTACATGAGACAGATTTTTACCTTGATGCTTTTTGGAGTCATTGCCCTTTCTTTGGGGGCATGTCATTGTAAGACGTGTAGCGTCGGAGGTCCCGGCGACTGCTGTGTGCCCTGCCCGGAATGCCCCAAGCCTTTGAAGCGTCCTCTTCCCAAGCCGCG
>JARGOZ010000265.1 GCA_029213025.1 Verrucomicrobiales bacterium
CCAAAAATTAATTTTTTGAATTAACTTGAAAAATACCTTCTCATGGAAGGGTACACTTTGGAAAAGGAAACGGGAAAGTAGGAAAGCTGCTTCATGAGCGTTAGTTTAGACATCGACGCTCCGGGAGGAAGGTCAAAATTGCCATATTCCTGATCCACCTTCGGATTTATCCGGCGAACGTTAAAGCGCCAGTCGGCTTTGATCGCCCGCATAACGGAACCTGAAAACAAAGACGATGTATTGCAGGTTCCCGGAGCGGGAACATCGGGATATTTACTCCAATCAGCCGGAGCATTCGGTGAAAATGGGGCTCTCGCTACGGCTCGCGCCAACGTTTCATTCGAACCCGTTTAGGATCGACCTCGTCCCGCCGGGGTGGTAAATTGCCATGTGGAATTCAACTATGGTCGCTTCATCGACTTTCTGTTAGCCTCTAAACATGCAACGATTACGCCCCGGTAGAAATGCGATGAACCTTTCCGGAGCCTGCATCGAAAATTTTCCCCGATCCTATCAGACTCTTTTGCCACCTCAGTTTCAATTTTTTCTATGAAAACGCGTCATTTCAGCTATTCCGCTCTCGTAGTAGTCCTTTTCGCTTTCGCTGTCCCTACAGAGGGAGCCCCGAAAAAAAAGCGCGGCGCCCGAAAAGCTCCTAAAGGTTCGCCGCCAGTAAATGTTGACGCAAAAAACATCGCAAAAGCAATCCCGGTCTATAACCCGAAGATGACGAAAAATGCGGCGGAGAACCAAATGAGGCAGTTGATCCACCTGCTGGCAAAAACCAACAGGGATAGCGTCAGTTCAAACTCAGCTCTGATCGACAAAGCTATGGATTTTCGGGACGACATTGGCGCACAACAGAAAATTACCACAACCGGCTCGATCCTTAAAGCATGGGAAATCGCCTTCGACTACGGGGCAATACGCAATAACCAGTTCACCGGCTTCGTCACAAGGGGGCGCTACGAAGGGGAGCAGCTTATATTTGAAAATATTGTGCCTAAGGACATCTTACCTAATTGCGATAGCTATATAGGCAATCTGCGCCTTGTTCCCAAATCTCAGGCAAGGAAACAAAGTACTCCACTGGATGAGAGAGATAAAGCTTACGCCACCGGTTTGCAGCAGGTGATGATAGAAGCCAAAAACCATGCCGAAATGCTGGATCGACATGTATCAAAAGTGGGACATCTCGCACTTTCCCCGAAGCAGCATGAAGAACGCTGGCTGGCGGAAGTCGCCGCAACGGGTGACTTATATAAACAACTGCCCAATCTCCAGATTGTCGGACAGAGAATGGGGACTCCATCAAAAGCGAACGGATTTCGGAACATTGTCAGAGTTGAAGTAACCAACATGTCCCGACATCCCACCCTTATTGAAATCGAAAGCACAATTGTTGGATATACTGAAAACAAAAATAAAATATATGAAATGAGGAAGGATCGGAGGTTTCTCAAACTGAGACGATCAGAGGTTCACGAATTTGTGATCAAGACTCCAAACATCAATGTATTCAAACCGCTTCTGAAAAAGTTCGATCCCGGGAAATCTGAACGTGTCATCTACCGGGGATTCACCGTGGTAGCCAAATACGACGGTGAATTGGTTGCTGCAACCGGCAGCGACGGGCGAATGGCCCGGGTTGCAACCGGGGAACATGCGGAACCGGCAAAGATTACCCAGGTTTCCCGTCTCGGGAGTATCGCACCTGCACCATCTATGGACGCCCTGAATTATGATTTGGTTCGATTTGAGACCCCGGCCGACATGGCCGCCGGTAAAAAAGGAACGGTTGTCAGTTCCGGGCTGCCGGGGACAGCCGCCTTGATGGCTGATGCCAACCGGCTGTATCGTCTGGATACCAAAGGTGAATTGTGTATATACGAATCAGCTTCGTTCAACGCCTCTTCGAAAGTTTTGGGTACCATTTTCGCCGGAGCGAATGCTCATTCACTTTTCTGCGACGGAACAAACTACTACATCCACCTGAGTCAACCGGCGGCGGCCTATTCCGGAAACGATGTCGTGAAATTTTCGTCGATGGCGGATCTGGTTTCCGGAACTAACGGAACAGTCATGGGGCAGGCGGCACCCGGATCCGCTTCCTTTATGGCTGACGGGAAATCGTTTTACAAAATCCACCACGGAAAAGTTCAACAGGCGCTTTTGCAAAGCCGGGATCTGAATCAGCTAATGATCAATGGTGAATTTGGCAACGAAGGGAAGCTCTTTTGCGGGGAGAAACATTCCGGTATTTTCTCCGACGGATCACACTACTACATACAAGTGAACTCCTACGGCAAGTAGACCGGCGCTTTACTGCGTATCACGGTAAAATTGGAGCTCCTGAACACGAGGAGAGATTTCAGCCTTGTTATCCTCGCAGTGCCGCTGCCTCCCGTGAGAGCACTAGTCCCGATATTCGGAAGGTCTTTTTCCCGTCCAGCGTTTGAAGGCATTGGAAAAAGTAAACTGGTTTTCATAGCCTACGGCGTAGGCAACGGTCTCGACTTTTTCCGCCGTCGTGGTGAGAAGTAATACCGCACGCCGCATCCGAAGCAGAGTCACCTGCTGGATTGGACTGCGCCCAAGTTGCTGCTGAGTCAGTCTGCGAAGATGTTCCTGGCTGAGATGGCCAATCTGCGCAAGATCGCTCAGCGACCAGTCCTGGGTTAAGTCACGCTCCACCTCCTGCCAGACGCGCCAAAGCCTGTCGTCTCCCTGGTAGGGACGGGCTGCTCTGGCCACAAATCCGTGAATGAGTTCGACCCAGTGATGCAAAGTTGCCGGTTCGGTATTTCCCGCTGCCATGTCGGCAGCCAGGCCGGCGATAGCGTGCTCGACAGGGTGGCCGCTACCGCGCTGAATCACCGGACTGTTTGAAGAAAGAATTGGACAGGTTTCGCGCTCTTCTTCATAACGAACCCAGGCAAAATTCCATACCTCATCATCTTTCGCGCGAATTCCCGTGGGGGCAAAAGCCGGGAGAAGACAAATTTCGTCCTTCCGAACGGTTCGCCAGGATCCGTCAATCAAGGTCTCTCCCTCACCCTCAATCCCGATCAGTGCAAATGTGCCCGACGCATCCGAGCGGATGACTTCGAACGGTGCCCGGGCCCACATCCGCCCGACGTGGGCGATGAGATGGATTTTCAGGAGCGAGCAAACAGGAGCCTCTGCCAACCATTCACGCTCATCACTGGAATCCGCCCGAACCACTTCCCACCGGGTTGCCACGCCAAAATTTTCCCGATCCTGGTTCTTCGGTTGGCTTGTGTGGGACATGGAAATAGAAAACAGCGGGATGCCACCGGTTTCAACTGGCGGAATTACTTATCATCAGAGCGCCAGATGATTTGGAAGCTCAGCTACTTTCTCGCAACCAACCTGTTCCATCACCTGCTGCAACTGGCGTTTCAGCATCGAAATCGTGTGGTCACCTCCTTTGCTGCCCAAGGCACCGACGCCATACATGAATGACCGTCCCATGAAAGTGAAATCGGCCCCTCTCGCCAGTGCGCAGGCGACGTCCGGTCCGGCGCGCAGTCCGCTGTCGATCATGATCGTGGTGCGATCTCCAAATTCTCTGGATAGAGCAGTGAGCGGTTCGATGGTCGATTGACCGGCATCCAGCTGACGCCCGCCGTGGTTTGATACGATCAAGCCGTCGACTCCCAGATTGAGGGCGATTTCCGCATCCTCTTCATGCACGACTCCTTTGATGACCAGTTTGCCTTGCCAGCGATCCCGGATTGCCTTGATCTTGTCCGGGTTAAGTCGTCCGGAAAAGGTTTTGTTCATAAAAAGCCCGAGATGCTTCATGCTGAGCCCTTTGGGAATGTAAGGCTTCATGGTCTTAAACTCGGGCGCTCCTGCGAAAAGCTGACCGAATGACCAGGTGGGATGCGTCATCATCTGGATGACATTGCGGGCCGACATTTGCGGCGGGATCGAAAGTCCGTTGCGAATTTCTTTCGGCCGCCATGCAAAGGTCGGCGTATCTGCTAAAATCACCAGCACAGGCATCTCCGCTTCCGCAGCGCGATCCAGCAGTTTGTCACGCAATTCCTCCTCTGCCGGATGATAGAGCTGAAACCACGCGTTTCCTTCGGTGATTTCCGCCACCGTTTCGATACTGGCTGTGGCAACCGTGCTCAGGATAAACGGTACGTTATGATCGTAGGCGGCTTTGGCTAGAATTTCAGTCGCCCCGGGCCACATCAGTCCCTGAAGACCGATCGGAGAAATGCCAAACGGTGCATCGTAGGTTTTGCCAAACAACTCGGTGCGTAAATTCGATCCCGCATAGTCGCGCAAATACCTGGGGCGCAGGCGGATCTCCCGGATCTCTTCGGTATTGCGACGAAGATTGACCTCTGAGTTGCAACCGCCTTCGAGATATTCGAACGCAAATCGGGGCATCCGCTGGCGGGCCCGTTCCCGGAGATGCTCGATCGACGGGTATTTGGATATAATAGAATCGCTCAACTTTGGGAAACTCCGTTTATACCGCTTAGACAGGCATGTTAAAATCAAACACTACGACTCTCTCCAAATTCGGTACTACAATATCTTTCACTTCCTCATGTTTGGGATGCGGCAGGTATTCATCGCGGGCCTGTGGACTCGAAAATGTCATGATGAAACCATGGCTATAACCATCGTTCAGACCTTCGGCAGAATCATATGGACCGTAGTGGAAATCGAGCAAACCGGGGATGACTCCGACCATACCTTCCATGGATTTGAAACAGTGGTCGATCGTTTCCTGAGTCGTTCCCGCTTTGAACTCGAAGCATCCGTAGTGTTTAACTTGTGGCATCGTTGATTTGGTGGTTGATGTAGTTTGGTCTAAATGATGAAGCAGCGCCTCTGCGCAGGCATTGGAAAAGGCGGGAGAATTGATTTCCGCATCCACGACGACCAGCGGAACGTGATCGGCCAGATTCGTCTCAATCGCCTGAAATAACGCCTCGTCAGCGGCAGGATCGTAAAACGGTTGTCCTTCGGCGCTGATGATACTTATTGCTTTCCGGGGTATCAAAACTGTGACCGGCCCTTTGTAGGCATTCACTTTTTCGGCCAGAATTTTCCCGAGTTCTGCACATTCTTCCGGAGTCGTCCGCATCAGCGTCACCTGCGGATTATGGATATAGAAATTTCGTCCCTGATATTTTTCCGGCACAGTTTCGCGGGCTCCGAAGTTGGCCATATCCAGACACCCCGGAGTCACGATCGCTGGGATTCCGGCTTTCCCGGCTGCTTCGAGGCGCGCAGGGCCGGCGGTCAGAGTACCGCCTACCAGTTCGTCGGCCCACTCGGTGGTTGTGATATCCAGACAGCCGGCGATCAGCCCGTCTTCAATCAGCGTCTCCATCGTTTTTCCGCCGGTTCCCGTTGCGTGAAAAACCAACACCTCATATCCGGCATTCTCCAATACCTCTCTGGCTGCATCCACACACTCCGTCGTGTTACCAAACATGCTGGCAGCAATCAGCGGGCGCTCATTGGCGACAGGTACCGGTTCCGATTCCACCATGCCGCAGACGGCACCCACAGCGCGGGTAAAAATCGTTGTGGAAATTCGGTTTAAGCCGGCCACATCGACGATACTCGGGATCATGGTGATATCTTTCGAGCCGACGTAATGAGCTGTATTGCCACTGGCCAGAGTTGAGACCATCACTTTGGGAAAGCCGACAGGCAGTCCCCGCATCGCCCCGGAGCCGAGAGCGGTTCCACCTCCGCCGCCGAGAGAAAGAATACCGTCGATTTTTCCCAGTGCGGCAAGCCGGGCAACCAGAACGGGAGCCGCTTCACTCATGGCAACGACACATTCGCCCCGGTCCTGCCGAGCCATCAGCGCAGCTAAATCGATATTTCCGGCGGCCGCCACTTCATACCGGGAAATGTCCGGTTGAACGGTCGGCTCAGAACCGGTGCCCACATCAATCAGGAGAGGGATATGGCCTTTTTGCCGGATCAAATCGGCTACGAAAGCGTGTTCCTCGCCTTTGGAATCAAGCGTTCCGAGGACTGCGATGGTCTTGGCATTTTTCATCTCAGGAAGTGCGACGTAACGGGATCGATTTGAATTCTTTGGTGAGATTCGTCAAAGATTCCTCTACTGCCATACGCTCCAGGCTCGATGCTCCAACAAAGCCCACCGCATCTGTCCTTTCATTGATAAAGGCTGCATCCGACGGTGTAGCAATCGGACCACCATGAGATAAATAGATCACGTCTTTTCTGACTGTGTTGCCCGCTTCGATAATCGCCTGGGTAGCATCCGCTGCATCCTCCAGTGACATAGCTGCTTCAGTCACGCCAATCGATCCACCTACCGTGCAGCCGACATGAGCGATGATCACATCCGCTCCCGCCTCGGCCATTGCTTTTGCCTCCTCCGGAGATGCGACATACACGATGGAGAAAATATTCATCTTCCTGGCGAGGGCCACTGTCGCCACCTCTTTATCCGTTCCCATGCCGGTCTCTTCGAGCTGTTGGCGGAAACTGCCGTCAATGATGCTGTGGGTGGGGAAATTATTCATTCCCGAAAACCCCATATCCTTGACCTGTTGCAGCCAGTGCCACATGCGCCGGCGCGGGTCGGTGCAGTGAACACCACAAATCACCGGGATTTCTTCGACAACGGGAAGAACTTCGTATTCACCGATCTCCATAGCTACACCATTGGCGTCTCCATAGCCCATCATTCCGGCGATCGAACCGTGTCCCATCATTCGGTATCGCCCGGAGTTGTAGATGATAATCAGATCCGCCCCTCCTTTTTCGATAAATTTCGCGCTGATCCCGGTTCCGGCGCCGGCCGCAATGATTGGTTCGCCCCGTGAAAGCGTATCACGAAGGCGCTCAATGACTTCCTCTCGAGTGTAAGGGTTTCCCACCCCTGTCCATGGATTTGGCATGATCTTCTAGTGTTCTGCAAAACCTGACATGCTGAATCACGCCGTTCCATAGCGTAAATGCACATCTACATGCAGGGCAGTATGCCTGAATCGTGAAATTTCACGAACTATTGCGCAGAGGTGGGTCTTTCCCCGGCAAAAGTGGATAGCTTGTTTCGGGGCAGCATTGGGAGAAGGCGGCTGCCCGGCCGGCGGGTGTTGAACAGTCGGGACCCGGTGGCATCGAATCTCGGTTTGATTTGTTGGTTCACGACTTATCTGAATTCAACATGGCCAGATATTGTGCTACCACCACGGCGTTGTTGTGGGCCTCATCCTGCGCGCCGAACAGCAGGGTGACCTCTTCACGCCGGGACCGGTTCACCAGTTGCCGGAGAGCCTCCCGGTGTCCGGTCAGTTCCTTCAGGTATCGACGCCGAAATTCGCCCCAACGACTGACGTCGTGAGCGAACCTTTGGCGGAGTTCCTGCGTGGGCGCAATTTCCTTGAGCCACTCATCAAGATCCGCTTTTTCCCTGGAGATTCCCCGCGGCCAGAGACGATCAACCAGCACCCGATACCCGTCCTGAGGGGATGGTGTTTGATAGATCCGCTTTAGGTGGACGGCCATGGATATAAATATAGGTCGTCTCTATCGAGAAAACAATCGTCGAGCTGCTGAATAGGAAAACCGGAGGAAACGTGAGTCAACAAATTCTCCGGTTCCGCGAGTTCATTCGGAAACTTTACTTCAGATTGTCCGTAATCGAGTACTGGCTGTAATCAAGACTTGCTTCGCCAAATAGTGGACTAATTCAATGTCGTGGTTAAGACGGTTCGCTTGTTCTGAAAACGGGAGTAATATTTCAACATCACTATCCCGAGAGTCTGCTTTTGTATGGACGATTTTGCATCGAATCTCGTAAATCCGATCAGATATCTCATTTCGTAAATCTGCGTCTTGGTTAGCGATTGGAATTTTCGTTGAGGACAAGCCCTCCGATTTTGACGATAAAAACTTGGCGCGCTGTTCCGATGCTGAGAGGAACGTGCGCAATTCGTCGGGGTCGACACACTCGTGAATCGTGGCGCGGAGCATGGATCGTTCGTCTCCGACGCTTCCTCGCCCACCTAGGAGTGATGTAAGAACCCTTCCAATATCCGCATCTCTTTCTGCTCGAAACGTAGGATCTTTTAGAACCCTTCTAATTTTACGCCTTGCCTCAGCTTGAAAATACGTTGGGTAGTAGAATTCGATAACTTGGTAGAACGCCAAGAATTGCAGTAGAGGCATTCCTCGGGCACCTCTTCCGTACCAGTAGAGCGACATGGGAGCATCATCATATTCTTGAGTTGGAAATTCAAGATCATCAAGAGATCCATTGATTTGTTGGCAGGCAAGTTGATACCTGGAATGCGCGCGTGAGAGATTTAAAGCAACCCCAAGAGATGTATCGATTTGAAAGAAAAGGGAATTTGATATGCGACGAAGCATGTCGATTGCATCATCGTTCCTTGTCACGGACATTCCTGATATCTTGAAGCTCAAAGAAGTTTGTAACTGTTCAGCACTAAATCACCCGGATTGAAACATATCAGCCGGGTTGTG
>JARGOZ010000011.1:0-29857 GCA_029213025.1 Verrucomicrobiales bacterium
TGCACAACCCGGCTGATATGTTTCAATCCGGGTGATTTAGTGCTGAACAGTTACAGCCCCTTGGACAAGTTCGATGATGTGCGCCTTGTGGTCGGGGCTGATATTTCCGCCAATTCTATCAAGAACAATCTTGAGCGCTTCAACATTTTCCAAGCTCCGTCGTGTAGGTTCATCGACGTGAAATCCGTCAACCAATTGGCTGAGCATTTGGCCGTTAATCTTAGAGAACCACGCAATTGCGGACTTCTTAATCTCATCCGTTACGGTGGCGATTCGGGAGTGAACATCGCCCATTCCAAATTGAATGAGAGCCTCAGAGCGCATCCGCTCCTTTCTCTCATATCCTAATTGCTCTAGTTCCTCTTCAATTCTCCGATAAGTTGGAAAATAGAGAACAGTCGAGTCGAACGCCTTTTGAATAGCGTCACGAAGTGTTTCAGATGATAAGTCGTCGGTGAGCACTTCCTGTTGACCGCCACGGTTCGGAGAATGCAACACGTCAAAAATGTATCTTGGTGGAACGCCTGCAATATCGGTTACCTCCCGAACCAAGGGGTGCCGGCGAAATTCAGGATAGGAGTTACCACGCGTATCCTCGAAAAGCTCCAACATAGCCGATTCAGGAATCTCGTGTATGAGTCTTCGTAGCCGCGGATTAGCCCTGTCTAGTTGGAGTGGCGGCTGAATAAGTTCGGAAGGAATCACAACCTCATGCCCATTCTTAAACTCGACCTGAATCTCTTTAAATTCGGCTCTTCGCAATCGGGAGAATTTTCCTGACAGAACTGCGTATACAATTCCAAGAATCGTTGTCTTTCCAACACCGTTATCGGCAATCAGAATAGTGACGTCCTCTGAAAGATCGAGATGAATATCCTTCTCATTAAAAAGGCCTAGAATTGAAAATCGGCGGAGCTGTGACATGGCATTATGGATTATTTTAGTTCCCCGGTGAATGCCGAAGGTAAGGTTGATTGATGGAGGCGGTTGGAGCGGGTGATTTATTGATTGAAAGGAATTTGGTTATTTATGGCGCCGTGACGGCGTGTTGTCCGAAAGGGCAACAAACCACGCTCTGTGAGGCGGGGATTGTTGAACACAACTGTAACCACAAAGGAGGAAAGAAAACAACTTAACTCAACGTAACAACGAAAAGAATTACAGGGGAAAACTTTCAACATGAAAGCCTCTGCGGAGATCCGACCGGGTCCAAATCCCGGCAGTAAGGGCTTAGCCAGCCCACTGGAAGCGAGCCTTGCGTAGTCGTAAGCTGGTGAAAACCGGCCTCACCGAAAGGGCGGCACGAAGCGTAGGCAGCGAGTTGGAAGCCGGGCTATTGAGCCTCGAAACAAATTTATCTTTCTTCGGCGTCCTTCATCTTGTTTAGCCAGCGGGTAACCGTTGGAATAAAAGAATAAGGGACAGACCTATAGTCGAAGGAAAAACCGGGGACAGACTGATAGTAGAATACGCCCGGTTTCCCTTGACTGTTGCCACGTCGGAAATCTTGTTCCAATTGGCAACGAGTTGAGTGAAGGTTGCTTTGGCTGCGCGAACCCTGATGTTTTTCGAGTTGTTTGCCCGGGTTCTTGAATCCATCGAGGTCACTTCCCGATTGACCACCAGGGCCCGGGCTGATTAGGTATACCAAAATATGGCGGCAGGGAAATCCACAAAATGTGAGGCGTGCGGCTCTCCGTTCCGGAATGTTTCGGCGCTTCCCGTCTGCGGCCGCTGCTTGCTGCTTGCCGCCATAGAACGATCTCAAAATAAAATCGGGAACAGGCAGATAGTAGAATAGCGAATTCCTATTTTTTGATCCATTGGATTTTTCCTGAACCTATTTTGTCTGTCCCCGGTTTCCCTTGCGCCTCATTCAACCCAATGGCTGCAAGCGGCTTAAACTCGGCCTTTGAAAAAGAAAATTCCTTTCTATGATTGAAAAAGTCTGATATAGCAGGTTTAATTTTAAGCAGTTCGGTCGATTCCGAACCCGCCAATGAAGGAACTGTTTGTCACTGCTGTCGTTGCCCTGATTCACTTTTCTCTCTCTTTTGCAGTTTTCTCTGCGGAGCGAGTAGCCTTCATTTGTGGCAACGACAAGTATCCTACTACACCTCTTGATAATGCGGTTCGTGATGCCACGGCAATCCGGGACATGGTTCGAGATCAATTGGGTTTCGAAGACGGTGCAATTCAATTCGTCACTAATGCCGACAGAATCACGTTTTACGAATGTTTCGAGAAGTTCATCAATTCTGCCGACGGAGCGGAGATAGTCCTGTTTTACTATGCGGGGCATGGGATGGAGAGCATTGACGGAAGAGAGAACTTTATTCTGCCGGTCGACGCTGATGTGAAACGGGCCTCCCAGTCGGAAGCAGCGCTTCGAGCAACGGGTATAAACTTGTTAACCCTTTGCTCGGATCTCTCCCGGAAGACGGACGGGGCAAAGGTTGTGCTGATGGATGCATGCAGGCAACGCCCGGCGGGGCGATCTGTTAACGGCCGAAGTGGAGGAGGGCTTGCCATTTACGATGATAAACGAATTCCGGCTGATACCTTAATCATTCTGGCTGCGGCTCCAGATCGTTTGGCAAGCGATGGAGAGGAACACGGGCCTTTTTCGCAAGCTCTGTTGGAGGTTCTTCCCCGGGGCGAACAAGATCTTATGTCGGCATTCTTTTCGGTCAGTGATCGAGTTCAAGAGATCACTGAAAAAGGCCAAATTCCCTGGCTGAAGTTCGATGGCTCGGGAAAGGTGTTTCGCAGCCATTACTTTCTTTCAAAAGGCAGCCCGGCAAGCCTTTTCGTTCCGTTGAAGACGACGAAGCGTCCGAGTCGCAAGCATTCGGATCCGATGGAGGGTAAGTATGCAGGAGAGGAGCGCGACTTCGGAGGCATCAAATTTGTTTGGTGTCCTCCTGGATTGTCCCGCCTCGGAAGTCCTTCCGATGAGGAGGGTCGGCAAGATGATGAAGGCCAATATGAACTGCTGGTTCCCCATGGTTTTTGGATGGCGAAGTATGAACTCCACCAGGGATGGTGGAAGTATCTAATGGAAGGAAACCCAAGCCGATTTGAGGGGGACAAATTGCCCGTTGAGGGGATCAGTTGGGACGAAGCCCTCGAGTTTAGCGGAAAATTGAACAAGAGGCTGCGGCTCAAGGGAGGCTGGAAACTCGACTTGCCCACGGAAGCTCAATGGGAATATGTGTGCCGCGCTGGTAGCGAAGCGCCTTACCACTTCGGCGAAGACGATTCCAACGTCGACCGGCACGCCTGGACACTGGAGAACAGCGAGAAAAAAACCCACCCTGTCGGGGGAAAAAATCCCAACAGGTGGGGCCTGCATGACATGACCGGAAATGTCTGGGAATATTGCCATAAAAAAGATGCGGAGAACCGAAATGAGTGGGCATTTAGAGGGGGGAGTTGGGCTTTCGATTCGGAAAGATGCCGTTCGGCGAATCGGGGACTACCGCCCGACGACGCAGTATCGGACGATAGGGGTTTTAGAGTCGTGATTGTCCCGCCCGAAAAGACCGTTGTGGGAAGATGGACGCCTGATTATGACGCTGCATTGACTTTGGCAAAGAAAGAGGATTTGCCTCTACTTTTGAGCTTCAGTCATTCCTGCATTAATTGTTACTCAGCCAACAAGAGTGTAATTGACCACCCGGCATGGAAGGCATTTGCGGGTGAAAACCTGGTTCTAGTGAACCTCGAATTTGCTTCGAATGAAAAAAATCATTCAAAAAAACTGTTGGACCGAAATGGTCTGCTTCTGACGAAATTTGGAGTGAAGGCGTTCCCTACCTTTCTAGTCGTGGAGAATGACGGAGAGAAGGTATTGGGACAGCTTAGTCCGAAGAAAGATAATCCCCTGGAATCGATCAACACCATCAAATTTTTTTCGCGGATGAGCAAGAGCGGACAGGAGGAGTTTGCTCGAGCGAATCCAGAAAAGGCGTCAGTCTTAAGGGCTGCGATTGCAGAGTTTGCTGCCGTGAAAAAAGAATTACGGGATTGGATCGCGACGAATCCTCAAAGGAACGATGCCAATGACAAGATCTACGAGGACTTCAAGAAAAGGTTTGAAGACGATCGCAACGCTGTCAGAGAGCTGTTCGAATGACGTTTTCAGGTGGCCTTGCCTAAGCCTCTTTGACGGTTTAGGTCTGATGAGGTGCTCGACTAAGCCGAAATTTTCCCGGGAATCAGAGAGCAGGCACGATTTTTGAAATAGAGAATTAATGGGAGGTAGAGAAACTTCTGCTCTCGGATACGCTGCTCGCGAAGGGTATCCAAATCTCCAAAACAAATCGAACTCGATTTCTCTGATCTTTAATTTTTCTTAAAATTCAGCTATTCCAGTTTTTGAGGCGTTTTTTCGGATGAAATTGCGGCGATTTGGTCCACTTTCCGCTCTGAATCCCTTCTGGCATGAATAAAGTACTTACTGACCCCGCTGTCGGAAATTCCGGTGCTCCCATTGTCGTTCCCTTTACTGCGCCCCCGGTAAAGGAACTCGATGAGGCTCTGGGTGAGGACTTTACTGTCGAAACACTGATTGGCCAGGGCGGTATGGCCGCGGTGTACAAAGGCATCGATCACACCCATGACGACCTGCCGATTGCGATCAAAATTTTGCCTCCCGAAGTGGTGGAGGCGAATGCGGTAGAGGGATTCGACTACGCAAAACGCTTTGAACGGGAAGCTTTGGCCATGTCCAAGCTCAATCATCCGAACCTGGTGAGGGTCTACAAGTTGGGTGAGACCGCCGACGGCATGCATTTCTTCACCATGGAATATGTCGAGGGCGAAAATCTCCATGTTTTGATTCGGGATGGCCGACTTACCCATGGACACGCTTTCAGCTGGCTCATTCAAATGTGCAACGGCCTCGCCTACGCTCACGAAGAGGGCATTGTTCATCGGGACATCAAACCGGGCAACGTCATGATCGACGCGTCGGGATATGTGAAAATTACCGATTTTGGGCTGGTAAAAGTCACCGGTCGGGAATCGATGCACAGTATGAATACGGTGATCGCTATGGGCACCCCGGATTTTTCCGCGCCGGAGATCGCTGACGGAAACGGTAGAGGGGATCACCGGTCCGATATTTTCAGCGTGGGAATGCTTGCTTATCAGCTTTTCACCGGGTATTTGCCCAAAGGCCTGTGGGAGCCGCCGTCGAAACGGGTGGATGGTCTCGATCACCGGATTGACCGGGTGATTGATCAGGCCCTGCATAGTGAACCGGGGGAACGGTATCAGGATATCGGGCAAATGGGGCGTGATCTGCATCTGATCGCCGCCGCCAACGATTCCAATTTTGCTCTACCGCCCGCCACCGACCGGGAAAGCCAGCGGGAGCGATATTTCCCCGAGCTCGAACAGGCCGAATTTGAAAGCCTCGCCGATCTGGCTGTCGAGATGAAAGCCGCTCCGGGAGATGTCATCATTAAAGACGGGCATCGCAACGACCAACTCTATTTTCTGTTGGATGGGCTGGTCAACGTAGTGAAGAACGAGGCAACGGTTGCCGACTTGAAACCCGGTCGGTTTGTCGGGGAGATGAGTTATCTGACCGGGAACCGTCCTTCCGCGACGGTAGTCGCTGCTACAGAGTGTCACTTCCTGGCATGGGAATTTTCCGTGCTGAAAAACCTGTGCGGAGAAAGCGACCGGCTGAAGGCAATACTCGATGCCAAGATCAGTAATGATTTAGTTGAGAAACTGTCGGTATAGCGAAGGAATTCCCGGCAGATAAAGGCAACACGTGAAGACGTGCTTTAGATCGGGGGCACTCCGGCTCATGGTGTCAGCATGTCTTCAAATAAGAAGCTCCGTTTTGCGGGGATAGGATGCACTCATATGGGGTGGAAGGATATTTCCACGATAGGCAAACATGAGGCAGTTGAAATGGTGGCGTTTTGCGATGTGGATTCGCGCCATTTTTCCCACGTGGATAAACAATGGCCCGGTCGACCGAAGTTCGATGATTTCCGGGTGATGTTCGATAAAATGGGCTCAGAAATCGACGCGGTGAATATCACGGTGCCGGATCATTCCCATGCGGTCATCGCCCAGGCGGCGATGGAGCGCGGATTGCATGTCTACTGCCAGAAGCCGCTGACTCACACGGTTTGGGAGGCCCGACAGATGGCGGCTTTGGCGAACAAAACCGGCGTGACGACCAGGATGGGGAACCAGATTCATTCGGAGTTTCAATACCGCTGCGCCAAACTGCTGATTCAGGAAGAGAAAAAGATCGGCAAGGTGAAAGAAGTCCATACCTGGATCAATGCAGCGGGGCACGGTCGTTCCGGGATGCTGGATCGCCCGGAGAATCCCGGCAAGCCACCTGCGGAAGTGAACTGGGACCAATGGATCGGGCCCGCCCCTTTCCGGGAATACGGTCATGACCGGGTCTATCATCCCTTTACCTGGCGCGACTGGCAGGATTTCGGTTCCGGTTCGATCGGGGATAATGGATGTCATCTGCTGGATCCGTTATATACCGCGCTCGATTTGACTGCGCCTCTCTCGCTGGTTTCCGGGCACACCGGAATGAATGACGAGGTGTGGCCCGCCCAGGAGACGATTGTCTATACATTTCCAGGAACAGAATATACAGAAAAGGATAGGTTGAAAATTACCTGGTATGACGGCGGGCGTCGGCCCCGCTGGAAATACAAAGGAGTTCCGTCAGGTTCGGAGATTCTGCAACCCGCCTCGCTGATCGTCGGGACAGATGGTTTTTTACTGGTTCCTCACTGGGGAACACCGAAGCTGTATCCCGAAGAGGATTTCGCAGGATACGAGCTACCTGATCCGGGACCGGCCCACCACTGGCATGACTGGGTGGATGCGTGTTTACAAAATGACACCACTCTGTCCGACAGTTTCGCTTACGCGGGCCCACTGACCGAGGCTGTGCAGTTGGGCAATGTCGCGGCGCGTTTTCCCGATCAGGAATTGCAGTGGGATTCAGAAAAACTTGCGATAACGAATCTTTCGGAGGCAAATCCCTACCTGACAAAAAACTACCGTGAGGGCTGGTCCGTTCATGAAGTGTCGTAATCTGAAAATTGAGGTCTCTCTGCTGGTTGTCATTTTCTGTAGTGCATCATCTGTCTATGCAGAAGGGTGGCGCGCCGGAGTTGCCTCTGCGGTTATCACCCCCGAAAAACCTATGTGGATGGCCGGCTACGGCTCCCGGAAAACACCGTCGGAGGGGAAACGAACTGACTTGTTTGCCAAAGCGCTGGTTCTCGATGACGGCAAAAAAGGCAGAGGTGTAGTTATCAGCCTCGATCTGGTTGGCATCGACCGGGCATTTTCCCGGAAACTTTGTGATTCACTAAAAATCCGCCATGGACTGGAGCGTAATCAAATCGCTATATGTACTTCTCACACTCACAGCGGCCCGGTGGTGGGGAAAAATCTCGGTCCGCTACACTATTTTTCGGTCAGCGCTGAACAGCAAAGTTTGATTGATGACTATGCGAAACAGCTTGAAGAAATGGTTGTATCCACGGTAGGGAAAGCGCTGGAGTCTGTGGCTCCGGCGCGGGTTCAGTGGGGCAGCGGCAAATCGACCTTTGCTGTGAACCGGCGGAACAACAAACCCTATGCCACCGTTCCGGAAAAACGTCTCGCCGGGACGCTCGTCGGCCCGGTTGATCACGATGTGCCGGTGTTGACGGTGCGGGACCCGGAAGGCGCGCTGCGGGCGATCCTGTTCGGCTATGCCTGCCATGCCACTGTGCTGAGTGCCAATGAGTGGAACGGTGACTACCCCGGTTACGCACAGGCTGAGTTGGAAAAGGC
The DNA here is from genome assembly GCA_029213025.1 of Verrucomicrobiales bacterium. Classification (GTDB taxonomy): domain Bacteria; phylum Verrucomicrobiota; class Verrucomicrobiia; order Verrucomicrobiales; family DEV007; genus Arctic95D-9. The sequence goes on from JARGOZ010000011.1 coordinate 7,843, forward strand.
TCATCCCGGAGCTGTGGCGCTGTTTTGGGCGGGCTGTGGAGGCGATCAAAATCCGCTGCCACGGAAAACGGTGGAGTTGGCTGAGCATTACGGCAAAGAGCTGGCCGGATCGGTAGATGATGTGATCAAAGCTCCGATGCCTGAGCTGAAGCCGGTTTTGGCAACCAGGCTTCGTGAGATTAAGGCTCCGCTTGCCGAAATTCCCACCCGCGGGGAAATTTCTGCCAATTTGCAATCGAGCAATCGTTTCGAAGTGGCGCGGGCGCGGATGTTGATGCGCGAAATGGAGAAAAAAGGTGCCCTCGACGGATTCTATCCCTATCCGGTCGGGTATTGGAAACTCGGCGATGAAATTGATTTTTTCTTTCTCGGCGGGGAAGTAGTAGTGGACTATGCCGTCCGGCTCAAACGGGAGCATTCGAATACCAAAACATGGGTAGCCGCTTACGCCAATGATGTGATGGCCTATATACCTTCCCGGCGGGTTCTGCACGAGGGGGGATATGAAGGCGGTGGCTCAAATGTATACTACGGATTGCCGACTTTGTGGGACGAGTCTATAGAAGCCGTTATCGTGAAACAAGCCGGTGAGATGTCGGGTGATCAGTAGAGGCAGTGTCAGAAAACCTCGACTGTACCCTGTTTACTCCGGGACCTAACAGGGTACAGTTTGCCTGTCCGATAGAACATTACGCCGACCACTCCCGGTACTCTCTTTTTACCAACTCTGCCTGAGCTGCGTCATCATCGATAATGACTTCTTGTTCCGGATCCCACTGGATGGCGCGACCGGTTTTTGCGGCAACCATGGCAAGATGTCCGGGGGTAATCGAGCGATGACCGTTCTCTGCGGGTGCCACCGTTTCTTTTCGGGATTTTACACTGTCGATAAAGTTGCGCTGGTGTCCCGGTGAACGATAAGCTTTCCACGGACCGGGATCGAAACTATCCTCCAGCCACTCGGGATTGGAAGCCTCCAGTTTGCCCCGGTTGACGCGAACCCAGCCGTGGGCCCCGATCCATTTTGCTCCGCCGGTGTATTGCGAAGATATGATCCCGATTTTGCCGTCGGGATAGGTGCAGCGAATTTCGTAGTCGACCGGTGTATTATAGATATCTGTTTCGGGGAGGTTCCATTTCCGGGTTTCGACTTTCACGGGGCCGCTGTTTTCGTAGCCCATGCCCCAGTGGGCGATGTCGTTGTGATGACCGATGAAATCCATCAGGTTGCCGCCGCCATATTCTGTGTGCCCGCGCCACCAGCGATGGTGGCGGGCTCGCATGTAGGGAAGTTTTTCACCCGGGCCGCACCACATATCGTAGTCGAGGCCTTCCGGTATCGGTGCAATTTTGGTATCACCCATCGGTTCGGGATATCCGGCTGGAAGTCCTACTTCGAATCCGCTCAGTTTCCCGAGATGGCCGTTGCGGACGATTTCCACTGCTTTGCGAAAAAGAGGATCGGAGCGTTGCTGCGAACCGACTTGAAAGATGGCTTCCCGTTTGGCTACTTCGCGATAGACATCCTGACCCTCAGCAAACAAGTGGGTGACCGGTTTTTCGCAGTAGACATCGAGCCCTTTCTTCAGAGCGGCCATTGTGATGTTGTAGTGCCAGTGGTCGGGTGATGCTACCATGATTGCATCGAGATCGTCGCGTTCGAGAAGCTCGCGATAGTCGCTGTAGGCAACGCAATCGCTGTTTCCATTGACATTATCGACAAGGGCTTTTCCGGGTTTACGACCGAGGGCCCGGCCTTTTCCCCACTCCCGGTCACGGTAGTGAAGGTCGTGAACATCACAAATCGCAACGCCCTGCACGTCGGCATGATTGAGAAAAGCTTCCATCACGCCGATGCCGCGATTTCCCATTCCGACAAACGCCATTGTGATCCTTTCTCCCGGTGCCGCCCGTCCATTGAGTGCCGGCAGGATGGCGGGTAGAGCGATGGCGCTGTGGGCGAGAAACTTGCGTCGCGTTGTCAATTTCATAGGTAGGAAACTGTCTGTGGATGCGTTGAGGAACAAGGGAAATCCAGGCGCGATAGCGTGGTGGGGAGGATAGCAAAAAGCGCCGTCCGACCTCGTCGAACAGCGCTTTTTGGTGTTAGGTTGTTGTTGGAAAATTTATTCTCCCAGCTCTTTTAATATGCTGAGTTGGCGGGCAAATTCTGCCGGGTCGGCATTCGGGGCCAGCATCACATTATTTTCAAGATATTCAGCGAGCTTCGAGAGCGAGCTTGATTGGGCCGGTTTTTTTGTTCCCTCCGCTTTAATCACCTCAATGGGAGGCGGAGCGATGGCGGGTTCCGGAGCAGGTTCTTCAATCTCCGGCGCGGTCTGAACGGAGGTTACCATTTCCTCGACATGAGTTTCCTCGACGTGAGTTTCAACGACCGGGGTTGGTGCGGGTGCCGGTTCAGTTGTTCTGATGATTCTCCGAACCGGAGCGGCAGTAAACCGTTCCTCGGTTCCGTGATGCAGAGTGACAGGTGATTCCTGGTAGAAATTGCTGACCGGTTTGGGAAATTCGATAAGCCAGATTTCCGCGACGCGGTTGTGGCCCAGATCCTGTGCGCAAAGCTCCACTTCTTCGCCCATCGGGATCGAGGTAACGCGCATTCCGAGATTGTGCTCCCAGTTTACGTGGTCGATGTGTTTTCTTACATTGGCGGCGCGGGTGTCAGAGAGTTCGTAGTTTTTTTGGGAGCGTCCGGTGCGGTCGGCGTATCCGAGGACAACAATCAGAGTATTCTCTCCGTGTTCGGTGCGGGATCGAAGAATCACATTTTCGATTCCGTGTTTGGAATTATCTCCCAACCAGCTTTTGCCGAAATCGTATTCCACTTTGCCGAGCATCCTCACAGTGGAGGCCGATCTCGTGGCATCTTCGAGTGCGTGTACGATGATTTCGCAACCGTAGTGTATCGGGGCAATGTGCAGCCTTTTCTGGAGAGATTCCCTGGTCTGAGTCTGATGAGCGAGAGAATTGGGATCCTCGTGGTGACCACTGTGGTGATCATCATGATGATCGTCGTCGTGATGGCCGTGTGGTTCGGCAAAACTGATGGAAGCCGAGAGTGCGAAAAACGCGGAAACGATAGCTGTTTTGGTCATTGGGTTCGGTTTGGTAAAGGGTGATTCGAGTGGTTTCACTGTGTTCTACGGAGAGCCCCCTCGTCAGTTTCAAAATATTTGAAGTTTTTTGCGGAAAAACAGGGCAAGAGCGCCGGAAGATCCTCATGTTCATGAAAATAGCGAAGATTTGGCTCAGAAACCGAAAATCCCGAAATTGACCTTTACAGACCAGATATCTAAGATATCTAAGGTGTATGGGAAAGCTGTCCATTTATCTTTTAAGTCTGGCAAGTCTGTTTTTCTGCAGTTGTGCCTACAAACTTTCCAGCTACGAAGAATACGTCGTGGGCAGCCCGGCCTGCAAAGCGCCACGTACCAAAGGGGAAGTGAGTGTCACTTATCTGGGGACGAGCGGATATCTCATCGAAAGCGGCAAAACCGCCATCGCAGTGGATCCTTTCTTTTCGAGGCACGACCTCCGCACCGTGTTATTAAACGGTCCGATCCCACCGAAGCCTGATGTGATTGCCAGTTCGGTGAAAAAAGCAGCGTTTCCGGACAGCATCGACGGTTGGCTGGTGACTCATGCGCATTTTGATCATGCTTTGGATATTCCCTGTCTGCAGCGGCAGTTTGGCGGCAAAACCTACAGCTCCGAGACCGGCCGGGCGTTGTTCAAGGCCTGCGGCGTTCCGGCGCGAACGGTCAAAGCCACCACTGCAGGGAAGTGTTTCCGAATCGGTGACGCAAAGGTATCCGTTCTGGAAGCGACCCACGATCGCCTGGTGGGCATGGTTGTTCCGTATCCGGGTGAGCTGGAAGGTGATATTCCGGCTCCGACCCGTCCCAAAGACTGGAAAGTTGGCGAACCTCTGGCGTATCTGATCGAGATCGGCGGAAAAAAAATCTACATCGAATCCGGTGGTATGGGCAACTCGATGCCTTCGGAAAAAGCCAAAGGAGTCGATTTGGCGATCATGGGGGTAGCGGTGGCAGACAGCCAGTACCGATATCCGAAAGCGGTGCAGTTTCTCTGTCCGAAATATGTGATGCCGACCCACCAGGATAACTTTTTTGAACCGCTGGAGAGCGGATTTCAGTTTGCCTCGACCGCAAATTTCCCAAAAATTCTGGCCCATCACCAGGCGTGTGAGGTTCCGGGAAAACTGGCTTTGATGGAATTCTTCCACGAATGGGTTCTGCCTTAGCGGTCCACCCGAACGATTTCCGAGGTTTCACCGTCTTTGAACATCACCTGCACTGTCACAACCCGGGTTTCATTCGGGATCGTCACAAAGGTGGCCAGTCCCTCGCTGATCGGTGCCAGACCGGGTTGATTCCATTCCGGGAACCCGACCCGGAATCTGGGATTCGAGTCGATGCCGTAGGCGATTTGTTTCAGTGCGCCCCGGTGGGTGAGTAGGTGGGTGAAATAGAGCAGTAATTTGCCGTTGTATTCCCGCAGGCTGACCCAGCTGCGTTTGGAAATACTGAGAATTTGTTTAGATTCGGCGTGGGATTCCGCAAACGGTTCAAGAACAGCGGTGTAGGGGCCCATCGTTTCGTCATTGAGATTGACGTAGGTAACCTCGATGGAGGTAGGCTCGGTGACTTTCGGCAGTTCAATGATTTGCTGTGGCTGAGGTTGGCCGGTCGAATAACAGCGGGTCGCAAGGAAGCCGGTGGAAATGAATTTGCTCCCTCCCGGCGGACGCCAGAAAATTTTGGTCGCGATTTCCGCGATTTGAATGGTTCCGACCCAACCTCGATTGTGGCTTAACCAGGGAACCTGCACAGGATTTTCCAGAGCGGCGAAAGTTCCCTGCAAAGCCGTATATCGCTCGACCGCATCCTCGCGCCATTCTGAGACAAGGGATTGATCAACAAACCAGCGCACCACATTGCCTTCGCCGTCCAGTTGCTGAAAGCACTCGATATAGTGTTTTTCCCGGCGTTTGTCTTCCAGCGTCCGGGTGCCCAGTTTTACAGCGGAGTATTCCCGGCTGAGCAGATAATAAGCCGGGCCGCAACGCCCATGGCGAACAGCAAAAGCCTCCAGTTGGGCGACTCTCTGTTTTCGGTCGCCGATTAGAGCTTCGGCCAGTTCGTGAACGATACTCCCGGAATTCTTTACGATTTCCCGGTAGGTCTCCGCAGCGCCTTCCCGGCCCTCCTGAACTTTGAGGAAATCGATAAAACGGAGATGCGGATCTATGCATTCCACATCGTATTGGAAATAGGCAATATAGTACTTTCGGGCATTGCCGTAGTCGCCTTTTATTTCGCTGAGTTTGGCGTTGAAGTAGAACTGTTCCGGAGACGACGGGTCCGGAATGATCCCGCCCTTTTCGGCAAACCAGGAAAAGGCGTTCCTCATTTCATCGACGCTGGTGAGGATTTGCTGTTGCCCTTCCTTCAACTCGTCGGCGCTTTGTTCGACAATCTGTACCGTATCGACCAACTGAGTCTGGCTGCGTGCAAGTTCGTCAGCGAGTTGAGCGGCTTCGAGCCGCATCTCCACGATCTGCCGCGACAGAGCTTCCGGGCTTCTTACTTTGTTATAGATAAACTCCCCCGTAAGGATCGTCTGGCGATGCCCCTGCTGCAGGACTGCTTCATCTTCCGGCTCCGGGTCCGAACCATCAAAGGGGTAGGTATCGTCGAAGACAAAGAGATACATTTTAACACCCAGTTCTCTGGCTACATCGTGCTCCATTTGTGTCCATGATCGGCGCATGGTACCGGGAGGTAACGAGTCAGGGTTGGGTTCCCCGCCGTAGTGTTTGCCTACCAAATGAATTACCGCATGGCATTCGGAGACTTTAGTCTTCAGCATATCCCTAACCGTTCGGTAGTCGGGCTCAAAATGTTCCTGCACTACAGGATGACAGCCAATCGTGAGCAGACCGTTTTTGACGATCTCACGAGCGCTACGCAAATCACCACTGGCGGCGGAAATAAATACATGCGGTGTAACTCTTGGCATAAGTAGTAAAGTACCTTTTTATTTTCCCGGGGTCGAGAAATTTGCGTTGGCTGCAAATCTCCCCAAAATCAACCTCACCTCCTTCGGGAAGGGTTAGCTTATCGATGCCATATGTGGATTTCGACTTTCATAGTTGCCTGAACCTAAGAAAGAAACGAACCGAAATCTGAAAAATTGGATTTTTCGAGGAAAAAGCCGTTTCGCCGCGATCGTACCCTGTTGAATCCGAAATCGTACCCTATTGTGTAGCAGTGAAATGAAGCAATTCCCGGTATTTTTCTTTTTCGTTTTGTATTCAACCTGTCCGGCAGATGACTGGCCGAAATGGTTGGGGCCGTCTGAAAATGGTATTTCGGCCGAATCTCTTCCTGATCGCCTGAAGCTCAATCAGGTTGCGTGGTCAGCTGAAGTTGGCATCGGTTTTTCCTCGTTCTCTGTGGCTGGCGGGCGGGTTTTTACGATGGGGCATGAAAACGGAGAGGAAACCGTATGGTGTTTTTCCGAGTCTGACGGAAGTGTGATTTGGCAGCATTCCTACCCGGCGGCTCTGATGCCCAACCTTCACGAGGGAGGCCCGAATGCGACCCCGACTATCGACGGCGAACGTGTCTACGCGATCAGTAAGGACGGGCAGCTGCACTGCTATTCATTCTCCGAGGGGAAAGTTCTGTGGAAGAAAAATATGCTCGAAGAGGCGCAAATGTATCGCGCGCCTGAATGGGGATTCGGAGGCTCGCCTTACATTTTCGGAGATCAGGTGATCATCGAATCGGGAGCAACTTTTGGCTACGATAAGACATCCGGCGAAGAAATCTGGCGCAGCGAAAAATACCGACCCGCTTATGGATCGCCGATTGCATTTGAAGTGAGCGGAAAGCACTACCTCGCTACATTAAAAACCGACGGTTTGGTGATTCTTGATCCGAACGACGGAAAGACGCTGGGATTTTCCCAATGGAGAACCAGCTTCCAAACCAATGCCAATACCCCTCTTGTCGTAGGCGAGGGGACGTTGTTTATCTCGACCGGTTACGACAGAGGCTGCGCTCTGTTTCAGTTCGATGGTACTGCCCTTAGCAAAGTTTACGAAGAGGAAACTATGTCGAATCATATGGGTAATTCAGTATTGATCGATGGCTACCTGTATGGGTTCGACGGTACGGCGCATCGCGGACGTCCGGTAGAGTTTTGTTGCATCGCATTGTCTGATGGCAGCAAAAAATGGAGCACTCAGGAATACCGGTACGGAAGTGTGATTGCGGCCGGCAAAGATCTGATCGTATTGACCGAACAGGGGAAGATGCTGATTGGTCCGGCTTCACCGGAAGGGTTTGCGGCCAGGGTGCAGTATCAGGTTCTGACTGGACGATGCTGGACTCCTCCGGTTCTTGCCAATGGAAGAATCTATGTACGCAATGCGGCGGGAAACGTAACGGTACTGGATGTTAAGTAGTCGGAGATGACCAAAGCCAATCCTGCAGAAGACGCTGTTGCAGTCGCCGAAAATATACTGTTGTCGTCACTGGCGGAAACAACACGGCAGGAGGCAGCCCATATGAGGCGAATCGCCAGGATGATCGGTTATCCGTCAGCGAAAAATCTCAGCCTCGCGATGACCGATCGGATCGGGCGCAGCAAAAACGCGCAGAAGTCCTCGCGGATGTGGCGTGGATTGCTGGATCAATTTGGAACCGTGCACGGTTTTTCGGTATTGGATCACTTTTTACTCGAATTGGGAAAACACTGGTCGCATTTGTTTCCGAAACTGGTGACAGGTGCGGTGCGGCACCGACTTGTCGCTGAAAGCCGGGAAGTCATTCTGCCGACGGAAGATGCGCCACTGACCCGGCACCTGGCAGCAGAAGCGTCAGCGGGGACGGATGTGAATCTCAATCAGTTGGGCGAAGCTGTTCTCGGCGAAAAAGAGGCTATCAAAAGACTCGCTGCAGCGATTCACTTACTGGACCGGAAAGATGTAGACTATGTGTCAGTAAAGATTTCCGCTATCTATAGTCAAATCAATCTGCTCGCCTGGGATGAGTCTCTGGAGACGATCAAGTCCCGGATCCGTAATCTCTATCGAACGGCTAAAGCCGGGGGCAAGTTTGTTAATCTCGATATGGAAGCGTGGGAGGATTTAGAGCTAACCGTTTCGGCGTTTCAGGAAGTCCTTTCCGAACCGGAGTTTGTTGACTTTTCCGCCGGGATTGCTCTTCAGGCCTATCTGCCCGATTCGATAGAGATTCAAAAGCAACTCACTCGATGGGCGCAGCAACGATACGCCCGGGGCGGTGCGCCGATCAAAATCCGGCTTGTTAAAGGCGCGAATCTCGCCATGGAAAAGGTGGTGGCGGAACTACACGGTTGGAATCCTGCTCCGTTTTCTACCAAGTTGGAAAGTGATGCCTGCTTCAAACAAATGCTGGAGTATGGATGCCGACCGGAAAATGCCGAAGCGGTGCATCTCGGAGTAGGCAGCCACAATCTCTTTGATGTAGCTTTGGCTCTGGTTTTACGAGAGCGAAATGGGGTGGCCGAATATGTCGAGCTGGAAATGATTCAGGGCATGGCACCCGCCCAGGCACGAGCTGTGCAGAAAAAAGCCGGAGGTCTGCTTCTCTACTCTCCGATCGTTACTCGCGAGGAATATAGTAGTGCTCTGGCCTACTTGATCCGGCGACTCGATGAAAATACCGCGGAGGGAAATTTTCTCGCGCATCTGTTTTCTTTATCACCCGGGTCGGATCAGTGGAACGATCAGAGAGACCGTTTTTTAACCGCCTGGAATTTGCGAAATGAAATCAGTTCAGTGTCCCGGCGGGCTTCGCTGCCCCCGGTGCCAAACTCCGGATTCTATAACGAACCGGATACAGATTGGACTCGATCGGATCACAGGGAGCGTTTCGCGAAAACGGTTGTTTCAAACTCTACTCCTCCCGTCGGCGGAGTGGAGGAAATAGAGGCGGCTTTGGAGAAGTCCGTTGAGGCCGGAAAAGAATGGGGTAACACGGATATGGAAAAACGCGCGGAGATCCTCCGGGCCAGTGGTGTGCAGATTGCCGGGACGCGCTTTGAGTCGATTTTTATTATGCAGCGCGCGGGAAAAAAATCGGCAGAAGAGGCCGATGTAGAAGTCTCCGAGGCAATCGACTTCACCCGTTACTACGCCTATACAGCTCCGTTTACTACCAATGTTAGCGCCAGTCCACTCGGAACGGTAGTCGTTACCCCGCCCTGGAATTTTCCTTTTGCTATACCTTGTGGAGGTATTGCGGCGGCGCTGATGGCCGGAAATGCGGTAATTCTGAAACCGGCGCCGGAAGCCGTTGAAATTGGTTGGTGGCTGGTGCAGCAATTTTGGAAAGCCGGGGTTCCTGACGATGTCCTGCAGTTTGTTGCCTGTGCGGACGGCAATGTCGGTCGTCGGCTTATTGAAGATCCGCGAACTTCGGCAGTAGTTCTCACGGGAGCTTTTGACACCGCGCGCCGGTTCCAAAGCTGGCGGCCGGGCTTAAAGCTTTTTGCCGAAACCAGTGGCAAAAATGCACTCGTCATCTCTGCTTTGGCTGACCGGGAACTGGCCGCTGCAGACCTGATTAAATCGGCGTTCGGGCACTCCGGCCAGAAGTGTTCGGCGGCCAGCCTCGGAATTCTGGAGGCGGAGGTCTATGAAGATCAGGGCTTTCTCGACAGGTTGCGCGATGCCGCTTCGAGTCTCAAAGTAAGTGCTGCGACCGAACCCGGTGCGAAAATTACTCCGCTCGTTCAAGCGCCAGGGGAAGATTTGCTCCGGGCTTTGACGACTCTGGACGAAGGCGAGGAATGGCTTCTGAAACCGGAGGTTTGTCCGGGTGATCCCTGCTTATGGAGTCCCGGTATTAAACTTGGCGTCCAACCGGGTTCGTGGTTTCACAGGACGGAATGCTTCGGTCCTGTTTTGGGGCTTATAAAAGCGGCCAACCTTACCGATGCTGTAGAATGGCAAAACGCCGTTGACTATGGTTTGACCGCCGGTATTCATTCGCTGGATGAGACAGAAGTATCGATGTGGAAAGAGCGGGTCCAGGCGGGAAATCTCTATATCAACCGGGGGACAACCGGTGCCGTCGTGCAACGGCAACCTTTTGGTGGATGGAAACGCAGCAGTATAGGTCCGGGCTTCAAAGCGGGTGGCCCGGACTATGTAAATCTGTTTCGGATTCTTCGGGATGAACGGGGATTTTCTCTACCGGAAATCCGGGCTTCCTATCAAGAGGCGTGGGATCAGTATTTCTCGAAAACCCACGATCCTTCAGCGCTGCGCTGCGAAAGCAACGAATTGCGTTATCGCCCGATGAAAGGCGTATGGGTTATTCTGCCCGAAGGTGACACCGAAAGTGAAAGTAGAGCAAAACTCGCCGCCGAAATTTGTGGAGTGCCCTTGTTCGTCAGTGTGGATACCGGGAAAGATCTGGTAGACAAAATTCCGGAGATCGCAGAACAGGTTTCCATGATCCGGACAGTAGGAGCTCCGCCCGCTGATGAATTTCTCCGCGCAGTTTACCCGTTTGACATCAACTGGACCGATGCGCCTTTCGTCGCTGACGGCAGGTTGGAACTGGCCCGCTGGATGCGGGAGCAGTCAGTGTCGGAAACCCGCCATCGCTACGGAAATATTATTTCGCCGCAGATTCCCCGTTAGCGGAATCAAAATGCACATCCATTTGCGGGTAGGGAATCGATATACCGGCATCATCAAAGGCGACTTTGATTTTTTCGAGAAGATCGCATTTGGTTGCGAAATAATCCGGTGTTTTTACCCAGGGTCTCACGAGAATATCCACGGAGGATGCGCCCAACTCACCCACGGCAATGAACGGTGCCGGGTCGGTAAGAATCCGGTCATCAGAACTGATGATTTTTTCGATAATTTCTTTAGCGGCGCGGAGGTCGTCTTCGTATCCGATCCCGAAAACCATATCAATCCGGCGGGTCTCGCGAATGGTGTTGTTGGTAATTTTTCCACTATAGATATCCGAGTTGGGAACAATTACTTCGCGGTTATCGGGCGTGCGCATCTGGGTGCTGAAGATACGGATTTCCTCTACGACACCTTCAGCCCCACCCGCTTCGATAAAATCGCCGGTGCGGAAAGGACGGAACAGAATCAGCATCACTCCCGACGCGAAATTCTGCAGAGAATCTTTCAGGGCCAGACCAACGGCCAGTCCCGCTGCACCGAGGACGGCGATAAACGAAGTGGTATCGACCCCGAGTTGATCGAGTGCTGCTACGATGACCAGTAATATGAGAACCCAGCGAAGAATATTCGACAGGAAATTGTTCAGCATCGCGTCGAGCTTGGTTTTCGTCAGCGTTTTGCCGATCATACCGACAGCGATTTTGACAGCAAACAGGCCAATTAGAAGAATCAGCAGCGAGAAAATCAAATTTGGTCCGTAGGGGATAATAAATTCTACGAGGATCTTTTCAAAATCGATTTGGGAGAGGTCAAAGTTCTCAAAATTCATATTTTTGTGTGGTTTGGTTTACAATACGTATGAGCTAACACTTGATGGTTACTCTTTCCAGAGTTTTCGGGCTTTTGTTTTTTGTGGGAACGGGGGCAATGGTGAGAACAGAGATATTGTGGTGATAACGTGGCATATTCTCCTGCATTGTACCCTGTTGACTCTTCGACTGTACCCTGTACAATCCGGGGACTGTTTTGAAATTTCTACGAACGCTATTGATTCTCGGTCGTGTCTCCAATCTGCCGACGGTTTGGACGAATGTCGTCGTCGGTTGGCTGGTTGGCGGTGGATTGTTCGGGCCGCAAATCGGCTGGATGATTGCCGGCGTTAGTTTGCTGTACTGGGCGGGTATGACGCTGAACGACGCTTTTGATGTGGATTGGGACAAGGCGCACGCGCCGGAACGGCCCATCCCGAAAGGCGATATTTCCGTGAAGGCGACGTGGATAATCGGGGTGGTGCAGATGCTGGCTGGGGCGGCTCTGATTATAGGCAAAACGGATGCGTCACTGGCGGTTCTGGCGGGTTTGATCGCCGCGATTCTCGCTTACGACTGGATTCACAAAAAGTGGAAAGGAGCGGTTCTGATTATGGGGCTGTGCCGGGCTCTGGTATATTTACTTGGCTGGACGGCGGCGAGATCGGATATGCAATTGGCTGCGGCCTCGCCGTTGGTGTATTTGCTCGGAATCGGGGTGTTGCTCTATATCGCCGGGTTGACTCTGGTCGCGCGGGGAGAAAGGGACGAGAAGTCGAATGGGCTTGCGGCGTTGCCCCGGGTTCTTCTCTTAATTCCGTCTGCGTTTCCAGTGATGGTTCTCTATTGCGAACAGTCGCTGGATATTACCCATGCATTGTTGTTCGGTGGTATCATCATTTCGAGCGCCTGGATTATCTTTGTGAGGACTCTGCTATCTGCCGGAAAAATTCCGCAGGGTATTGGCTTCGCTATTGCGGGAATCGCTCTGTATGATGCGGTTGTCGCTTTTTATATCGACTGGAGAGCGGGCGTTTTCTGTCTCGTTTGTTTTGGGCTTGCTCTGGTGGCGCAGCGGGTGATTCCGGCTACGTGAGAAGACGGACTTATTGGATGCTTTGGCTAAATCTCTATCTCTCTACTTCCGTTTTTGGCAGAGTTGAGGCAAGCGTCCATGATGATCTGGGTTTTCAGGGAGATGTCGGGCCAGTGTGGGTCGATTTTTCCAGAGAGGACGAGATCGCCAAAATCGCGAAACAGCTTTGTCTCCTGTGATGTGGGGTGGCTGTCGGAGTATTCGGGCACGGCGATTCGCCGGGTGTGGTCTTCCATGTGCAGCATGCAATTGTTGATTTCGAACACCGCGTTGCTGACTTCAAAACCCGCTTCGGCCCCGTAAAACGGCAGAACAAAATCCCTCAGATTAACGTGGCCTTTGGTCCCGCTGATATTGGCCCACTGCTGATGTTCGGTTTCGAAACTACAGTAGAATCCTGCGGAAATATTGTCGGCAAATAATAACTCGGCGGAAAATTGGAGCGGCACGGAGTCCGGGCTGTCGGGGCGTCCTGACTGAGATAACAAGCGACCGGTGACGCGTTCCGGCATTTGGTAATTCATAGTCCAGAGGGCGAATCCGATATTGTACCAGCCGAGATCGCCGAGGCAGCCGAGAGGTTCCAGGTCGCTGTGCATCCGGATGTTTTCCTGCAGAAAATCATCGGGAGCCCGGAAGCTGAACTGGCTCATGATTCGCTTGATTTCGCCGACACTTTTGCCGTCGTCTAGGACACTTCGCAGAGCGGGCAGGCGGTCGCTGTGGAGATACATTACGCCATCCATAAACTGGACGCCTGCCTCGTCGCAGGCGGCAATGATTTCTCTGAGATTGGAGGCATTGGTGCCACAGGGCTTTTCGCAGAGAACATGTTTGCCCGCTTTAGCTGCGGCGATGGCATATTCCTTTCGAATGCCGGTGGGCAGGGGAATGTAGATCGCATCGATATCATCCGCCGCGATCATATTTTCATAACCACCGACCGGGCGGGGCTGTTCCGGGTGGGGAACTTGAGCCTGGTTTTCGCGGATATATTCCAGTGCCCGATCTTCGCTTCGACTCGCTACAGCAACCAGCTTGCCGTTGCCGGAGTTGCGAATCGCCTGCCAGTTTTTTTTGGCGATCCCGGAAGAACCGAGGATGCCCCAACGACATTGATTATTACTCATAAAGCAGCGTCTACTTTGCGTTGTTCTTTTTTTTGCCTTTGCCTTTGGCTTTACCCCTGGCCTTTTTGCCTCTTTTACCCGGTTTCGCTATGCGGGTCAAAGCGAGCGCTTCAGTTGCGGCCCCTTTGTCTCCCTGGGATTCCATCCACCGGTCAAGCTCGGCAGAAAGTTCTGCTTTGGTTTCGGCGAGGTCGTTCGAATCAATGAGATTGTTGAGGCAGTGAGGATCTGCTACTACATCATAGAGTTCTTCACCCGGCCGGTGCAGGTATTTATCGGTCATCGCAGCGGCGTGGGCATCACCGGTTCCGGCTTTCTCTATCCACGATTCCCAAAAGCTCACGTTATCGCCGCCTTTTTTCATCACGGCATTGGTGAAAGTGATTTCGTGGTTGAGATTTCGAATATAGCGATGGGTTTTGGTTCCGCAGGACCTGATTCCGAAGTTCTCCGAGCCGTTGATGATTCCCCGGGTGGTCTGCACTCCGTAAGTATAGGTTTTGTGTTCCTTTTTCCCATCGGTCAGGACAGGTAGAAACGATTGTCCATCCATAGTTTCCGGAACGGGCAGTCCGGCTGCGCTGAGGAATGTAGGTGCTACATCTACATATTCGACCAGTGCATCCGAAGTTGATCCCGGTTCGATTTTTCCGGGCCAGCGGGCCAGAAGTCCTGAAGTGAGACCAAGTTCAAAACAGGTCCACTTGGCAAAAGGAAAGGCGGAGCCCTGCTCGGTCACGATGAAAACGAGAGTATTTCCGGCGACATCGTGCTGATCGAGCATTTGTAACAGCGCACCGCACTGAGCGTCGTAGTAGGTGATTTCCGCGAGGTATTTCGAGTAGGCTGATCTTGTTTCCGGGGTGTCGACCCAGCTTGGTGCCAGCTTCAGTGACTCCGGTGGATAGGCTGACGGATCGCCTTTGTTGTACGGAGTGTGTGGTTCATTTGAGCAGGCGAAAATACAGAAAGGATTGTTGTTCTGTTTCGACTCACGGATCAGGGAATCGAGAGCGGGGTAGGGGTTTTCTTTGTAGGGATCATTTGTTTTGAAGTCATTACTGTATTCAAAAGGAAATGACTCCCGGGGGGAGATATGGGTTTTGCCGGAGAGTGCAACCCGGTAACCGCCGTCTTTCAGATAGTGTCCAATCGATTTTGTTCCGGGGTAGACATGGGTGTGATTCGGCCATGCTCCTGATTTCACCGGGTAGATTCCGGTATAGATATTGTGCCGGGTCGGCGAACACATCGGCGCGGTCTGAAAACAGCGGGAAAATTTCATCGCTTGTTTGGCGAAGGCGTTCAGGTTCGGCGTTTTGGCCTGCCCGCCGTAGACTTCCAGGTCGAGGTAGGTACAGTCGTCGGCGATCATGAACACGAGGTTCGGTTTTTCAGCCGGCGAGAGAACGGGCAGTGTGCAGAGCAGCCCGGTGATAGCGATCAGTATTCGATTCATTGTAGTTGTAAAGAACGGGTCAGCCGGAATGGCGACCGATAAATAGAGCTGCGAGGCCTTCGGATTCGTAACTCATGATAAAAAAGGTGCGCCCGGTAGGGGAAATCCAGCCCTCGTAGGCGGCGTTGCTTTTGCGGCCTTTGTAGTTGGTTTCGACTCCTTTGCCTACTATAGCAAACGGGTTTTCCGGTAGTCTTTTGAACTCCATTTGACAGTAGGTTCTTCGTTCCCCGCTATAGGCTTTCCGTCCGTTAACGATGGCTTTGTTACCTCGTCCGGACAGCATTCCGTCGGATTCTTTGAAATTGTAATTCCATTCGATATCCCAGCTGCCTTTGCCCGGCGATACCACTTCGCGGACCTGCCAGTCCCCGGTTTTCATTTTTGATTGAAGGCCCTTGCCCAGCCAGCTGCCTTTGAACCGGGAGGTGATCGAGCCTTTCCGGTCGAAGGCCGCCATATTGATTTCCTGACCATCGGGGCTCAAATCAATATCGAGGGACGACTCGCTTTGCTTACCGTTGCCGTAGGCTTCGATCAATGATCCGCCCAACGTGCCGTCGTCATAGATATCGATAAAGAGTAAACCCACCGTGCGGTTTTTGACCGGTTTATTGTTTTCTTTTACGGGAAATCCTACAGCGATGAGGGTGGCGCTGCCGTCGTCGACCAGTTGAAACGACCAATCCAGGGTTTGATTGGTTCCGCTTTTATCGAACGCCTGCGTAATCTGCCAGAGCCCGCCCGGAATTTTTCCGGCCTCTGCCGGGTTGGGCAGGAGCTGGAAGAAAAGGAGAAAAATCAAATACGGGGAATGTTTCATGACTCCTTCACGAGATAAAATTTTACGCAGGGATTGTCCATCAAATAATCGGGTGACGCTATCCTAACAGAGAGGCCAACACCCCGCCGGTATGCGGGTTTTTGATCTTGGGATCACCGGTGGTTTCTGCATATTGTTTGAGCTGATTGGCGAGAAAAGTCGCGGTTTCTTTCTGATCGGGATCCTTGATGAAATTGCGGAGTTCATCAGGATCTTTTTGCAGGTCGAGGAGCCAGGCATCGTCCTTATCGGAGAGAATCAGTTTGTGGGTTGGCGTTACCGCTGCGATCCAGCCTTTGGTGTCTGCCGCACTCTTCGTTGTGCCGCGCATGAAGGTGATATCAGTGCCTTTGAATTCACCGCCTTTAAACAGCGAAGCCAGATCGCGGCCTTGTTCTTTTCCGGAGGGTTCGGCCTCCATCAGGGAAAGAATCGTAGGCATGAAGTCCGTGGTATTCATGGCCCGGTCGATTCTGGTTTTGCCGGTAATTGATTCCGGCCAGCGGATCACAAAGGGGATTTTGCCTGACGCCTCCATAGGAACACCTTTGTTCTGGCGACCGTGCTCTCCGCGCATGTCCCCGTGGTCGGCGGTGAAAATTAGGATGGTATTGTCGTAGAGGCCTTTTTCTTTCAGGTGGGCAATGATCCGCCCGACATTGTCATCGATGCATTTCATCATTCCATGATACTGAGCCATTTTCCAGGGACAGCGCTTAGCCGGCATTGCCCAGGTCGGCGAGGTCTTCGGATCGCGATTATAGGTTCGCGGCTTTTCGACGAGACTGTCGTCAAACATCGTATCGTAGGGTGCGCGCACCGTGTCCGGACCGTGGGGGTCGGGGATGCTGCACATATAGGCAAAAGGTTCGTCGCTGTGATCGTCGATAAAATCAATCGTCCGGTCGGTCAGCCAGTCGGTGGCGAAAGACGTGTTGTCTGCCCCTTTGACACTGTAGCTGGGCTGTCCCTTGGCATCGCGGGCTTTCACCCGGGGGCCTGTGTCGGTTAGTTCGAGTTGCTTCCAGTGACCGCGGTTGAACATGTAACGATTGTCGGCGAAACCGAAATTTCTCTCAGGTTGCCACTGCGGTTTGCCGCCGCCGTCGAGGTGCCATTTGCCGGAGTAACCGGTCGCGTAACCGGCTTTCTGCAGCTGGTGGCCAAAAGTCACCACATCGTCGCTGAGGTGGTTGTTGTTATTGGTTACCGGTGTGTTTTGGGGATACTGCCCGGAAACCCAGGATGAGCGGGACGGTGAGCACACCGGCGTTGCGGCGTAGAATTTTGTGCAAAGAGCTCCTTCGTTCGCGATCGAATCGATGTGCGGAGTTTCCACAAAGGCTTTGGGTCCCCACATGAAGGCCTGCTCGGCGGGGAGAGTGTCGCGATAACAACCGAGAGTACGGAAGTTTAATTCATCGCAGTGGATGATGAGTAGATTCGGCTTTTTACCCGGAGCGGCGGAGGCGGTTTGAGAGAGGGCGGTGCCGGTGACGGCTGCTCCTGTAGTTTGAATAAAGTCACGGCGCTTCATGCCGTTATTCTAGCGGGAAAGTCCGGGGAAAGAATCTTAAAAGGATCACGCAATTATTCAGTGGGGGCGCTGTTTTCGATTTCCAGACGAAGGTCTTCCGCATTCTGCTCCAAATTGGCTAACTCCGCTCTTTTTTCCGCTATCTGATGCTCCAGTTTGGCGAGATACTTCTCCGGCTTCTTACTGAGCAATCGATCAACGAGACTGAAAAGCACCGCTACCCGCATCGCCCGCACATAGACTCCGCGGATGCGATAAACCCGCATCAGTTTACCGGCGCGGATAATTCTCACCAGGCGGGTAACCCGAAGAACCCGGAGGAATGCGATTAGAGGAAGGATGATAATGATCAAATTCACCCAGTGCTGCTTGCAGTGCGCAATCTTGTTTTGGGCGAGTCCGAAAAGCATGATGAATTCCACGACAAAGGCGATCCAAATGCACGCTCCGAGGAGATGGAGCACGATCGAAACAGTCGGGTAACCCAGCACCCAGTGAGGGAAAAATCTCTCCACAATTTCGATTGGGACAATGCTCAAAGTCATCAGCAGCATAGGCATGGCGAGGACCAGCTCCATCACCTCACTGCTTTCTTTATTTACCGGCAGCCAGCCGGAACGGGGGAACCAAACCTGTTCATTGGGGCGGGCCGGCGAAAAAGCCATCCGCATTGGCGGGATGAGCGCAACGAGCCAGAGTCGGCGCATGGCTTTGAATTTCCCGTCGGTAGCCTGATATACCCCGACGATTCCGTCCAAAATAATCCAGCCCCAGAGACCTGTCATCGTCCAGAGAAACCAGGGGTGAACGAAGAGCCGGGAGACGATTTTTACCGCTGCGCTTTCGGAAGGCAGCTCGGAGGTTGCTTCCTCAGGAGCGGGGGCATCGGGGTTTTCTGTGAGCCGCTCGGTTTCTTTGGCGACAATTTTATCGAGCTGGTCAGGCAGCCCTTCGATCAGATTGCGAAGATCGTAGATTTGCGTTTGGATCGAAACCAGGTCGGGATTGGATGAAATGATATCCTGATCGATTTTCTGAATTTTCTCCGTAACCGGTTGTAGCACCTGTTCCGTGTGGGACGCTTCCACTTTCGGGCTGTTGGGGGGCAGGATGATGGCGAAGCCGAAGAGGAATAAAAGGGCGACAAAAAACATCACCCTGGCCCGTACATTCGTTTCCGGCCCGGAAAGCATGGGACCGGAAAGATCCTCTACTACGGAATCATCTGAGGGAGCATCCATATTGACTGATTGTACCCTGTCAGGTTATGGACTGTACCCTGTTGACTGTCCGACTGTACCCTGTTAGGTCACGGCGGCGATCCTACGCTGGAGAAAATAAATTTGCAAGATTACGCGCTGCAACATTCCGGTCGGCCGGCGTTACTCTGCCGACTGGATTCTCGCCACGAGAGCGGTCACTTTTTTGACGTCATTCTGATCGAGACCTAAATTGGCTACGGGATCAGATTTGGTTTTTGCTTCGTTCCCGGCGTAACGGGGGACCAGTTGACTGAGGACCGGATCGATTTTCGCGTAGTCGGAACCGCGACGGTTTTCAGTAAATGCCTTCGCCAGACTATCGATTTCATCCGCCGCTTTGCTGATCACTTCGGCCTGGCCTGTTTTGAATGAGAGGGTTTCGTATATTTCGATGGCTTGTTTGATTTCCGGAACGGCAGTAAGTTTTTGGACCTGTTGCAGTTCTTTCGCAATCTGACGGGCCTGAATGGAATGTTGCACAGCAAAAGTGGGGCGGCCGGATTCCAGGATGATAAATTTGCCGGTGCCATCCACCGGCGCATCCGTAGCCCGGGAGATGACTTTGAGAGTC
Source organism: Verrucomicrobiales bacterium (assembly GCA_029213025.1). GTDB lineage: Bacteria > Verrucomicrobiota > Verrucomicrobiia > Verrucomicrobiales > DEV007 > Arctic95D-9. Next base: position 27,274 of record JARGOZ010000011.1, read on the forward strand.
TGAGAGAGATGAAGAAGTTTTCCGGTCAGGAACAGCATTCTTTTCCGGTCCACGGGCAGGGATTGAAGCTGACTGCTGTGTTTCTTAACGGATCGACCGGAGGAGATCATAAAGTTGTGAGCGGTTTCCCCGGAATACCAGGAAAGCAGCTCGAAACCGTCGCTTAGCGCCGGGTGGCCCGTGTGGTTCACGAGTTGCTCGTCGTCAACGACGTGGCATTCGAAGCAGGATTTCGCCATATCGTAGATTTTTTCGGGATGCCGCATCCCCAGTGCACCGGCATTCGCGACGCGGGTTGAGCGTGGGGAGGATCGCTTGTTGTGTTCGTCAATCCAGTCGCGGGCCGGGCCGTGGCAGGACTCGCAACTAATGCTTTCGGTGGTGATCGGCGCGGAGTGGCGAAATTCCCTGGTATAATGACACCGGACACAGCTGGCATTGACGGGAATTTCATTGGTGCCAATTCCTACGATCTCAGCGATCCGGCGGGCGGCTTCCGTTTTGATAAGCGTCTCGAAGGATGTTGCATGGGTTGACTCGGCCCAGCGATCCACAATTTCCTCGTGGCACTCGGCGCAGGATTCGACTCCCACCGTCTTCGTCAGGTCGAGTTGTGGATGCTGAGACATTGCGCTTGTCGCCATTATCACACTGAAAAAACAGAAAGTGTTTTGCGTCAGGCGTTTTAAAAAAGTTTTGAGCTGTCGTGTCATTGTTGTTGTGAAAAATATAACCTTTACAGCTATTTGCAACATGAAGACGCATTTTTGAACGATTTTCTCAATTCTATCTCGTTATTTAAGAAAGGTTTATATTCGATTCATATTGAATTTAAAAAATACCCGGTTATTTTTTATCTTTTGTAAAATGGAATCAGTTACCAGCGGGAAGAATCGGTTTGGTCGCGGGAGCAGGGTGCTTTGCTCGTGCTTCACTTTCGCGGGCTTATCAGTCCTGATGGTATGCGGACTTCCGGTGACCGGACTGTTGGCTGAGGACAAACCGGTGGAAGTCAGAAACAAGACGGCGGATGATGTACACCGGACCTGGTTGCAAAGACTGAATGCCGAGGAGCGTTACCCCACGGCGGCCGCCTGTTCGCAGTGCCATCCCGATCACTATCAGGAGTGGTCCAGCTCGCCTCACTCCTATGCGATGTTGAGCCCGGTTTTCAATTCGATGCACGCGAAAATTACTTCGCGTACCTCGGGAACGACAGGGGATTTCTGCATTCGTTGTCACACTCCGGTTGGGATGCAGCAGGAGGAGGAAATTTACGGCAGTGTTTTGTTGCGAGCCCCCATCGTTGTTGAGGGGGTGACCTGTATCGTGTGCCACCGAATAGATCGGAATTTCGGAACCGCCAGCGGACGAATCGCCCTGCAACCCGGCCCGCTGAACGACCCGATTTACGGTCCCACCGATGATACAAATTTACAAAACGCAATCCAGTCTGATGACTTCGGACTGGTAACGGATGAAAAGGAGCGCGGCAAACTGGTTCACAACACAGTGTTGCCATCACCGGTCATTTCGTCATCGGCTCTTTGTTCCACATGTCATGATGTGAACTCACCGGCGGGGATTCGTCTGGAATCAGCGGCTACAGAGTATCGCAACTCGCCGGCCAGTAAAAAAGGCGAGAGCTGCCAGGACTGCCACATGAGCAAAACTCCGGGGGCGGTCCTTTCGAAGGACAAACGATTTGGTCCTGACGGGGAAGACCGGAATTACGGATACGGCCCGGCGGCCCGGGTTCGCAATTCGCCGATTGATCCCGGAGAGGGCATTCCCACTCCTTCCCGGAAGCGAACTAATCACATGTTCATCGGACCGGATTACAGTGTGGTTCATCCCGGAATATTTCCCCACTCAGTGGAGGCACCGGGCTTTACCTATTCCAACCGGTTCAATGAAAAATTCTCGAAGGAGATGGAAGGGGTCAAAGACTGGCTGAAGAAGGTAACCGACGAGGACCAGCGCAAGAAGAAAGAGGAAGCTGCTGAGACCGCTGCGATGAAAAAAGCGACCCTTTTTGCGAGGAGGCATGCTTTGTCGGACTGGATTACTTTCCGCTGGTGGGAGGGCTGGGGGACGCCGGAATTTGAGGAGGAGCTATCCGAATCTGAGCGGGAGCGTCGTTTAAAAGGAGTCTGTTTTCCGTGGGCCGACAGTGAGGATCCGGTTGCCGCCAAGTACCGCAGGGAAACTGCCCGCCTGATCCTGTCCAGCCAGTTTAATCAACTGAACCGGACCCACGTTGAGCGGACGAGGATACTGCGTCGCGCTTTGCAAATCGGCAAATTTGAGGTGGTGGATCATTCGTGGAAAGGCCTGAAATTTCAGTTCGATATTCACAATGTGACTGACGGTCACGCGGTTCCCACCGGATTTGATGCGGAACGCGTCATGTATCTGGAAGTAACGGTGCGGGATTGTGAGGGGCGGGTGCTTTTCCGCTCAGGTGATCGCGATCCCAACGGGGATTTGCGGGATTTGCACTCTTCGTATGTTCATGCCGCTGCTCCCAAATCGGGAAAATGGTTGCGACAGGCCGCCTGGAAATCTTCTGCGGGACTGAAGC